>NZ_JAKJTB010000043.1:0-1232 GCF_050337565.1 Vibrio kasasachensis | reverse complement strand
CGAAGCCGTTGTACTAAGCGTTTAGATATACTGCTACTCATCGCGTTGTTAGCAGAAGTTTTGATGTGGTGGAATGGCTTAGCTGCCGTGCAAGCGAAGTGGCATTTTGACTTTCAAGCCAACACCATAAAACATCGCAGAGTGCTTTCAATACCTCGCTTAGGGCGGGAAGTTCGGAGCCATCGACGGTATCAAATTCATGAGTCCCAATATCAATGGGCAATACTTGAATATCAACGGCTCACGCACAACGCCGGACTGGGGGAATTATGAGGGGATCCGTCAGCGCCGCGTTAAGTGGTGAGCAACGCTACCACCCTACCTAAACCATTGTGACATAAACACTTAAACCGATGTAAGCCGAAAATGCCAAGCGTTGGGAATCCGTCTTAAACGCTTTGTTATGCGTATTCTCCCACACGTACCAGACTGAGATTTTCACTCGCTGCTGGAGCTTCAAAATACTGGGTCACATGATGAAATACAGCCTCTGTGTCAAACATAGCTCTTTCTGGTTGTTCAACTCGCCGTTTAGCAATTTGGGATAAACATTGCTCATCTGTTAAGTTTAAATACAACAGCTCATGCTCACTAGCTACTTCGACGCACAGTGATACAAACCAAACTCTTTGCCTTACAGTATTAGCGGGAAAATCCATGACAACGTTAACCCCAACATTCAACAAGTTTTGAACATGGCTTTTAACGAAAGGCTTAATTAAGTTTGAGTGCTTGATGTAGTCGTCAAATGTTTGAATTTGAGAAGGATAATGAGCTGACAACCAATCGTCTTCTGAAATTAAGACTGCATTGTTTTCAGCAGCTACAACCTTAGATTTGGTCGATTTTCCTGCTCCCATCTTGCCACAGAAGAAGTACAGCTTTCCCTGATTTTCCATGTTTCCTCCATTTACGCATAACGAAAAGTTAAAGCGTGAACAACGCAATAACAATGCAACTGCAAACACCTTAATCACTAAAATCAACGCACTGTGAAAATGCCACGCGTTGTGAGTCGCATTTAAACGTCTTGTTATATATGTGACCAAAGTCCATGGATATCCTTGGACTCCTCATTCACACGCACTGAATCATCGTAAACAGACAAAAATCGATGCAGAGGTGAAGGGAAATGCCTTACCTTAAAGCTCCGTTTGTTCTGTCTTTAATCGCCAGCGTATTAAGCAGACAAACTTAGCTTTAAGGGTAGCATGAGGATTGCCTGCACTCAG
>NZ_JAKJTB010000042.1:0-1302 GCF_050337565.1 Vibrio kasasachensis | reverse complement strand
TCTACGCATTCGAATCAATGATTGAATGTCTTGCTGTTCGATGGATTTATGCGGGACGGGGTAGGCGCGTTGATATAGTGCTAGTTCGGCAATCGCTTCAGCGTCGTTATAGTCATTCTTTTGTTTACGGCGTTGATTTTTGACGTGTTGGGGAGGGTATAAAAGAACTTTATGCCCAAATTTTTCAAATTCACGCGCCCAGTAGTGAGCGCCCCAACAAGCTTCCATAGCAATAGTGCAGGGTTTTAGGTTCGCGATATGGCTAAGCAACTTACTTCGTTGAAGTTTTTTACGGCTGATGTTTTTTCCTTTATGATCGATTTCAACAAGAAAGAAAATATTTTTTGCTAAATCGATGCCGATGATTTTATGCTGAGTCATGGTCTTCTCCTTTTGCTTTGGGACCTGAACACTCCAAGCATGACCTTAACAGGGCGTTATGTGAAATGCCCAATAATTTAGATTGTAGGTGTTAATAAATCATGATTTCACAACAAGAAAGGGACTTGATTGTCCAGATCACTCAATCTGAAGTTTCAGCAATCGGTTTGCAAGCCGTTATGGAAACGTCGAATCCATTTTTTCTACAAGAACTAGCGAACGATTATAATTG
The DNA here is from genome assembly GCF_050337565.1 of Vibrio kasasachensis. NCBI lineage: Bacteria > Pseudomonadati > Pseudomonadota > Gammaproteobacteria > Vibrionales > Vibrionaceae > Vibrio > Vibrio kasasachensis. The sequence goes on along the minus strand of NZ_JAKJTB010000042.1, from coordinate 689 downwards.
GGACGACGGATTAGAGATTATTTGTGCAATTTCCGAAAGTAAGTATTGTGATTTAGGGGTAGCACTGACCATATTTTGGCTTGCTGAATCTATTGGCTTTCTTACTGGTGAAATTGAAAGAAATCATTATAACGGTGCATGGTTTAACTTGAGTGAAAAGCTATCAGCAAGGATCTCTAAAGGTGAATATAGTATCGGTAAAGTAAGTTTTGAGCCTCCATTGAGCAAAGTTCAAAAATATAAACTATTGCAAAAGGGCATCCCGGAAGTTTTCCTTCGCAAAGTTGTTGGTGTTAAATAAATTTCACATAACAAAGCATTTAAGAGTGATTCCTTACGCTTGCCGGTTTCGCTTCGCTCACAGTATGGCAAGCGCGCGTCACACCTTAATGCGGCGCTGACGGATCCCCTCATAATTCCCCCAGTCCGGCGTTGTGCGTGAGCCGTTGATATTCAAGTATTGCCCATTGATATTGGGACTCATGAATTTGATACCGTCGATGGCTCCGAACTTCCCGCCCTAAGCGAGGTATTGAAAGCACTCTGCGATGTTTTATGGTGTTGGCTTGAAAGTCAAAATGCCACTTCGCTTGCACGGCAGCTAAGCCATTCCACCACATCAAAACTTCTGCTAACAACGCGATGAGTAGCAGTATATCTAAACGCTTAGTACAACGGCTTCGGTTATG
>NZ_JAKJTB010000041.1:0-1350 GCF_050337565.1 Vibrio kasasachensis | reverse complement strand
CCATAGCAATAGTGCAGGGTTTTAGGTTCGCGATATGGCTAAGCAACTTACTTCGTTGAAGTTTTTTACGGCTGATGTTTTTTCCTTTATGATCGATTTCAACAAGAAAGAAAATATTTTTTGCTAAATCGATGCCGATGATTTTATGCTGAGTCATGGTCTTCTCCTTTTGCTTCGGGACCTGAACACTCCAAGCATGGCTCATGGTCATGTGAAGTGGTAGGGGGAGACCATCTCATCAACTTAACGCGGCGTTATATAGTGACGGAAGTAGCAATGTAGGGTGTAAGCTGTGTGTCTCAAAGCTTAATTAGCAGCGAAGTCGTTGTTTAATAGAACAAATTAGGCTGAGTGCAGGCAATCCTCATGCTACCCTTAAAGCTAAGTTTGTCTGCTTAATACGCTGGCGATTAAAGACAGAACAAACGGAGCTTTAAGGTAAGGCATTTCCCTTCACCTCTGCTTCGATTTTTGTCTGTTTACGATGATTTAGTGCGTGTGAATGAGGAGTCCAAGGATATCCATGGGCTTTGGTCACATATATAACAAGACGTTTAAATGCGACTCACAACGCGTGGCATTTTCACAGTGCGTTGATTTTAGTGATTAAGGTGTTTGCAGTTGCATTGTTATTGCGTTGTTCACGCTTTAACTTTTCGTTATGTGGTTACTGGAGTTTGAGAGATGATAATTAACAATTACGTACTGATTAGAAGGGAAAACGCCAATATTGGCTACTTCAAAAAGAGTATTGAAATGCCATGCGTGCCTCCAATCGGAACCAAAATCTGGTTTAACAAAGCCATAGGCAGTTTGTCCTTCATAGTGGAAACGATCACTTATTCAGAGGAGTCTGGGGAGTTTAGTTTGCACTTTGAGTTGGATGTTAGTGAAGAAGAAGTTCGCACAGAGCAACCTTTAAATGACAGCCATTTCCCTAAGCGCCTTATAAAATTAGGCTTTGAGGTTGAGTGGCTTGAAGAGGGCTATGAAGATCTAATAACCACATAACAAACTGTTTAAGAGGGATTCGCAACGCGTGGCATTTTCACTATGCGTTGGTTTTAGTGTTTAAGGTGGTATGCGGGGGCTTCGGTATTGCGTTGCTCACCTATATGGTCTCCCCCAGTTTTGCAAGTCAGCAGTATGATTAAAAGCGCAGGTTAACTACCATATATACGGCCTGTTTTAGCGGCTTTTGCCTTGGCCAAGATGAGGCAGTCGAACACGAAGTCCTAATCACCTTATCGACTTTAAAAGCCAGTGTGAGCAGAAGGTTTTCAACGTGTAGGATTTATCCTGTTATTCATCTCACTACGTACTTTGCAAAGGGTTGGTGATGTATGTTGT
>NZ_JAKJTB010000012.1:0-415520 GCF_050337565.1 Vibrio kasasachensis | reverse complement strand
TGATGAGATGGTCTCCCCCTACCACTTCACATGACCATGAGCCATGCTTGGAGTGTTCAGGTCCCGAAGCAAAAGGAGAAGACCATGACTCAGCATAAAATCATCGGCATCGATTTAGCAAAAAATATTTTCTTTCTTGTTGAAATCGATCATAAAGGAAAAAACATCAGCCGTAAAAAACTTCAACGAAGTAAGTTGCTTAGCCATATCGCGAACCTAAAACCCTGCACTATTGCTATGGAAGCTTGTTCGGGCGCTCACTACTGGGCGCGTGAATTTGAAAAATTTGGGCATAAAGTTCTTTTATACCCTCCCCAACACGTCAAAAATCAACGCCGTAAACAAAAGAATGACTATAACGACGCTGAAGCGATTGCCGAACTAGCACTATATCAACGCGCCTACCCCGTCCCGCATAAATCCATCGAACAGCAAGACATTCAATCATTGATTCGAATGCGTAGATTGTGCGTTACCGAGAGAACCCGCTTGATTAATCAAGTTCGAGGACTCATTGCCGAGTACGGCATTATTATTCCCAAAGGAAAAGCACCTTTTAGGCAAGCCATTCCCGAAATATTAGAAGACGTCGAAAACCAACTCTCGCCAATATTGCGGGAACTTCTATCACGTCAGTACGAGCGCTATTTATATATCGATGAACAGATCCACTGGTTTGAAGAGAAGCTCAACCAAACCGTTAAACGGTTTGATAATGCCAAACGACTGATGTCTATTCCTGGCTTTGGGCCCCTCACTAGCCAAGCCGTCGCCGTATGGCTCGGCTCAGGTCAACAGTTTAAGACTGGTCGAGATGCCTCCGCTGCCATGGGGTTAGTCCCAAAACAAGATACAACGGGCGGTAATGTCATTCTTCTAGGGATAACCAAGCGGGGTAATACTTACATTCGGTCTTTACTTGTTCATGGGGCGAGGGCTGCTTTAAGACGCGCCAAATTCAAATCCGATAAGCTCAGTAAGTGGATGCTTGAGTTACAAGAGCGACGAGGTCCCAACCGTGCTGCGGTAGCACTCGCGAACAAACTCATGCGGATCGCTTGGGCTGTCATAACCAAAAACGAAGAGTATCAACCAACATAAAACAACATACATCACCAACCCTTTGCAAAGTACGTAGTGAGATGAATAACAGGATAAATCCTACACGTTGAAAACCTTCTGCTCACACTGGCTTTTAAAGTCGATAAGGTGATTAGGACTTCGTGTTCGACTGCCTCATCTTGGCCAAGGCAAAAGCCGCTAAAACAGGCCGTATATATGGTAGTTAACCTGCGCTTTTAATCATACTGCTGACTTGCAAAACTGGGGGAGACCATATATGTAAGCAACTTTGTTGTTCGTTTTGTATGCCATGGATGCGCACCAATGAAGCGGCCAATCAAAGCAGAGGGCTTGGACTACCTGACTCAGCTGACTCTATCGGGCTTAAATCCCAGTTAATTTATGCCAGCAATGTGTTCTCACTCAGCACCAGTTGGATGTTCAGCTCACTTCATTGTGCGACTTATTCAGGTAAAAAACGTTTCTCATCAACACGGTTTTGTTCCTCAACATGAAGTAGACACAGCGCCCCAACTTGTGAGCAAGCGCCGACAATGCTTTGGCTTTACTCATGCGCTTTTGTAGTATTTGGATGTACTTCTTCGCAGGTTCATTGCCATGAAGATAGAGTACAGCGGATTCAGAGAACGCCCATTTCAAGTAAGCATTCCCAATTTTATTGCCGTTAGTGCCTTTTTGTTTACCCGCCGATTCGGCTTTGCACTTCACTAATCGTGAGTAAGAGGCAAATTTCTGAACCAAGGAGAAGCGTTCGATATGACCAATTTCATACAATATGATGAGTGCGAGGATGCGCCCGATGCCCGGCACGGTTTGGAGGATTTGATAATCTTGAGCGTTGTGTTGTTTGGCGGTCTGCTCAATAAAGTGTTCAACACTCGCCAACTCTTTGGTGAAGAAAGCGATGACATTTAGAACCATATCGATGTTGCGATTGATAGCGGGTTCATCGAACCGGTTACGCACTTGCTCCCGAGCACACGGATAGCGTAATTGGACATTTGGATACTTTGACTGAAGCTGTTGAGTCAGTTTAATCAGCGCGGATTTATTGGCTATTATTCGGCCGAGGTAGAGAGGGTCTATATTGGAGGCTAGCACCTCGTGGAGAACATTATGTCTAGGCTTCTAGTTGAAATACTGTGTTTTAACGTTACCATATCGCTTTTTCAGTTAGGTTTAAGCTAATGGTTATCTTTCTAAATGGAGCGTCAAGCTCAGGCAAAACGACATTAAGCATAGCGCTTCAACAAGCTTTAGCTGATGTATACTTACATCTTTCAGTCGATACATATTTATCCCAAATCTCACCTTCAGATTTGGATAACTCTGCTTTAATGGAAAAGCGTTTCCCAAGCATAGTTGCAGGATTCCATGAATCAGCAGCAGCGATAGCTCGTGCTGGTAATAATGTAATTGTTGACTACGTATTACAACAGCCTGAATGGCTTGAAGCATGTGTTAATTCGTTCTATGGGTTAGATGTTGTATTTGTTGGGGTTCATTGTCCACTTGAACTTCTGGAAGAGCGCGAAGCTTTGAGGGGAGATCGTAAAGAGGGAGCAGCCAAATTTCATTTTAACCGTGTTCATAATCACCAATGCTATGATCTTGAGGTTAATACAGGGCTTTCAAGTACCGAAGATTGTGTTTCTGCAATTTTAAAATACCTTGAATCAGGTATAAAACCAGAAGCTTTTGGAAAGCTTAGCCGCCTCAGTTGTAGCGAAGTCTAGTAGCCTGACGAGTAATTCAAGTGAACGGTCAACACTTGGCATTTTTTAACTTGGTTAGCATGTAAAGTTTTAATTAGGAGAGGGCAATGGAGTCATATGAAGAAGTATCCTATACCAGACGGTTGGTATCAGGAATAGTGGACTTTTCGGTAGCTTTTTTCTTTGTAATTGTCATTGAAATTGTGTTTAGGGTACTGGGCTTAGCACCCAAGAGTCACGAACTTATTCCTACTTTGCTTCTTACAGAATTTGGAATGCTAAAGACTCGCTTAATTTGCTTCGTCCTGCTCTATTTCCTAAATTGGACGTACTTTATTAATGGTCAAACAATAGGTATGAAGCTATTACAGTATAAAGTTGTAATGAACGATGGCTCACCAGTGACGATGGTTTCAATGGTAATCAGGCAATTGATATTTTTCTTAACCATAATAAACCCTTTAAAAGTAATTGGCGGCTTTCTTTTCTTGAACCAACTTTTACTCTCCTATACAGGGAAAGCTTTACATGATTGGGTTGTTGGTACCAAAGTGATTTATAAATAGGTGCAATTCAGATTGGGAAGTATAACTAATTTAAGGGAATAGCTTTTTGACTGAAGAAAGCAAAAACTCATCCTGATAACGCCCTGCTGCCACAGACAATCCGATAGGAGAGCCATTTATTGTAGCCAGAGGAATTGATATTTCGGGCAATCCTCCGATCCCTGCGAATGAGGTGATTGCCATAGTCCTATCATAGAAATCTAATACGCTATCCAAATTATTAAGAGATCCTTTTAAGGGCGCAATTGTTGGTGTTGTTGGAAAAATAAATAGATCTCCTTTCTTCATAAAGTGGGAGATCTTCTTGAAAACATTTTCACATAGTAACAGAGCGTTATTTAACTCTGTTCGATCAAAGCTTTGAATGTTTTCATACGCAGCAGAAAAACTAGGTCCTTTCTCAGGGGAAAAAGCTTCAATCCAATTGCCTACTGTGCTTACAAACTCAGCGGTCTGTAACACTCTTAAAGCCTGACTGTTGGTAACATTAAGATCGATGCCTTCACCAACTATATCACTAAGGTTAATTGAGGTTATTGCTATCCCTGGGATTTCAAATAGAGGAGAAATTTTGTTTCTAATCGCATCGTTCACTTCGGCATCTGAAATAGAAAACGCATCTTCCAAGAGATAGATATTGATGATCTCTTCAGATTGAACTTCTTCACTTCGGAGCATAGTACGCATTACATTTTCAAGTATATTAATATCATTTGAGAAGGCACCAACGGTGCTTACGCTTGGCATGAACGGCAATACCCCAGCCTCAGATATACGGTGCAAAGTCGGTCTCATTCCCCATATACCACATAAACTAGCAGGGACTCGAATCGATCCTGCGGAATCAGTACCGATTGAAAAATCAACCAATCCACAAGCAACTGCAGATGCAGAACCGCTCGATGATCCTCCAGGTACCCGCTCAGGGGCTTTTGGGTTTATTGGCGTGCCAAAGAAGTAGCTTTCCCCATCCAAGCTATATGTGTACTCATCCGCGACGGTCTTTCCTAGGCAAGTTGCACCGTTTCCCAACAGCTGTTCAACACAAAGAGCATTGTAAACAGGGGCTTTGTGCGCCGACCGCCAAGGTATGCTCCCGTACGAGGTCTTGTAGCCACCAATGTCGATATTATCTTTAACGGCAAAAGTAAGCCCATCTAATGGGCCTTTTTGATATGGCTTCAAAGTAAATGTTTCAACAAATGCGCCTGATGATGCAAAGCTATAGGTGTTCTGGGTCATCTTTTTCCTTAATCTAACCTAGAGATTATAATGATACTTGTCCAACTTGAAGTTGCAGCGGTGTTGGCTGTGCTAACGTACCTATTCACATAGTTTATCTATGCTTATAAGTATCCGTATAGATAAATTACTAAACTAAGCTTCTAACACTTTGCTCTTGCGAGCCCCCTCTAATGATTTATTTCAAAAATGAGGTAGACGTACACCGTTACTATTGCTCTATGGTATGTAGCTATAAAAACTAAAAAGCCACCGCAAGGTGGCATTGTCGCATGTAAGAAGATTTATTCGTCACTGACCGTGATTTCATAGGACGTGAATTTACGTACATTGATGACACCAGTATCAAAGATCAGGTATTGACCTTTAATACCTTGCAGCGTGCCAGTAACCACAGGATTTTTATCAAAATTATGTGAGGTAATTTTTGTTGGATGTTCCAATACTGGGTATGAAATTAATGTGATCGATTCACTCAGTATTTGGATAGCATCATCACCAAATTGCTGTTTAATTTCAGCGATTTTGTCTTCAACCAAAGGTAATAGTTCAGCAAACTTATCTTCCAGAGCCAGTGGCTGTCCATCTTCTTTTAGTAATGTACGCCAGTTGGTTTTATCGGCAATATGCTTGGCGATTTCGACTTCTATTAAGCCGGAAATTTGGCGAGTTTTTACCTTAAATATAGGCAGGCCTTGTGTTGCACCTTGATCTATCCAGCGGGTCGGGATTTGTGTATGACGGGTGATTCCCACTTTAACGCTCGATGTATTCGAGAGATAAACGTAGTGATCGACCATGCAGTTGTCTTCGCCCCATTGAGGCTCACGACAGGTTCCCTGATCGTAGTGGCATGTTTCGGGTTTCATGATGCACATGTCGCAGCTTGCAAGCTTTTTCATACAGACAAAGCAATGCCCTTGTGAATAGCTTTTTTTGGTTTTTTTTCCACACGATTGGCAGAAGATATTACCAGTGTGTGACAGCGTGAGAGTGTGCCCAATAAAGGGGGTAAGATCGATAAGTTGCTCGCCAACGGGCAGTTGATAATGCACTTTGTCATCAAGTGTTGAGCGCATTTTGCGCAATGTTCCGGTAATGATTAAAGACATGACTTTGCTCTTAGTGTGTATTTATACCCGTCATACTTGAAGTTGCAGCGGTGTTGGCTGTGTTCGTGCGCCCCAATCACATAGTTCACCTATGCTCAGGGGGCTTTCTTACTTGCCGCCTACCTGCATCTTCAAGTTTCTTGGGTATATAGTTTATTGTGGTTATTTTTATGATTAGCTTATCAGAGTTTATGTCGAGTTTCTGTTCGTGTTCATTTCTCTCTGACTAAAAGTCACATTACGACCAGTTACGTTTCTATGAAGTCGGTCCTAAATATTTTGGAACGCGAGTCGTTTTAGTTGTGCAACCAAATGTATGCCTAGTAAATTCTGTCTCAAATATAGTAATGATTTCATTCCTATGTATTGTTTTTGAGTGAGATTACTAAGTTGAATGTAATTCATAAGCTGATATTCGCCTTATTTGTATTTACTGTTTTTATAGTGACAGTGCATTGGCAGTTCGGTGAGAATAGAAAATATCGAGTTAGCCCTAGTGAATATACTTTTCTAGCCACTAATGATCAGGTACAAAAAGGTGCATCAACGAGTGCAGTTGTACAAAAATCTGATGCTGTTGAGCTTAATTGTGAGCTAAAGTCTAGCGCAGATTATCCATGGCCATATTGCGGTGTATCGATAAAGTTCGATAAACATGATCCGTCCAAAGGCTTAGATTTAACGCATTTTCATACAGTTCTTTTGGATGTTGATTTTATTAACTTAGACGGTGGCGAAAAACCTGCCATGCGTTTCTATCTGCGCAACTTTAATCCAGTCTATTCCACCCCCGAAAGTGAGTACACATTCAAATACAATGGGTTGGACTATCGCCAAGCAGACTATCGTGATGTGTTGAAGATCCCGCTAAAGAATATGCAAGTATTAACCTGGTGGTTGGTGGACAATCAAATACCGATTGAATATGCAGGATTAGAATTTGGCAATGTTAATCGTATTGAATTTGCAACGGGATCTGGTACCCCAGTTGGTCGCTATCAACTCAAGATCAATAGCATTGAGTTTGTTGGGCACTACATTCATGGTGAAACATTAATGTTGATGTTGTTAACGTTGTGGGTGACGTTAGCGATGATATTTAGCGCGTTGGAAATTAGAAACAATCGCCGAAAAATTGTACATTACGAGTCTCGGCGACAATATCTCAAGAGCCTTAATCGTAAGTTGACCGAGCAGAATATTGAGTTTGCCGAGAAAGCATATCGTGATGCGCTCACTGGTGCGATGAATCGCCACGCGGTACGAGAGTGGTTAGAAACGCAGATGGTGTCTAGCGAAAACTCAAGGGAGACTCTTTCGGTTATCTATTTGGATATTGATCACTTCAAGTATGTGAATGATGAGTTTGGGCACAAAATGGGTGATGAGATTTTGTGTGAATTTACCATGGTCGTGATGTCTGAACTTAGATCAAGCGATCGCTTAGTTCGATGGGGAGGGGAAGAGTTTGTGGTTTTCTGTCCATCAACATCGCTAAAACAAGCGCACATGCTGGCGGAGCGTTTGCGACAGAAGGTGGAGCTTTATCAATGGATGCATGGTCAGGTTTTGACGGCGAGTTTAGGCGTAACCCAAATGGGCGATGAAACTGCGTTAGATATGGTTGCTCGTGCAGATGAGTTGCTGTATGTCGCCAAACGTAGTGGTAGAAATCGAGTGGAAGTCACCGATATACAAATTACCGACCTGATAAAGGGTTAGTGAGTTCTTGAGTTTTGTTAGGTGCGTCTTCAATGGTACTAATGGGCTCCTTTGGTCCGAGGAATTTTGGTTTCTCCCGAGTGATATAGAGATCAAGCACGGCTTTGGCGCGAGCAAACACTTCTCTCAGCCTAACTTTGTAACCGGAATGCTTGGTAGGGCCTGACACTGCAAGGCATGTAGCTTGGATGTTGTGGAAGTTGGCGATGAACAACGCACGTTCGCAATGGAATTGTTGTGAAATAATCAGAAAGTTATCGGTATCAAATATTTCTTTAGCGCGTACTACCGAATCAAGCGTACGAAAACCTGCGTAGTCGAGATAGATTCTTTCTTCGGGTACTTCTGCTCGTAACAAATCACGTTTCATTGTCCATGGTTCATTGTAAGAGCGGTGAGCATTGTCGCCACTTAGCAAAAAGTTGGAGACTTTGCTTTGCTCATAGAGTTCGATGGCGGCGTTAATTCGATGAATATAGTATTCATTTAATATTTTACCGAGGTACTTGCTGGTGCCGAGGACTACGGCAACATTGTGTGGTTCAACATTATCGACAGAAAAGTACAGCTGATCTTGAGTTTGTATACTCACCCAGCGATCGATAGTAAACAGGGAAATGATCAGCAATAAAGCACCAGCCAAGAGAAACTTTGTCGCTTTTATAGCCAGCTGCAACGTTTTTTTGGATGGAATGTGATGAAAAAATTTACGCACTAAATCTGTCTATTCCTTTGAGCCCATAAGCCAATAGCAGCAAAGCTCGCAATAACGATTAAAAACATCATGCCATACGGCAATTGTGCGAGTGTCCGAGCTAGGTAAGGGGTTAGTTTCACTATGATTAAGCCGTAACCGAACGCATTTATCAATATGAATACTAATGTTCTTAGAACAAAATTGTGAGCTCTGAGAACTTTTCTAAGGCTAGAATTAATTTCACTGCCAAACACAACCAGTGAACATGCGATCAAAGCTGTGGATATATCACTCAAATGAGTGGCAATGTATCTCCCTGCGGGGTCAAAATATTCAAACATGTTTACTCCAACGATAACGCCCCCTAAACAGAGGCGTTATGAGCAAGCTAGGATTAAAACGCAGTACGTTTGTAGCGGCGGTAAACAGGTTGCCAGAAGTAAGCTTCGATCGCTTCTTCTAGTGCTTCATCAGTGATCTCTTGCGCTACGCCTTGTTCAATCGCTTTCTTACCAACTGCAAAAGCAATCTTTTTGGACACAGTATGTATCGCTTCCAGTGGCGGTAAGAGGGCACCTTGTCCATTGATGGCTAGCGGAGAAGAGCTTGCTAAAGCACGGCTAGATTCTTGTAGCATTTCATCGGTTACACGGCGAGCTGAAACCGCCAAGACACCCAAGCCAATACCAGGGAAAATATAACTATTGTTACATTGAGCAATGGTGTAGGTTTTGCCATCGTGGACGACCGGGTCAAATGGGCTGCCCGTTGCGACAAGTGCTTCGCCATTGGTCCAACGAATAATGTCATTTGGTGTCGCTTCTACGCGGCTAGTTGGATTCGATAGTGGGAAGACGATAGGGCGCGCACAATGCTTGTGCATTTCTTTTATGACTTCTTTACTAAACAGTCCCGGAGCGCCAGAAACACCGATCAGCACGGTAGGCTTGCCGTTGCTCATGACATCCAGTAATGAAAAGCCGCTGCCGTCATTCTCCCAATCCGTTGTGCTTTCTGCTTTTTGAACCAGTTTCTGCTGAAAATCTAACAGATTTGGCATCCCTTCTTGTAGTAGACCCCAGCGGTCAACCATGTATACCTGCGAGCGAGCTTGTTGATCTGAAATACCTTCAGAGACCATTTGTGCGATGATCGCTTCCGCAATACCGCAGCCTGCTGAACCGGCACCAAGGAATGCTATACGTTGCTCAGAAAGCGCGCTGCCCGCAGCTTGGCAAGCGGCAAGCAATGAACCGACAGTCACTGCAGCGGTTCCTTGAATGTCATCGTTGAAACAGCAAATGCGATTTTTGTAGCGTTCAAGCAATGGCATTGCGTTCTTTTGTGCAAAATCTTCAAACTGGACTAAAGCATCAGGCCAACGGCGTTGAACGGATTGGATAAACTCTTCAACAAACGCATCGTAATCTTGGCCAGTAATACGAGGATGGCGCCATCCCATGTACATTGGGTCAGCGAGGCGCTGTGGGTTATTTGTGCCGACATCAAGTACGATTGGTAGAGTATAAGCTGGGCTAATACCACCACAAGCTGTATACAGAGCCAGTTTTCCGATAGGGATCCCCATGCCACCGATGCCTTGGTCACCCAGACCTAAAATTCGCTCACCATCGGTCACGACGATTACTTTAACGTTGTGATTCGAGGCATTGTTCAAGATGTCATCTATACGGTCACGGTTTGCATACGATACGAACAGACCTCGTCCACGTCGATAAATATTCGAGAAGTTCTCACATGCAGCGCCAACTGTTGGCGTATAGATAATTGGCATCATCTCGGAAATGTGATTTTGCACTAAACGGTAGAATAGAGTTTCGTTAGTATCTTGAATATTGCGCAGGTAGATGTGTTTATCCATATCGCTTTCAAAGCTGCGGTATTGTTGGTAAGCACGTTCGACTTGCTCTTGAATGGTTTCGGTAGTCTCAGGTAACAGACCTTCAAGGTTAAATGAAATACGTTCTCCGGCAGAAAAAGCACTACCTTTGTTTAGCAGTGGCGTACTTAGCAGTGCTGGACCCGCGAAAGGGATATAGATTGGACGTTTGTCGTTATTCATTGAGAACCTATAGTCGAGAACGAAAAATAGTGAGCGAATATTATACCGACCATTATTGATGGAGATATAACACCATATTGTAAACTGGGATTGAACTCGTCACAACAATCGCAAGCGAGAGTGTGTACTTATATTATGCCATTGCTTTAACTGCGGACGATTTCGCCTATAATCAGCTACTAAATCTTTAAATACTTCGTGTTATGACCGCATTACCGATTGATTCGCTTAAAAATACATTTCTCACCCAACTGAAAACACAGCATCTTGTTGTTGAGGCTGAAACTGGCTCAGGCAAATCTACCCGCTTACCTCTCTGGGCGAAACAACAAGGGCGAGTATTGGTTATTGAACCTCGAAGAATTGCTTGTACGTCATTAGCTCAATTTCTTGCGGCACAAAATCGCGAGGAAGTGGGCGAGTCGATTGGTTACGCCATCAAATTAGAAAAGTGTTTTCAAGAACATAGCCAAATCGTCTTTGTGACACCTGGGGTAGCGTTACGTTGGTATGCAGAAAACCGTTTGACCGACTTTGATATTGTTATTGTTGATGAGTTTCATGAACGCCGATGGGACACTGATTTGCTGGTAGCGTTGTTCAAACGGCATGGTCAACACCGGGTGGTGCTAACTTCAGCCACCATTGAGGGAGATAAGCTCGCTAATTATATTGGCGCAGTAAGATTGCAAGCTGAGGGGCGAAACTATCAAGTTGTTATAACAAACCGTGCGAAAGAATCACGACAGTTACCTGATAGTAGGCAGCTTGAGCAGAGAATAAAAACGGAAGTTCTGCGTGCGTTGGAAACCACACATGGTGACATTCTAGTTTTTCTACCCGGTCGCAAAGAAATAAGCCAATGTGCACAGATGTTGGCAGGAATTGAGGGAGTGTTAATAACACCGTTACACGCCTCTGTATCAGATAAGCAGCGCGAACAAGCAATGAACGCACAAAGCCAAGCCAAAGTTGTGTTGGCGACAAACGTAGCGGAAACTTCGCTCACTATTCCTAATATCGCCGTTGTGATTGATTCAGGGTTGGAGCGTCGAACTGAACAAAGAAATGGACGAACAACACTGAGTCTAAAACATATATCGCAGGCTAGCGCCAAGCAGCGTGCTGGGCGTGCTGGGCGAGTTATGGATGGGGCTTGCATCCGTTTGTACGGTGAACATGCCGCGCTGAGTGTGGTGACACCTCCTGAAATGCATAGAGAGTCACTCACGGAGGCAATGCTCGCGTCAGCGAGTTGCGGTGAATCATTACTTAAACTCGACTTTCTTGATGCTCTGCCGGAAAAATCAGCGAGTTTAGCCAGTAAAATACTAGGTGGGATGCAGGCGATAGATTCTCAAGGTCTAGCGACCGAGCATGGTCTTATGATGTCTCCATTGCCGATAGATGCCTTGTTAGCGGATTTAGTGACTCGCATGCCAACCAAAGCGTTAAAAGAAGTCATGATTGATTACACTGCGGCATTGGCGACACCTGCAAAATTGTATCGTATTACAGGTAGTGAGGAAGAGTTGGAGGTCTTATCTCAGCAGGAACACCTCGGTTGTGATGGGCAAATTTCAGTAGGCTTACTTCGCGGCCAGACATTTTCAGGGCTTAGTATCGACACAGAAGCTTTGGCGGAAGCTCAAGGGCTTTCAAAACAAATGCGTGAGCTGTTTGAGCTTCCTCAACTCGGTGTTGCTTCACGATATGAACACAGTAAATGGGTCGAAGCAATTGCTGCACTTCACCCCGAATTAGTCTTCGTTCGACGACCGAAACGTAAAGAAGCGCTCGCCAACGGGGAACTAGAGGTGATTATCGGTCGTGAAAGCCGTTTCCCCAACAAGGTTGAAGCGGCAATTGTCCTTGATACGTATAGTTTACCTGGTCGAGGAGTAAAACAAACTTTAACACTCGCAACCGAAGTGATGCCATTTGCCATCGATAGGCTACAAAATGTGCCGTTAGGTGAGTGGCAACAGGGAAGTACCATTTCTGATGAATCGGGTACGTTTGCAGAATTGGAGTTAGTCTATGCTGGGCGTGTTATTGCAACAAAACGCGAAGTAGCTAGAGGTAAGCTCGCTATCCAACCGATGTTAGAGGCAGTCAAAGCCGATCAAAAACTGGTTGGATTATATTCAGAAAGGAAAGCGCAAATTGACCATTGGCGAGTTTACGTTGAGCTCGGTTTATCAGAGCAGTCCGATCATCAATGTATGACTTTTGAAAAGTGGTTTACTCAGCAGTTAGAACTATTAGAACTTAGTGAACTGGATGAGTTAGACCTATTTTGCCCTGATGATTTTTCTTTCGAGGGCATTCCTTATTGGGAATATCAGAATTTCGCCGAGCAATACCCATTTTCACTTAGCCTCGGAGACCTCAATCTGGAGGTTGAGTATTTCCCTGCTAGAAAGCTCGTTTATGTCGTTTATCGAGATGGTCTACGCAAAGGCGACCCTAAACGCTGGGAGTTGCCAAGATGGATTGGTTGGAAGATTCAATACAAAAAAGCCAGTAGAATCATTGACATAAAATAATTTTGTTAAATTGATAACTATTTTTGATGCATTATTTTAGAGTGTCAAATATTACGCAACTGGTTTTCTATATCGCCGAATTGTACTTCGATTGTTATAAGGATGGTTTTTATATAGCTTTTTCGTCCGTTACGCGGATATAACAGACCATTGTTCTATATCCTATTGATCTATTAGGTAACTTGACAGATATTGAATTGACTTGTTGCCTTATTCACGGGGGATGATATGGAACATCAAGGCAAGGCAAGTGTGGTTTTTGACTATACCTCTTTTTTAGGTGAAGCTTACAGCAAGAGATGGACGTTTTTTGAAGCGATAAGTACGATATCACCTGCTTTCAGTATTGCTGGGGAAGGCAGCGTTGAACAGTCGAGTACGCCTGAAGAACGTTTAAAAAATCAAGCGATGAAGTCTCTTTCGGCTAGTCGCAGCGATGAGTCAAATATCCATACACTTCTTGAACTCGCAAAGACGGAAGGTATTCATCAATTGCATCTGGTTATGCCTTATGAACTAGAGCAAGAGCAGTTAGAGCGCATAAAAGAACGCTTAAAAGTGAATATTACCAACTTGGAGCAAGATGAATTGATGGTGACGTTATAATGATTAATGCTGAATAATACCAACTTTAATCATTTAACAATCTATAAGAACTATCAAAAGAAAAGCCAGCATTCGCTGGCTTTCTTGTTTAATGACGGTTAATTCTGCATGGTTAGAGTACCGCAGCGATACCTTGGCACAATGGCAGCATATTTGATTTAGTCATACCCGCAACGCTGATTCGACCTGAGCCAACGATGTAGATTGCAAATTCATCTCTTAGGCGCGCGACCTGCTCCTTAGATAGACCGGAGAAAGAGAACATACCATTCTGGCGTTCAATAAAGCTGAAGTCTGCATCCACGCCTTGTTGCTTTAAGGTTGCAACAAATAGCTCACGCATTTCTTGGATACGATCACGCATCTCTTTTACTTCCGCTTCCCATTCCGCGCGAAGCTCATCGTTGCTTAGGATGTAAGTAACGACCGCGCTGCCGTGTGCTGGTGGATTTGAGTAGATTGAGCGGATGATCGCTTTCACTTGAGAAAATGCCGTGGTAGCAACGTCTTCGGTTTGTGCTACAAGGGTAAAGGCACCAACTCGCTCATTGTATAAACCAAAGTTTTTAGAGAACGAACTAGCCACAAGAATTTCTTTGTTGTACTTAGCAAAAGTACGTAGCCCTGCAGCATCTTCAGCCACACCAACAGAAAAACCTTGGTAAGCAAAGTCGAACAGTGGCAAAAGTTGCTTTTTAGCGACCAGTTTAGCCAGCACTTCCCACTCGTCGGCTGTTGGATCAATACCAGTTGGGTTGTGGCAGCAGCCATGCAGTAACACAATGTCACCCGCTTTAGCTTGCTCAAGATCCGCCAGCATGCCAGCAAAGTCTTTGTCTTTTGTTTCAGCGTTGTAGTAGCTGTATTGCGCTGTTTCAATGCCAGCCGCAGTAAACACGCCGTTATGGTTTGCCCATGTAGGGTTGCTGATCCAGATTTTAGCGCCGTTAAGTTGACGTTTGATGAATTCGCCAGCGATACGAAGAGCGCCAGTACCACCCGGTGCTTGGGCTGTTTTAGCGCGTTTTTCTACAACTATTTCAGAATCTGCGCCGAACAGAAGTTTTTGCACGGCAAGAGCATATTCTGCGGTACCTTCGATAGTTAAATATGATTTGGTTTTTTCAGTTTCAATAAGAGCGGCTTCAGCTTTTTTTACGGTGGCTAGAATAGGTGTTTCACCTTGTTCATTTTTATAAATGCCAACACCAAGGTTAATTTTTTCAGCACGAGGATCCTTTTTAAATTCTTCAGTAAGGCCAAGAATAGGGTCTGCCGGAGCTGCAACTACTTTTTCAAACATAATCGTCATCCATGTTAATCGAAGGGGGATAAATACTGTAACTTGAATATTTATACCTTTATGACGCACAAGAGACAATACTAAATGGGTAGAAACTAGAAATTTTATTCACTAACAGGCAATGGTGGTTCAATTCGCCAATTTTTTCCAAGTGACAGGGGGAATAATGTCGGTATCTGCTAATGTAAAGTGGAGAATTCATATTTCTAACTGATTTTCAAAGCCAACAATAAATATGCTGAACCCCTTGCTAGAACAAGCCAAAATTGATTCGGCTCAATAAAAAAACATAGGTCTATCCGATTAAGAGATGGTTTTATCCGCAGTCAGACAATTTTCTATATGTGAACGAGGTTTCCTAATAAAATGTAATAGGAGAATGGGAAACGATCGAAGCCTAAAGCGGATCCGACCGATAAATACTATTTCTTGAGGTTTATTTGAGATTCATGTGCTTGAGTTTCAAAGTCTGGCTTACTCGACATCGTCTTTATTGCCCAGTTATTAAGGTGTAGTAAAATGGCATTTAAAGCATGTTTTTCAGTGACTTTTTCGTTGGCTTTTACCTCTATGTTCGCCTTTGGGTGGGAGCCTGTTGCGTCCTCAGCGATGTGCAGCCAATCTGGGTGCCAGTAATAGGGCTGACCTGATGGTGCTTTCCAGATATGAACACCGTTGCTTTCGCCTTTGTATTGGATGTCGTTTTCGTTGTATTTTGTCATTATCTCTATCTCTCATGGATTAATATTTGAGGGATGTCACCTTTGCTCGGTAAATTTAACACACGTAGCAATAAATATTGTGATGCCAACCGATTTGGCTGGCGGTGAAGTGAGAATAATTCGTTTGTAGTGAACCCATTAAGTCTTAATTTTTCATTCACCAACAAATTTAACTATCATGGTCATTTAGATGGTCGATAATTGCTTGTTTTGCATGCTCTTCGTTAGCAATGGTGCCTTCTGGTACTTTCAAATTTCTTTTTGGGTATAACCCCATTGCATCTTCAGCAATATGCAACCATTCAGGGTGCCAGTAGTATGGATCGCCACTTTCTGGGTGGTCCCAACGGTGAACGCCTTGATGAACACCGTTGTAAGAAAGGTCATCCATTGTAAATAGTTTCATGTTGCCTCCAGAATTAATTGACTTGCCATTGCAAGTATGGGAGATAAACGGCGCTTTTGCGTTTATGCTGAACAGGTCCAAGATTGATTATTTAGGTTGCGGCATTATTGCTACCGTTGGGAAATCGCAGTTACAAGTATGATATCGTGCTGATTCTAACGGACTCGAGGGAATCATGAGCCTATATCAACAACTTGCTGAATTGTTTAAGCAGCAGATTCAACAAAACACATGGAGATCGGGGGAGAGGATACCTTCCGTTCGTGTAACGAGTCGAAATCATTCCCTAAGTGCCGGAACGGTGCTGCAAGCGTATCAGTTGCTTGAATCACAAGGTTGGATTGTAGCCAAACCCCAATCAGGCTATTTTGTTAGTTCCACGCTTGAACGCAAATTAGTGGCTCCCAAAGATGAAGCGCCAGTAAGGCTCTCTATCAATGATGTACTATTTGATTTCTTAAACAGTCAAAAAAATACTGGATTTGTTAAGTTTGGTTCAGCGTTCCCTGACCCAAATTTATTTCCTTTAGAGTTACTAAATCGAAGTTTGGCGAGTGCCGGGCGCAAGATGCAACCTGACGGGATATTGGATAACCTGCCTCCCGGAAGCGAAACGTTGCGTCGATTAATTGCTCAACGTTACATCCAACAAGGTATGAATTTAACTCATCATGATATTGTGCTGACTTCTGGAGCACTAGAAGCACTGAATTTGAGTTTACAGGCTGTCACACAACCGGGTGACACTGTAGTCGTGGAAGTTCCTACATTTTATGGGGCGCTTCAAGCGGTTGAGCGGTTAGGGCTAAAAGCTATCCCAATTCAAGTTGATGTGAGTTTGGGTTTATGTATTGATCAGCTTGAGCAGGCGTTTTCTAGCCATCAAGTGAAGGCCTGTTGGTTGATGAGTAATTTTCAAAACCCGACGGGAGCGTCACTGAGTGATGTGAAAAAACGTCAAATCGTCGCGCTAGCGCAACAATACAATGTCTGCCTAATTGAAGATGATGTCTATGGTGAGTTGTACTTTTCAGAAACTAAACCGAGTTCGTTGAAAATGTACGATAGTGTTGAACAAGAACATGTGTTGCATTGTGGCTCACTATCAAAAAGCCTTTGCCCAGGTTTCCGGCTAGGGTGGGTAGTGACCAAACGTCATAACCAACGAATTCAGAAATTACAATTGCTCTCGACCTTGTCAGGCAGCGCGCCAGTACAGCAAGGTATTGCGCACTATTTACAAAACGACAGCTACGATAATCATTTGAGGAAGCTACGTAAGACTCTGATGCAACGGCAAAAATGGATGGTTAATACCTTGGAGATGCTATTACCTAAAGAGGTTACGTTTCAAGTGCCTAACGGCGGTTACTTTTTGTGGCTGAAGCTACCTGATGGGCTCAGTAGTCGAGAGGTTTATCAAAGGTTGACGGAGCAGAATATAACCGTTGCAGGTGGCGAGCTATTTTCAACGTCAGGCAGCCATGAGTCATACTTGCGTCTAAATACGTCTTTGGCAGAGAAGTCGCAATTAGTCAGTGCTATTAAACAGATTGGTGAAGTGATAGTAGAACTTTCAACTGTTTAGTCATTTTTCTACATAACTGTATCAGCGACTTTATTTAACTCTATGTTTCAATTGCTGAGTTTACTCATGGATAGGAGTTATGATGAAGAAACGCTCGATTAGTAATGAACTTTGGCTGGTTGGTATCGCAATCATTTGCGCCCTATTATTGATTTTTGGTCACATTATTTTAGCTAAGTCTTTTGCTCACATGCCGTGGGCGGAGTACACGGCTGCTGCGATCCCATTTGTCTTGTTTGGTTTATATCTATTTGGGATTAAATCTGCGACGAAAGCACAAAAAGAGCAAACAAACGAATAGCAATTGGTTGCCGATGAAATAAAAAGACCTCCACAAGGGAGGTCTTTCAAATATGATGTCACATCAGTGCGATTAGAAGTTCGCTGAGCGAGGAGTACGTGGGAATGGAATCACGTCACGAACGTTGCCCATACCGGTTACGTAAGAAACCAAACGCTCAAAACCTAGACCGAAACCTGCGTGAGGTACTGTGCCGTATTTACGTAGGTCGCGGTACCAGTTCATGTGCTCAGGGTCGATACCTACTTCACGCATACGCTCGTCTAGAATGTCTAGACGCTCTTCACGCTGAGAACCACCGATGATTTCACCGATGCCAGGAGCAAGTACGTCCATTGCCGCTACAGTCTTACCGTCATCATTAGCACGCATGTAGAATGCTTTGATGTCTTTCGGGTAGTTCTTAACGATTACAGGCGCTTTGAAGTGCTCTTCCGCTAGGAAACGCTCGTGCTCAGAAGACATATCGATACCCCATTCAACTGGGAATTCGAACTCACGACCAGAATCCATAAGGATTTGGATTGCGTCAGTGTAGTCAACTTGTGCAAAATCAGAAGTAACAAACTGCTCTAGACGAGTGATTGCTTCTTTGTCGATACGTTGAGCGAAGAACTCAAGGTCGTCACGACACTCTTCAAGTACTGCTTTGAATACAAACTTAAGCATCTCTTCTGAAAGCTTGGCGATATCTTCTAGATCCGCGAAAGCAACTTCAGGTTCAACCATCCAGAATTCCGCTAGGTGGCGGCTAGTGTTTGAGTTTTCAGCACGGAATGTAGGACCAAACGTGTAAACTTTGCTTAGTGCACAAGCGTAAGCTTCACCGTTTAGTTGGCCAGATACTGTCAGGAATGTCTCTTTACCGAAGAAGTCTTCGTTGTAGTCAACTTTACCAGCGTCAGTACGAGGTAGGTTTTCCATATCAAGCGTAGATACGCGGAACATTTCACCCGCACCTTCAGCATCAGAGGCGGTGATCAGTGGCGCAGATACCCAGAAGTAACCTTGTTCGTGGTAGAAACGGTGAATTGCTTGAGAAAGACAGTTACGCACACGCGCTACTGCACCGATCACGTTAGTACGTGGACGTAGGTGCGCCACTTCACGAAGGTACTCAATAGAGTGACGAGTTTTCGCCATTGGGTACGTTTCAGCGTCTTCAACCCAACCAACTACTTTTACGTCTGTCGCTGCGAGCTCAAATGCTTGGCCTGCGGCAGGTGAATCTACAATCTTACCAGTTACCTCAACAGAGCAACCAGTAGTCAGTTTAAGTACTTCGTCGTTATAATTATTAAGATTATTTGGGACCACGGCCTGAATCGGGTCGAAACAAGAGCCGTCATAGATGGCAAGAAAAGAAATTCCAGCTTTGGAATCACGACGCGAACGGATCCAGCCACGAACAGTGACTTCACTGTCTGCTGCTAGTTTACCGCTCAATACGTCTTTTACAGGCGCGTAAGTCATGTTAGAAATAATCTCCATTAAGGATTAGGGCAAAAATTTAACGCAATGTTTGGCTGCTAAATGGGACAGTCGATTGACTGAAAAATCGCCAAAAACATTGAGTTGTCATTAGTTTTTTATCGAAACAACATATTACCTGTCAATTCGATTGCTTCAACCATTATTATCGTTTTCGTCTCGATAATTGCGCTATTTTTTCACGTCTTTGTTCAACCCCAGTGAAAACTGGTTAATAAGTTGCTCTAATCGTTCTGATAACTGTTCTAAATCTAAGCTAATGTCACGTGTTTGTGACGCTAATTGCGAAGTGTCATCCGCATGAGCTGTAATGGTATCGACTTTACCTTGTATATGGTGGCTTACAGAAGAGGTACTGTGTGTTTGTTGTTGAATCTCTCTTGTATGATCAAGCACTTGATGCATTTCATCGACCACAGTATGCATTGCACTAGATAGACTTTCTACATCTTCTGAGCGTTGGTGAGCTTGGGCGCAGACGCTATCAACGGACGCCAACGACTCTTGGCTTCCTTGCTTGAACTGCTCGATAATGCGCTCAATATTGCTTGTTGCCTCCGCTGTTCGACCTGCAAGGTTGCGAACTTCTTCGGCAACGACCGCAAAACCACGACCTTGTTCACCTGCACGAGCAGCTTCTATCGCGGCGTTTAACGCTAATAAGTTAGTTTGTTCAGCAATGCCACTGATCACTCCGAGAATGGAAGATACTTCCGAAGTTTGATCATTAAGTGATGATATTTTATCTTTAACATTATCAATTGAACCGACCAGCTGCTTGATATCATCGCTTGCGTTGTGTGCGCTCGCTGCACTTTGTGTGACCACTTCAACAGTGTGGTTAACTAAAGAGGTGGCATCATGCGTTGCCTGTTCGGTGTGATTTTGTTGTTCAAGCATATTGTTGATATTACTTTGAACATCATTTGTTTCTGTCTGCTGGTTATTTGCAGCATCATCAGTTGACTGTGCGACGTCGGTTAATCTACCTGCAGAGTTGGAGAGAGAATGTGTCGTTTGCTGCACTTGATGCAAGCTATCACTTACGGTATCCATAAATGAGTTGATGGAGTTGGTCAATAAGCCAATTTCATCTTGCTGTGTCGATTGAAGTCGACCAGAAAGGTCTTTTGACTGCGATACTTGAGACATAAATTTGGATGCAGCTTGTAGAGGGGTTACAACAATTTTCCGAGTCAACGCCATAGTGAGAATAAAGCCGACAAACGTAATAGAAGACATGATTGCAATGGCCATCATCGCTTGCTTGCTAACCATTGAGTTTACGTGATTCATATTGTATTCAAGGCGAATTGCACCTAATACTTCACCTTCAGGCGTAGCATGACAAGCAACACAGTTAGTGCCACGATAGTCTAAGCTTGATTTCATCGGTAGTGCGACTACTAACCCTTTTCCCCAGTCTGCGCTTATTGGTTCAATAACCAGTTCACCCACCAATGCACGTCGGTCGATATCATCGATGGCAGTTTGGTTAGCGTTGCCCGGCCCATAAAGCTTGCTGACTGTATCAGCTCTTAAAACGCGAACTTGTTCAATCCCATCTTGAGCTTTGGCTTTTTCTCGCAAGGTCTCTTTCTGCGACATTGTACCAGTTAGCATCATCATATTCAGGCTATCAAAGTAGTTGCTCGCCTTATCATGCAATTGCTCGCTGAGTACGTCGTGGATAAGTTGTTTTTGTTGCTGATACTGGTAAAAAGTTGACACGGCGAGTACACAGCCGAATACGAGGACTAACGCAATAAGTAGCTTAAAAGTTATAGTTGAGCGCATTATTATTTACATTTTATTTGAATAGACATAACAAGTCTAAAGGCGAATACCGAACGTTGTTACAATTAGGTGGATTTAATGTGACCACACACATAATAAGGATTTGTATTTGTGAGGAAAATAACGCGTGGTCATTATGTTGGCGCGGTGCCAGTATTTTGTCTTATTGCTATAAAATACATGAAAACACTGAATTGTAAGTTTAAATGAAGCGATCTCTAGAGTGGAGTAAATGGTCTAAGTTAGATACCATGTAGTGACTATGAGTTATTTAGGTAAATGAGATGAAAACAGAGTTGTACAAAGAGTTTATGTTTGAAGCTGCGCATCTTTTGCCTCACGTTGCGGAAGGACACAAATGCGGACGCTTACATGGGCATTCTTTTTTAGTTCGTCTTTATGTTGAAGGGGAGGTTGACCCACATACCGGATGGGTAGTGGACTTTGCGGAGATAAAAGCGGCATTTAAGCCAATCTACAATCGCCTAGACCACTATTATCTCAATGATATTGAAGGGTTAGAAAACCCAACCAGTGAAGTACTCGCGAAATGGATTTGGCAGCAGCTAAAGCCAGAACTGCCACTACTAAGCAAAGTAGAAATTAAAGAAACTTGTACGGCGGGTTGCCTCTACAGAGGGGAATAAGCTAACTGTTTTAGTTGCATTATAGCTTGTGCCTCAGGATACGTTCTTTACCATTTCGTCCGAAGAACAGTTTTTCTTCTTCAATGAAACCTACCGCAGTGAAAAAGTGCTTATTCGCTTCTTCATTGGCGGGTAGGGTGACGCATAGCGAATCACTATCAGAGTTGATAGCATTGGCATAAATGAACAATTTCTGCATTGCTTTTCGACCGAACCCCTTATTTTGATACGCTTTGTCTAACACAATGTATTTGAGACCTAATTCATGTCTGCGTGAAAACGTCGCGTAGTGAGCGAACGCTTTATCAATCACAACATATCCAACAGCGTGACGTTCGGTGTAGAGTGTTAAGATTACCTCGTATTTTGAGCGATTATGGTAAACCTGCTCGAAGGGAAGATGAGCTGCTTTTTGCTCTTCTAATACTTCAAGCTCCATTAAACAGGCAAAATCTTTCAGTTTTGCCGGTCTGATTGCAATCATACTGCCTCATTAATACCACATACAAAAATGGCGACATATGCCCGTCATACTTGAAGTTGCAGCGGTGTTGGCTGTGTTCGTGCCCCCCAATCACATAGTTCACCTATGCTCGGGGGCTTTCTCACTTGCCGCCTACCTGCACCTTCAAGTTTCTTGGGTATAGAAGTCGCCATTATATCGTCTACTTTTCAATAAAATACAATTCTATTAATAGTTTGACGTTACGATCACTCAGTAACCTTAGCAGATCACTTTAATCGCTAAACCACCTTGTGAGGTTTCACGATATTTCGCGTTCATGTCTTTACCAGTTTCTAGCATAGTCTCAATAACTTTATCGAGTGAAACAGTTGGAGCAGAAGAACGACGAAGTGCCATACGCGTAGAGTTGATAGCTTTAACAGCCGCAATACCATTGCGTTCAATACATGGTACTTGAACTTGGCCTGCTACAGGGTCACAAGTCAAACCTAGGTTGTGCTCCATGCCGATTTCAGCTGCCATACATACTTGCTCAGGGCTACCACCCATAAGCTCAGCAAGACCGGCTGCTGCCATAGAACAAGCCACACCGACTTCACCCTGACAACCAACTTCAGCACCAGAGATAGATGCATTACGCTTGTATAGACCACCGATTGCGCCAGATGCCGCGAAGTAACGAATGTAGTCTTTTTCAGTCACTGTTTGGATGAATTTGTCGTAGTACGCTAGAACAGCAGGGATGATGCCACATGCACCGTTAGTTGGCGCTGTAACAACACGTCCGCCGGCTGCGTTTTCTTCGTTTACCGCAAAAGCAAACATGTTTACCCAATCAACAACCGACATTGGATCGTTTGAGGTTTTCTCAGACGTCAACAATAACTGGCGAAGTGCTGCTGCACGGCGTGGTACGCGTAGAGGCCCAGGAAGGATACCTTCTGTATTCATACCGCGTTCCATACCTTCACGCATCGTTTTCCAGATGTTAGCGAAGTACATGCGTGACTCTTCATCAGAGTGCAAAGCTGCTTGGTTTTTCATTACTAGAGTGCCAATTGAAAGACCGCTCTCTTTACATTGATTCACTAGTTCTTCAGCTGAAGTGAATGGGAAAGGCACTTTAACTGGATTCGCTTCTTCTTTACCGAAGTTTTCTTCATCGACGATGAAACCACCACCGATTGAGTAATACGTTTTTGAGTACGCTTTCTCGTCATCAACCCACGCGTGGATTTGCATGCCGTTTTCGTGTAGCTCTAAGTTAGTCGTATGGAAATTCATACCACTATCTTTCGGGAACGATACTGTATGGCAATGCATGCCAACAGGAAGGCGCTCTGTTTCTTCTACACGTGCAATAAAGCCCGCAATAGAATCGATGTCTACTTTCTCAGGGGTATTGCCAGCAAGACCCATGATGATAGCGATATCGGTGTGGTGACCTTTCCCTGTCAGTGATAGTGATCCATAAACGTCAACGGTGATTTTAGTAATGTCGCGCAATTTTCCCATTGCACGAAGATCATCAATAAATTCTTTACCCGCTTTCATTGGGCCTACAGTGTGTGAGCTTGAAGGACCAACGCCGATCTTATAGATGTCAAAAACACTAATCATATCGATTACCTCAGAAGTAAGCCCCCCGAGTAGGGAGGCTTATTTTATTCATTATAATTTTTGGTTTAATTACCCGAAATGGAAGGGGTAATTAAAGAGCGCCGTAGATTACAGAACTAATTGCTGCAAGACCACAGATAACTGTGAAAATCTGTACAGGTGCAGAAGTTTTGTACTTCGCCATTGCTGGTACTTTGTTCATTGCAAATACAGGCAGTAGGAACAAGATTGCAGCAATCATTGGTGCGCCCATTGTTTCAATCATGCCTAGGATGCTTGGGTTAACAACCGCAACAATCCAAGTAGTGATAACGATGAACAGTAGAGAGCCTTTTTCAATCTTGCTTACTGGAGCGCCAGAGCGAGACTTGATTAGACCAACTAGACCTTCGTGAGCACCTAGGAAGTGACCAAAGTAGCTAGAAGTAATCGCAGCAAATGCAACTAGAGGACCCATGTAAGAAATCAGTGGAGACTCATGAACGTTTGCTAGGTAAGAAAGTACAGAGATATTTTGCTCTTGTGCCATTGCTAGCTGCTCTGGAGAAAGAGACAGAACAACAGAGAATACGAAGAACATAACAAAACCCATCAGCATCATTGCAGCGCCGCCAGTGATTGCGTCAGTTTTCTTAACTGCGTTGTCACCGTATTTTAGGCGTTGTTCTTTAGAGAACTGAGAGATGATAGGGCTGTGGTTGAATGAGAACACGATGATTGGAATCGCAAGCCAAACAATAGAAGGCATTGCAGACCAGTCAGGTGCAACTTCAACCATTGAAGTGTTCCAGTCTGGGATTAGGAAGAAAGAAAGTGCTAGTAGAATCGCAACAAGTGGGTAAACCATTGCTGACGTTGCTTTTAGCATTAATTCTTTACCAAATACTACACCTGCTGTCATTGCAGCAATCAGTGCCGCTGATAGCAACCAACGTGGGATTGATTCCATGCCCATTTGGTTTACTAGGAAAGAGTCAACAGTATTGGTGATACCAACGCCGTAAATAAGAACGATAGGGTAAATCGCGAAAAAGTAAGCAAAAGTGATTAAGTTCGCGCCAGTTTTACCAAAGTGTTCTTCAACTGTATCAGTGATGTCTGATTCAGGGTTCTTAGCAGAAAGAACGAAGCGAGCAAGAGATTTGTGTGCGAACCAAGTCATTGGTGCCGCGATTAAAGCAAGGATAACTAATGGCCAAAAACCGCCAGCGCCTGCTTTGATAGGAAGGAAAAGTACACCAGCACCTACAGCGGTACCGAATAGTGATAAACACCAAGTAAAATCTTTATAGTTAAATTTACTAGATTGTTGTTCAGCCGTAGCTGATGAAGTAGTTGAGTTCATATTTAAGTTACTCATTTTTTGGGAACAGGAAATAAGTCAGGTGCAATTTTGCAAGAAAAAATTACATAAAAATTAGATCTACATCATGTTTTTACGGGGATGCGCTAATGATATTCCAAAAAGGAGTTTTTTGTCACGAAAATGACGTGCTACACGTGATTTTTCTTAATGCCTCGGATTAGAAAAACTTATCAATGGAATTAGCTGTGGTTATTTTGCACATAGCAAGCGTTTGCGTCAGGGTGGCTTATTTTACCGTACGAAAGATGAAATGGTGAGAATGAGTAATATCTGCGTTATTTTTGTACTAAATGGTTTTGTAAAGCTTGAATTATTTGCGCTGTCATACCCCAAATAAAGTGCTGGCCATAATTAATGGCGAAGATTTGATGTTGCTGTTGGTTAACAGAAAAGGTATTGCTGTGGAGATATTGTGGATCTAGCACTATTTCAACCGGTACTTCAAAAACTTGGTCAACTTCATTAGTGTCGATGATTGCGGTGTAGTCTGGCTCAACGAAAGCCAAGTAGGGAGTGACAGAAAAGCGGCTAATAGTAGGCAATGCGGCCATTTGACCAAAAATTTCGATTTGATTTGAAAAAATCCCAATCTCTTCTTCCGTTTCTCTCAATACAGTCGAGTAGAGTGAGGTGTCACTTTCTTCGAATTTTCCCCCAGGAAAGCTTACTTGCCCGGGATGATGCCTTAAATGCTTGGCACGCTTAGTAAACAGAACATGTAAGCCATCTTCTCGTTCAACAAAACCGATTAAAACAGCGGCTTTCCGCAGTGGTTGATCCTGTAAAAAACCTAGACGTTTAAGTGCCCCAGCGTGATAGGAAACCGGCTGTTGGGCGAGAAAATGTTGCATAAGCGCGTTTCGGCTGGTTGGTACTAACACAGTTACTCCGGTATCTATTTGAAAAAGCCGACTTTATGGATCATGCTTTGTCTAATGATCATTGCTGGTTGAGCATCGTTTGTTCATCATTGTTAATTAAGAATAGCTTCACAAGCACTAAGGTATAACATAAAAAGGGGCAGGTGATGAAAGGAATCATATTTACTGAGTTCATAGACTTAGTTGAAGATAAGTTCGGGCTAGAGGTGGTCGACCAAATTTTAGATAACGTCGGAGATGACGGAGCTTATACCGCCGTGGGTAGTTATGACCACAAGCTTTTGGTGAAACTCATTGTTGAGCTGGGTAAGTTAACCAATATGCCGCCTGATGAACTACAACAAGCATTTGGACAGTCAATTTTCATCAACTTGTATTCGACACTTCCTTATTCCGCGAGTCTTTCAGAGTGTAAAAATTGTTTTCAGTTTGTTCGTCTCGTAGAGGACTATATCCATATTGAAGTGAAAAAATTGTATCCAGATGCAAATCCGCCACAGTTTGAATTCATCTCAGAAAGTGAAACAGAGCTTATTTTTGACTATAAAAGTGCGCGCTGTATGTCCAATGTGTGCTTAGGGCTAGTAAAAGGCTGCGCGGATCATTTTGGTGAGCAATTAGATATTTCAATGAGCGAGCAGTCGGAAGACAGCAGCCATGTGCAATTTCAGTTGTTACTTGTTAAGTAGTCGATATGAACCAAATCCATCTTGAAAGGAAAATTGCCCGAGAAAAAGCCGCGAGAAAACAGGCTGAAAGCTTGTTGGAACTAAAAAGTCTTGAGCTTTACGAGACGAATCAACAATTGCAACTTGTACTAAAGCAACTTGAATATCAAAACTCAAGTGGTCTCAAGAAACTTGAACTTGAAGCCTATATTAGTGAGTCTCTCGTTCACTTCGGTCGTTCATTCCTAAGTCGGACTCTGGATGATGGTTTGCTATCGAGTTTTTTAGAACGCCTACGCGCTTGCAATTTAATTGATGACGTAAGTTTATATCTCAAGGTGGGTCTAATTCCA
This sequence comes from Vibrio kasasachensis, assembly GCF_050337565.1. NCBI lineage: Bacteria > Pseudomonadati > Pseudomonadota > Gammaproteobacteria > Vibrionales > Vibrionaceae > Vibrio > Vibrio kasasachensis. Next base: position 388,536 of record NZ_JAKJTB010000012.1, on the reverse strand, counting down.
ACAGTTCTTTCTAGCCACTTTGGCGGATGTAATTCCCACGATGTTGTCAGGATTAAAGCCTCACCGGTGTGGTGCGAAAGCGTATTAATCCTTCCAGTGGAATTGGAACAAGGGCTGGTTGGTGAGCTGAGGATAGACGTCAATACATGTGATATTGATGCGGACTTTATTCAAAGCCAAATGGCCTTAGTGGTTGAATTACTGTGTAGTGCGATTAGCCGTCAATTGATGGTGACCAAAAGCCAATTGGCTCGAAAACGAGCAGAGGAATCTGAGCGGGCAACGAAAGAGTTTGTTGCGATGATAAATCACGAATTACGAACACCCTTGAACGGCTTATTAGGGAGTGCTGAGCTTCTAGCCGATACACCACTTACATTAGATCAAAGAACTATATTGAGTAATTTGACACATTCGGGTGATCTGTTGCGCCACATAATTAATGATCTACTTGATTTCAGTAAGATAAGTGCAGGTATGATGGAATTATTCCCGAGTCAGTTCTCTTGGGAAGAAATGAAAAATATGCTCCACGGTATTTTTTCACCACAAGCGCAAGAGAAGCAAATTGCGTTTTTGATTGAAGAGGATGAAGGTATACCGTTGATATTGGTGGGAGATTTCGAGCGTATCAGTCAAATACTAGCTAATTTGATCGGTAATGCGGTGAAATTTACTTCTGAAGGTAAAGTGGAAGTGTTCGCGAGGTGGGAAGAGAGTGTACTTCATGTGCAGGTTAAGGATAGTGGATGTGGTATTCCTAAAAAAGCGCAACAAAGCTTGTTTGATCCATTTGTGCAAGCCGATAGAACCACAAGGCGCACTTATGAAGGAACAGGGCTGGGTTTGGCTATCTGCAGAAATTTAGTTGACTTAATGTCGGGCACTATCAACTTTCAAAGTGATGTAGGGGTAGGAAGCGAGTTTAATATTGCTTTGCCGCTTAAAATTGCAGCGCATGCTGACGAAGCGAAGATCAGCAATCCTGAATCATCCAAACCACTCGCCAATCTTTCTATTTTAGTCGTCGATGATATTCGAATAAATCAAATTATCATCACGCAAATGTTGAAGAAACTATCGATTACCCCGGATACCGCAACAAATGGCGTTGAAGCTATCGAAGCGGTGAAAAGCAGCGAGTACGATCTGATTTTTATGGATTGCAGAATGCCTGAAATGGATGGTTTTGAAGCCACCAAATATCTGCGGCAACAAAATTTTATAAGACCAGTTGTCGCGCTAACGGCAGGCACCACTCTTGAAGAGATGGAGAAATGCATTGCCAGCGGTATGGATGACATTTTGACAAAACCTTATACCGCTACTGATCTGAAGTTGATGATTCAAAAGTGGATTTAGTGCTTAAATTAGCTAGCCGAGTACAGGTAAAATACGACTCAATTTATCAAAGGTTTCTTGGTATTCAGAATCAGCTTGGCTGTCCGCGACTAATCCACCACCAGCCCAAACATGCAGCATTCCATTTTCTACGACTAATGTTCGAATAGTAATGCTGGTATCCATTCTACCGTGGCGACTGATATAACCGATACTTCCGCAATACGCACTGCGTCGGTGTGGTTCCAGTTCCTCAATGATTTCCATTGCGCGCACTTTTGGCGCACCAGTAATGGATCCACCTGGGAAGCTTGCTCGCAATAGGTCCATTGCATCATACCCATCATCGAGCTGCGCTTTAATTGTGCTGACTAAGTGGTGTACTGCAGGAAAGCTTTCAATATCAAAAAGTTTTGGAACATGAACACTACCAGGCTTGGCAACTTTTCCTACATCATTGCGCAGCAAATCTACGATCATTAAGTTCTCAGCTTGATCCTTTTCGGAATTCGCCAGCTCTTGTGCTGAGGCAATGTCGGCAATTGGATCACTGTACCTCGGGCGTGTGCCTTTTATTGGCTTGGTTTCAATTTCTCCAGCGTTGACTTGAAGAAATCGCTCTGGAGATACACTTAAAATTGCACCATGTTCGGTGCGAATAAAAGCAGAAAATGGGGCTTGATTCACTTGTTCAAGCTTTTGATATGCTTGCCACTCCGAGCCTTGATATGGAGCAGAAAACCGCTGTGCTAAATTGATTTGGTAACAGTCACCAGAGAGCAGATACTCTTGTACGTGAGCAAACTTATTTTTGTATTGATCTTCTGACATATTTGACTGCCAGTTTTCAAGCAAAGCAAAGCTAGTTTGTAGCGGTTCTTGTTGCTTCAGTAGCCATTGCCAATGTTGTTCAATATTTTGTCCAACCACCCATGCTTGCTGTTGGTGATGATCTATCACTACCGCCCATTCATAAATGCCGACCGCCATATCTGGCGTACTGAGATCTTGTAAGGCTATATTTGGTATTGTTTCTATTTGGCGACCTAAGTCGTAAGCGAAATAGCCCAATGCACCACCAATGAAAGGTAATTCGCCTTGATAGTTAAGATCACTCAAATAACGCCTTTGGACACTTTGGATCAAAGTGAAGGGGTCGTCATTTGTTTGATAACTGTCATTAGGTTCATTTACTAATGTGCTATTACCGTGAGTTACTAATGTCACAATTGGATTTGCAACTAAGACATCAAATCGGCTATCTACATGATGTTGCGAGGCAGAACGTAACAACATCGCCCAATTCTGTATTGAAATCGGTGAAAATAGCGTATTAGCAAGGTCAGAAGCGTAATTAATCTGTTTGATTTGTAAACGATTTGCTTGCGTGTTATTCATTTGTTTAAATTGTGACAAAGAGTTCGTTCGCTTCGTGGCGTGTTGGGAAAAGCAAGAGTATCATAACCAAAATAGAACCCGCTACTTAGAATAAAAACTGATGGCTGGCTTGTGTAAACTTGTCAGTCACGAATGTTTACAAAGCGGGGGGTAATGGAAGCAAAAAAGAGGCCAGTCATGACAGTTATTCGCAGACAGGATGTGATCAGCAGTGTTGCTGATGCACTTCAGTACATTTCTTACTACCACCCGCTCGATTTTGTTCAAGCGCTTGAGCAAGCCTATCACCGTGAACAAAGCCAAGCGGCGAAAGATGCTATCGCCCAGATATTAATTAACTCACGCATGTCAGCTGAAGGTCACCGCCCGATCTGTCAAGATACCGGCATCGTAACGTGTTTTGTGAACGTCGGTATGGGTGTTCAGTGGGACGACATTGACATGACGGTACAGCAAATGGTCGATGAAGGTGTACGCCAAGCTTACACTAACCCTGATAATCCTCTTCGAGCTTCAGTGCTTAAAGACCCTGCGGGCAAGCGAATCAATACCAAAGATAATACGCCTGCGGTTGTACATATTAATATGGTACCAGGTGATAAACTTGAAATTCAAATCGCCGCCAAAGGTGGTGGTAGTGAAAACAAAACTAAGATGGCGATGCTTAATCCGTCAGACGATATTGCCGAGTGGGTTGAAAAGACACTACCAATGATGGGCGCGGGTTGGTGCCCGCCAGGTATGCTGGGCATTGGCATTGGTGGAACGGCAGAGAAAGCTGCGGTTCTGGCAAAAGAATCGTTAATGGAACATATTGATATTCATGAGTTAATCGATCGCGGTCCGCAAAATGCTGAAGAAGAACTTCGGTTAGATATCTTTAACCGTGTCAATCGACTCGGGATTGGTGCGCAAGGCTTGGGCGGTTTAACCACAGTGGTTGATGTGAAAATTAAATCTGCGCCAACGCATGCAGCATCGAAACCAGTTTGTTTGATCCCAAATTGCGCCGCCACACGCCATGTGCATTTCACCCTTGATGGTTCAGGACCAGCTGAGCTTGTTCCTCCTAAATTAGAAGATTGGCCAGATATCACATGGGAAGCAGGTGAGAATACTCGTCGTGTTAACCTCAATTCGATTACAAAAGAAGAAGTCATGGAGTGGAAAACGGGGGAAACCGTACTCCTTTCAGGCAAGATTTTGACGGGGAGAGATGCGGCGCATAAACGAATCCAAACCATGCTGGACAACGGCGAGGGTTTACCTGCTGGTGTTGATTTTAAAGGTAAGTTTATTTACTACGTCGGCCCTGTGGATGCGGTCGGTGATGAAGCTGTTGGTCCTGCCGGCCCGACAACTTCGACTCGTATGGACAAATTTACCGATATGATGCTTGATCAAACCGGTATCATGGGCATGATTGGTAAGGCGGAGCGTGGACCTGCAACGGTTGAATCAATTAAACAACATAAGTCAGTTTATCTAATGGCGGTAGGCGGCGCGGCTTATTTGGTGGCGAAAGCGATTAAGAAAGCACGCGTGGTTGCGTTTGAAGATTTGGGTATGGAAGCGATCTACGAATTTGACGTAGAAGACATGCCGGTGACGGTTGCGGTTGACTCAAATGGTGCGAATGCCCACCAAATTGGTCCAGATACTTGGAAAGTAAAAATCCAAGAAATGGAAGCTGAGTGAGTTAACACATTGAATCATTTGCTAAACAATTGACAAAAGTGCAGCGAAAGCTGCACTTTTTGTCTCTATACTGTCTTAGGTTTAAAGTAAAAAATAGGAGAATGCATGCCACGGTTTATTCAAATACTTCAAATTCTTATCGCTGCTGTTGTGGGCTTTTTTATCGGGTATGACTTAATCCTTCACGGAATCAGTATTTTTGAACAAAAATACGTCACCATAACTTGTGTCTTGCTCGTATTGTTAGAAATTGCTTTGTTCACTATTTACAAGCTGATCGAAGATGATTAATTTTCGAGAAACGTCAGCGGTGCAGTAAGGCTAAGATTTCAACTAAACCTCTGATAATTATCAGAGGTTTTTTGTTCATCCGCGATTAATATACATAGTGATAAAGTAGCAATAATAAAAGATTGAACGAGAGATTCGATGAAGAACATAAAACAAGAAGTGAACGATTTTCTGCACCGCAGTATGGATTCTCATGTGCGGATTGCGGTGACGGGATTATCTCGCGCGGGTAAAACGGCTTTTATTACCTCACTTGTTAATCAACTCCTTCATACATCCACTCATCAACAATTACCTTTACTCAGTGCAACGCGTGATAAACGTGTGATTGGCGCAAAGCGTGAGCCACAGTCGAATATGATGGTGCCTCGCTTCGCGTATGATGAGGCGATGAATCAGTTACAGGGTAATAATCCTAATTGGCCCGAACCGACGCGTGATGTTAGTGAGATTCGTCTAGCACTGAAATACAAATCAACCAAAAAAACTAAGAAGCTGTTAAGTAGCACCGCGACATTGCATCTCGATATTATTGATTATCCAGGGGAGTGGCTGCTTGATTTACCCTTGTTGGATATGGATTTTCACCAGTGGTCACAAAGTCAATTTGGTGCATTGTCTGGCAAGCGATTAGAGTTGGCAAAAGCATGGTTAGATGAGTTGGAAAAAGTCGACTTAAATGCCGAAACTGATGAGCATCTGTTGCAATCCGTCGCGGAGAGTTATACCCAATATTTGCATGCATGTAAGGAACATGACTTGCATTGGGTTCAACCGGGACGGTTTGTTCTGCCGGGTGAGTTAGATGGCGCCCCGGTGTTGCAATTTTTCCCGTGTCGGTTTGACGCTGAGGAAAAACCGGCGCGAAATAGTAATTTAGCCATGATGAAAGCGCGTTACCAAGAGTACCAGACCAAAGTTGTTAAAGCGTTTTATAAGCATCATTTCTCTACATTTGACCGTCAAATCGTGTTGGTAGACTGCCTGCAGCCCTTGAATGCTGGGAATGAATCATTTATGGATATGCGTGGGGCGCTTGAGCAGCTCATGCACAGTTTTCGCTATGGGCGTAGCAGCTTGGTAAACAGGCTATTTGCACCGCGTATTGACAAGGTTTTGTTTGCCGCAACAAAAGCTGATCATGTCACACCAGACCAACACAGCAATTTGGTGTCGCTGCTGCAACAAATGGTGCATCCTGCTTGGCAAACCGCCTCATTTGAGAACATTGAAATGAGCTGCATGAGTATTGCATCGATTCAAGCAACGCAAACGGGTTTTATCGGTAATGGTGAGCAGTCTATTCCGGCTATTCAAGGTGTATCGCTAATGGGTGAGGCAATGACGCTCTACCCAGGAGAGGTGCCGAAAAAGCTGCCTTCTGCCGCCTATTGGGACAGTAAAGGTTTTGAGTTTACAGCATTTAAACCAATGTACAGTGAGCAAGATGAACCATTACCCCATGTACGTATGGACAAAACGCTTGAGTATTTGATTGGAGACAAACTGAAATGAGTGAATTTAAATCTAAACAAGTATTTAACCAGCCTCTCCAAGCTGAACTTGATCCACAGGTTGAACTCACGGCTCAAGTCCAATTTGAGACGAGCGAGAAATTTGTACCAGCCGCTATAGAAGAACAAGAACAAGCAAGCGAAAAACAGTTAGAACAGGTTATTCGACCTAATAAAGGACGCAAATGGCTTACAACAGGGATGGTTGGTGCTTTTTCTGCGCTAGTTGCATGGCAATCTTTTGATACAGTGTTACAAGCGATTCAAAGTGCAGATTGGTTGGCGCTAAGTTGGGCGGGGTTTGTTTCGGCTTTGGCTGCATTAGGTCTTGGTGCCATAGGTAAAGAGTTGTGGAAACTGCGCACTTTGCGCAATCACTTCTCTACTCAGGAACAAAGCGAAGCACTATTGAATAATGATAGTGTTGGGCAAGGAAAAGCATTCTGTCAAAAATTGGCACGCCAAGGTGGTATTCAACCAGAATCGCTCAGTTATGACCGATGGCTCAATGGACTTAACGCTTCGCATAGTGACGCCGAAATTCTAGATATGTACGATGCGATAGTGGTCGTAGAGCAAGATAAATTAGCGACTCAAATTGTTACACGACACGCGACTGAATCTGCTGCTCTTGTCGCGATTAGCCCACTTGCGGTAGCCGACATGCTGCTCGTTGCTTGGCGAAACTTCAAAATGGTTGATAACCTTGCCCAAGTCTATGGCATTGAACTGGGTTATTGGTCTCGTTTAAAGCTATTTAAATGCACTTTGGTCAACATGGCTGCGGCTGGTGCGAGTGAATTAGCCATTGATGCCGGTATGGATTTGATGTCGATGGATTTGGCTGGCAAGTTATCTGCACGCGCTGGACAAGGTATCGGCGTGGGTATTTTGACCGCTAGATTGGGCATTAAAGCGATATCTTTGCTTCGCCCGATGCCTTGGCACCCTGAGAGGGCGGTGAAATTGTCTGCAATTCGCAAGCAAATCGCGTTAAAAGTGGCCGCACTAACAGTTAAATAGCATGAATGTGAAGCTAGTAAGGTAGCTTTGCTTGACGGGTATCTAGGCTTAGAGGAAACTACTGTCAACTATTCCTGACACCTTAACTTAGGACTAATTCAGTGCGTCTAGAAGTTTTATGTGAAGACAGACTCGGTTTAACTCGTGAGTTGCTCAATATTCTAGCTGCGAGAAACCTCGATTTGCGCGGTATCGAAATTGATATTACCGGTATCATTTATCTTAACTGCCCTGATATTGATTTTGATACTTTCAGTGAACTGATGGCAGAAATTCGTCGAATTTCTGGAGTAAAAGATGTTCGTAAAATTCAGTTTATGCCAATGGAAAGGCATAATACTGAGCTTATTTCTCTTCTCAATAATTTACCAGAGCCCGTTGTTGCAATAGATTTAAGAGGCTATGTAGACATGGCTAACCAAGCCGCGTTGAGTCTATTTAATCTTGAAGAGCAAGAGGTCATCTCTCACCAAATCAGCCAGTTATTGCCAAGTTTCAACTTCACAAAGTGGGCTGAAGGCAACATAACGCGCCAACGTGAGAACATCGTGATTAATGGCTTAGACTATGTCATGGAAATTATGCCAGTCTACATCACGACAGAGGCGCAAGAGTCGATACTAGCCAGTACAGTAATGATCATTCGTGCCACGCAAGATAAATCATTATTAAAACAAATGCTGCCATTGCAAAGTAATCTTGGTTTTGAGCATTTTGTTGGTATCTCGAACCGCCACAAAGCACTTATCAGCCAAGCCAAGAAATTGGCTAATATGGAACAACCCTTGTTGATTCAGGGTGAGACCGGTACGGGTAAGGAGATGTTGGCAAGAGCTTGCCACAATCGCTCTGATCGCGTCGAACAACCATTTCTAAAAATCAGCTGTGCTTCAATGCCTGATGATGTAGCAGAAACAGAACTGTTTGGTCATGGACAAGGCATGTTCAATAATCAACTTGCACATAAAGGCATTTTTGAACAAGCGAATGGCGGAACAGTTTTCCTCGATGAGATAGGGGAGATGAGTCCGCACTTACAGATCAAACTGTTGAGACTGCTGCAAGATGGTCGATTCCGCCGTGTCGGTGAAGAGCATGAAGTGCAAGTTAATGTGCGGGTTATTGCATCAACTCGTCACAAATTGGCAGATCTAGCGGAGTCGGGCTCCTTCCGAGAAGATTTATTCTACCGTTTAAATGTATTAACCGTTCAGATCCCACCATTACGTGAGCGTACGACTGATATCGAACCATTGCTAGAGATGTTTATTGCTAAATATGTGACTCAGTTAGGAATGGGGCGACCTTATTTGACAGAAGATTTGATCGCTCAATTAACATCGTATAATTGGCCTGGAAATATGCGCCAGTTGGAAAATATGGTGCTTAGAGCCCTCACTGAACTGGAATCGGATACGTTGACCGTAGAACTGTTCCATTTGCCACAGGTCGAAGCATCAGTCTCCTCCGGAGCGGCATTGAGCCTAGATGGTTCGCTCGATGAGATTATGAAAGAGTACGAGTCAAAAGTGTTGGAGAGACTGTACCATTCATTCCCTTCAAGCCGTAAATTGGCTAAACGCCTTGCTGTATCTCATACTTCCGTAGCGAACAAACTGCGTGAATATGGGATCCGTAAAAATTGATGACACCAGTCAGCACACCACAACAAGTGTATGAAGTCGATGGTGATATCGTATTGCGTATGGCAGAGCCAACTGACGCTTACATGATTTTAGAGTATTTTCTCACCAATAGAGAGCACCTTAAAGTGTGGGAACCGAAGCGAGAGGATGAATTTTTCACCCTCTCTGCTTGGACACGAAGACTCATTAAACTCAATGAGTTACATAAACACGCGCTCGGGTATTATTTGTTGGTAATCGATAAACCAAGTGGGGCGATGTTAGGCACTATCTCGTTCAGTAATCTTACCAGATTTCCGTTTTATGCTTGTAACGTGGGTTATTCACTTAGTCAAGATGCGCAAGGGCAAGGTATAATGACTAGAGCGCTAAAACTTGCCGTTCAATACATGTTTCGTATGCAAAATATGCATCGGATTATGGCAAGTTACATTCCCCACAATACACGCAGCGAGGCGGTACTTTCGCGTGTTGGCTTTGAACGAGAAGGGTTTGCAAAGAACTATTTGTTAATTAATGACGAATGGTGTGACCATGTATTGACGGCATTGATCAACCCTGCATGGAAACCCGATCGATAACACCCGTTAGTGTTGTGGACCAAAACAAATAACCGAACAAGCCAGCGGAAAGGGTTGGCTGAAGTCTTAATTGAGGAACAAGATGTCTTATTTACCTTTGGAAAACTACCAAAGAAAATGGATTTTTACTCACCAGTCGATGCCAGTACCTGCGGAGGATCTAGAGGCGATCAAGCCAATGGATCAAGTTCGTTCAGCGCAGTTATGGAAAGATAACATTAGTGCTCAAAGCCCGGATGCAGAGCGATTGAGTTCTAGTGACTGGCCAATGAATGCCTCTAACTGGACGGAATCCGTGAATTGGATGAGTGCTTGGGATTCGGATGATGTAGAGCTTCCAGAAGCAGTCTTGCAGTTTATCGATTGGCAAGATGATGTAACAGTTTATTTTTGCTATGAAAAATATAATGTTTTAGAAACCAAGTGGTCGATATTCAAGAAACATTGGAAGAATTTTCTTTTCTATGATGACGGACCGATCTTAATTGCTCGACGCCGCAATGAAGCATTGTGGTTTTCTGACAATGGCCAGGTAAAACTCGGGCAGCGCGATTAAATTAGGTACTAAACTAAAGATTTAAAGGTGGGTTGATCTATTGGATTGACCCACTTTTTTTGTGTGTAAGATCTTTATTGGATCTTAATGAACTAGAGAAAGCAAGGCTATCTTTAGTGATATTAGTCCCATTTGTGTGACTAAATAGTGCGCAGATCGACTATTTTGTTATCATAGTTATTAATGAGTCAATTGAGCAAAAAATAAACTTTTAGTTTGGCTAATAATTAATAGGGAAGTGCTGTGGATACATTGTTATTACAATTGAAAAAGGACTTTTATATGAATATAAGTTCATTACAAGCATATACTCTTCCTCATAGCCAACCAACGTTGAATTTACTGACGGAAGAAGAACTCAAACAGCTAGAACACGTTTGGGTTGAGCTTTCGGTATGGCAACGTAACCAAGCTTATTAAATCAAGCGACATTCAGTTCAATTTTTAAAAGCCAGCATGCGTTCGTGTGCTGGCTTTTTTTGTCCGTTTTAACATCTAGCCCCCTATAGACGGTATAACACTGCATATTTTTTGTTATATTATAACAATTGTGATCTAAATATTGAATTATTGGTTAAGAGTCCTCATAGTTACTCACAGAGGGCGTTTGTAATGAATGCAGTAACACAAATAGATAGTATAAGACTTCAAGTGAGTATTGATATGGCGGATGTACGAGCCAGAGTTGGATTAAAAGTCGGTGTAGGAAGCAAAATCGATGCAGAGATTCTTTCCTTCAATGGATTGATGACGGATAAAGAACATGTAGCCGTTATTTTTAAACAAGCAGATCTCTCTCAAGGTGTTCCCTTAGTGCGCATGCACTCTGAATGTTTAACGGGGGATGTGTTTCATTCCTCACGCTGTGATTGTGGTGAGCAACTGGATGAGACCATTGAGCGTATGGGTGAAGCTGGTGGTATCATTTTATACCTCCGTCAAGAAGGGCGTGGTATTGGACTGTATAACAAAATAGATGCATATCGCCTGCAAAGCCAAGGTATGAATACCTATGAAGCCAATAATCATCTCGGTTTTGGTGATGATATGCGTGACTTTACCGAGGCGGCGCAAATGCTATTAGCTTTGGGGGTAGAGAAGATTCGACTGGTGACAAATAACCCTAAGAAGGTGAGCGAGCTAAAACAGCATGGCATTGAAATAGTTGAAGTTGTTAATACATTAGCGCATATCAAAGAAGGCAACGAAAGCTATCTGAAAGCTAAGATATCTCACGGGAAACATGTGTTAAAATTGTAAATTTCTCGCGAATAAGATTTGATAAAAACCTCATAATTATGAGGTTTTTTTGTTTTTACCTTGCAAATAAATTGTAAGTTTGTATCATTCGAAACCTTAGTGTTAATGATAATAATTAGCAATATAATTAGCATGTACATCTTCAAGCTCAACAAGGATTTTAATAATGAAGGTAAAAACCGTTTTGGCCCGCACTATTGCGACCGCTCTACTTGTATCAGGCAGTTCTGCATTTGCGGCTGACGTTACTCAACAAAAAGTTGTTGAGCATTACGCTGATTTAGCCCATGCAGTATTTTCTGACTCCCTTTCTACGGCTAATTCACTCGATAAGTCAATCGAAGCTTTCCTTGCTACACCAACAGAAGCGACATTCGCTAGCGTTAAACAAGCATGGCTTGAGTCACGTGTGCCTTACCAGCAATCCGAAGTATTCCGTTTTGGTAATGCAATTGTTGATGATTGGGAAGGGCAATTGAATGCATGGCCGTTAGATGAAGGTTTGATTGATTACGTATCTTCTGATTATCAATATGAATTGGGAAATGAAGGCGCGACGGCAAATATCGTGGCAAATAAAGAGCTAACGATTGGCGCGACGAAACTTGATGTGACCAAAATTACCCCTGAATTGATTGCTGAGCTAAATGAAGTCGGCGGTTCAGAAGCAAATGTTGCATCGGGTTATCACGCGATTGAGTTCCTACTTTGGGGGCAAGATCTTAACGGGACTAATTCAGGTGCTGGAGAACGTGCTTACACCGATTTCGTTGTGGGTAATGAGTGTACCAATAGTAACTGTGACCGTCGCGGTGAATACTTACGCGCGGCTGCCGATCTTTTAATTCAAGATCTCGAGTGGATGGAGAAGCAGTGGTCAGCAAGTGAATCCGGTAACTACCGCGAAGAGTTACTTAACGGTTCTGCTGAAAACGGTCTACGCAAAATGTTATTTGGTATGGGGTCACTCTCTTTGGGTGAACTAGCGGGTGAGCGAATGAAAGTGGCGCTAGAGGCGAACTCTACTGAAGATGAGCACGACTGCTTCTCAGATAATACTCACAACTCTCACTACTACAACGAGCAGGGTATCTATAACGTATACACGGGTACTTATGACAAAGTTGATGGTAGCAAGTTAGAAGGTCCTGGTATCTATGCGCTCGTTGCTGAGAATGATCAAAAAGCAGCGGATGAAATTCAGAAGCAGTTTGATAAAACTCGCGCACAGGTTGGTCAACTTGTGACTGCTGCTGAGCAAGAAAATCAGCATTTTGATCAACTGATTGCCGCGGGTAATACTCAAGGCAACGCGTTAGTAAACGAAGCTATTATGTCGTTAGTTGCACAAACTGCATCTATCGAACGAGCGGCAAAGTTGATCGGTATTGATAGCCTGAACCCTGATACGGCAGATCACGAATTTTAATTCGATCAATTATCCAATATAGAAAAGGGCTCATATGGGCCCTTTTTTGTCCAACCACATGAGCATGCCTGACCCCTTTTATCAAAACAATATTCGTTAGGCTTGAAGCAATAAAGAGATCACTGGAATGATGCGGTACTTTAAATCTTATTTGGCCTCAATGTTAATTTTGTCTGCGTCTACGTTCGCCAACGAAGTAAAAACAGGCGGAAATACAGCAGTAAAAAAAGAGGGGGCGAATGCTTTCTCGCTCCCTGCAGGAAACTTACCAATGAGTAAGCGATTGGATTTTAGCGTTGGTAACAGCTTCTTCCGTAATCCTTGGGTTCAGGCTCCAGCCTCAACGGATGCACGAGATGGCTTAGGTCCACTATTCAATACCAATGGCTGTCAAAACTGTCATATCAAAGATGGGCGAGGGCATCCACCTGAAGCGGGAGATATGCACGCGGTGTCAATGCTAGTTCGGTTAAGTATTCCAGCGATGTCACCTGAACAAAAGCAAGCTTACATTAAAGATGGTGTGATTCCTGAGCCTACTTATGGTGGACAGCTACAAGATTTCGCGCTGCAAGATCAAACACCAGAAGGTAAGATTGAGATCACTTATAGTGATGTGCCAGTGACGTTTGCTGATGGCCACAAGGTGGTACTGCGTAATCCAAATTTAACTATTACCGATCTTGGCTATGGAGATATGCATCCAGATACCATGATGTCTGCCCGCGTCGCCCCACCAATGATAGGGCTTGGTTTGCTTGAAATTATCCCAGACCAAACTTTGCTTAAGTGGGTTGCAGAACAAGCGAGCAATAGCGATGGTATTTCCGGTAAGGTTAATCGTGTTTGGGATGTACAGAAAAACGATTTTGCGATTGGACGATTCGGCTGGAAAGCTGGTCAGCCAACGCTAATGCAGCAAAATGCGGCCGCATTTAATGGTGATGTAGGTTTAACCAGCAACTTATTTCCGAATGAAAACTGCACGACCACGCAAAAAATTTGTCAGGAATTGCCGAACGGTGGGCAGCCTGAAGTCAGTGACAATATTCTAAATTTTGTTGAGTTTTATACCCAGCACCTAGCCGTACCAATTCGCCGTAATACCGCAGAGCCTCTGGTAAAGCAGGGACAAGATCTATTCAGTCAAATGGGCTGTCAAACTTGCCATAAAACCAATGTGAAAACTGCCAGTAGTACTGAACGCCCAGCCTTATCAGAGCAGGTTATTCACCCATATACCGATATGCTTTTGCATGACATGGGTGACGGGCTTGCTGACAACCGTCCGGAGTATTTAGCAACAGGTCGTGAATGGCGTACACCGCCACTATGGGGACTTGGCTATACCGAAGAAGTTAATGGACATACATATTTCTTACATGATGGGCGTGCGCGCTCAGTTATGGAAGCAGTGCTTTGGCATGGCGGTGAAGCTGAAGTCGCGAAGCAAAAAGTGCTTAAGCTAAATGCCAGTGAGCGTGAAGCACTATTAGCATTTTTAAACTCATTATAGGTGGTGTATGAAAGCGAAGGTTGCAATAAGTTTAGTTGCTGTCGCTTTGGCTGGCTGCCAATCGAATTCGAAACTAGAACTTGTTCCACAACAAACCAACCACATTAGCCAAGGGGTTTATGAAGTTGAGTTTGCGGCTGCTCGACATTTCAGTCAGCAGACTCAATTACTTGTGCAGGCGGTGAATGCTTATTGCCAAACAGGACAGGATATCGATGTAGTTGCTCAGATGTGGCACACAAGCATGACAAGTTGGATGGCGCTGCAAGGTCAAGAGCGTGGACCACAAGCAGCACTTGAACAAAGTTGGAATGTTCAATTTTGGCCAGATAAGAAAAACACCACGGGTCGTAAAATGTCAGCATTACTTCGCCAAAGCAATCCAGCTTGGCAAGTGAAGGATATTGCCGAACAGAGTGTTACGGTTCAGGGGATGGGAGCGTTAGAATGGTTGATCTATGATCCGGCTTCTGATTTCAAAACTAATGTAAATACTTGTCAACTTGGTGGCGCGATCAGTCAAAATCTAGCCAACAATGCAGGGCGAATTGCCCAAGCGTGGCAAAGCAATCCTTGGATTACACTGCCACAAAAGGATTGGGATTCTGAATATATCGCCTTATTGTCGAATCAGCTTGATTATAGCATCAAGAAGTTAAGCCGACCGTTAGCTAAGGTTGGTAAGCCACGTGCATATTTTGCTGAATCGTGGCGTTCGGAAACATCAATGCTGAATTTAAAAGCGAATGTCGTCGCTATGCAGCAATTATATCTTGCCAATGGTAGCGGCTTAGATGCGCGTTTACGTCAGGTGGATAAAGGCGGCTTAGCTGATCGCATTGTCGCTCAATTTGAATTGACCGTGAAAACATGGCCGACGGATAGCAGTTTATTTACTTTGCTTAAAACGAAAGAAGGCTATCGGATGGTAATGGCACAATACAACAAGTTAGAGCATTTAAATTATCTTATTCACGAAGAAGTGGCGCTCGAATTAGGTGTCGTAATAGGGTTTAATGCAACCGATGGTGACTGATAACACACGTAGAATGCTGCTTAAGGCAGCATTATTTGGTGCAGCTGCACCAATATTGCCTTTTGGTTGCACTAGCATGATGGTGCCTAAACCAGCTTTAATTGGCTGCGCTTTAAACGGTCGTGAGCGTTTTAGTGTGGTTGTCGCTGATCAGCATGGCAAACCTATTCGACAACTGCCATTGCCTAGTCGTGGTCACGGTATTGCCGTGAATTCTATGCGAGGTCATGCGGTTGCCTTTGCGCGTCGACCGGGTGCCTATTTTATGGTGTTTGATTTCCGTTCAGGAGAGATTATTCATCTGCGCAATTCCGCGAGTACGCGCTATTTCTATGGTCATGGAGTTTACTCGAATGATGGGCGTCTGCTATTTGCCACAGAAGGAGATCGCTCAAACAGTCGAGGAATTATCGGTGTTTATGATGTAACAGATGGCTATAAGAAGTTAACTGAATTCACCAATTTTGGTTTGGGACCTCATGAAGTGATTATCATGCCTGACGACACTTTAGTGGTTGGCGTTGGAGGTGTGCATACCAACGGTCGTACACCACTAAACCTCGATTCAATGCGACCAAGTCTTAGCTATTTATCGGCAAATGGTGAAGTGATAGAGCAACAAACACTCTCTGATAAACAGCTGAGTATTCGTCACTTAGCACACGATGGCGACAAAACCGTGCTGTGTGGGCAGCAGTATCGCGGGCAAGAGGATGAATATCCGCCGCTGCTGGCTATGCATCAAGCTGGGGGGGATCTTGTGCCACTTCAGGCGGAACCTGAGCAATGGGCCCGGTTTAATCATTATATTGCCAGTATTGCCGCAACTAAAGAGTGGATCCTTGCGACCTCTCCACGAGGTAATTGTTATGGGATCTGGTCAAAACAAACTGGTAATCTTGTTGAAATATCATCGTTACCAGATGCTTCTGGTGTTGTCGCGAGAGATGGACATTTTGCGGTGAGTTCGGGTTCTGGTTCGGTATTGTCACAATCTCAGCCTAGGGAAAAATCGTCAATTTTCACTGCTATTCAATGGGATAATCACTGGAGTGCTATTAGTTAAATATCCGGTAATTCAATTTCTTAGAATGATAATGAGTTAAACAAATCCGAGTAATTGAAAATACTCTGCCATACTTAGTTTTATGATATAAAAAAAGTGTACAGAATGATGTTACGAGGAAGCCTCCTACTCTTTGTTTTAGCCCTACAGGCTCCTCTGGCTTGGGGCACGAGCTATTTCGAAAATATTGGTTGGGTCAAGGCAGGTGATTCGAACGCAATTGGTTTGCAGTATTACCAACTTGTCGAAGATATATACCGTAATAATGGTAAACAACTGATTTGGTTTGATTTGCAGCAAAGCAGCCAATTGGAATTTCAATTGGAATTGATTGATGTTGCTGATGTGAGCCCGCTGTTCTCCAAACAGTTGAGTAAGTTGAGGTTTTATCGCAAGAGTAATCGCTGGTATGAGTACGATTTACTAGCGACAGATAGCATGATCGCGTACATGAGTTATGCTGAACTCGCCAAGCAACACGGCAAGCAATGGTTTTTCGACAATAGAATCATGCAATCATTACCGGTCCCAACTGTTCAAGCTATGGCATCTCTTAGTGCCTCAATTCAATCACAACAATTGGGGGCGTTGATTGACTCCTATACGCCCGATTCAGATAGCTACCACTCGTTGATCAAAACGTATTTACGGATTGCGAGTGAGCGCGATGAGATTTTGTCGCTCTATACTCAAGATACTCAGCTGAAGCGGGTGGGGGATATAATCGAAAACCGTGAATCTCTGTTACTACGGCTACAAAAAGTGGATGTTGAGGTCAATGGAATCAACCCTGATGTTGGCTATTTTGATACTAAGTTAGAATTTGCTATCAAGCAGTTTCAGCGTATGCATGGTCTTAAGCCGGACGGTATTATTGGTCCCAAAACCAAGCGATGGTTGAACAAGAGCAGTGATGACCGTTTAAAAATGATCGCTATCAACGCCGAGCGAACACGTATTTGGCCAGAGCAACGAAATACGTTGATTGTGATTAACGTTCCGAGTTATCAGATAACGTATTGGTATGGTGGAGAGGCGGTATTTGAATCTCAAGTGATTGTGGGAAAAATATCGCGGCAAACACCAGTAATGACGACAAAGCTCGATTCGATCATTGTTAATCCAACCTGGAATGTGCCGTGGAAAATCATGGTTGAGGATATCATCCCGCAAGTCCAACAAGATCCAGAGTACCTTGATAGGAAAAACATCAAGATAATCCCTAATTGGACATCAACTGAATTTGTCAATCCAAGCTTAGTTGATTGGCAAGGAACGAACCCTAAAGCGTTTCCTTATCGAATGAGGCAAATGTCAGGGGAGAGTAATGCGCTAGGTTTGTATAAATTTAATACACCGAATAGACGTGCAATATTCTTACACGACACGCCAAGTAAGCATTTGTTTGATAAAGAATCACGTGCGTTTAGTTCAGGCTGTGTCCGTGTGCAGCATGCGGACAGATTTGCGATATTGTTACTGGAAAATCAAGGCTTGAACGTAGAAAGGATGGAACAAGCGGGAAACCAGTCAAATAAAGCGATTCCGTTAAGAACGCGTATACCTGTACATATTATCTACCAAACGGCATGGGCAGAGGGAGGAGTGGTGCAGTATAGGGAAGATGTTTACCACTTAGATCGTTGATCTCGAGGTAAACATCACAAGACGGAAAATTTTACAATTCTTTGCATTTAATATTTTATAAATAATTTACTAATTAGTTCAAGAAGTAACCTTTAAGCCTGTCATTTAGACGACTTCTTAGCACGTTTTATGCATTTGCACTTCATAACAGACTTCGGTAGTGTCGCTCGCAGCGCGAAATCCATATAAAGTTATGAAGGTTATTTAAAGTGCAGGTATCACGTAGAAATTTTATTAAGTTAGCCGGTAGTGGGTTAGCGGTGGCGAGTTGCGCTCCGAGTATCGCGATAGCGTCTTATCCAGATCTCGCTCGTTCTCTGGCACTGAGTAATGTGCACACGGGAGAGTTATTAGAAACGCGCTATTTTGATGGCAGTAAATATCTACTCAATGAAATGACACGTATTGATAAAATTTGTCGTGATTTCAGACGTAATGAAGTACATAAGATGGATAAACATCTTTTTGACCAGATTTCGCTTATTCAAGCAGAGTTGGGAGTTGAAGCTGAAGTTCAAATTATTTCAGGCTATCGATCACCAGCAACCAACAATGCCTTGCGGGCTCGCTCTAGTGGTGTAGCCAAAAAGAGTTACCATATGCTGGGTCAAGCCATCGACTTTCGTTTAGACGGCGTGAACCTCAAAAAGGTGCGCGATATTGCTCGTGAGATTAAAGCCGGTGGGGTTGGATATTATCCAAGCAGTGGCTTTATTCATGTGGACACTGGTCCAGTCCGTTACTGGTCTTAACCGTTGCATCGGCGATAACTAACCCTCTTGAGGTTAGCTAGCTATCGTGGCATAGTTCAGCCAGATTCGCTATTTATAAGGTTTTTCTATGTCTTTGAAGTATCAGGTAGTTCCTGTCACCTCCTTCTCTCAAAATTGTTCTATCGTATGGTGCGATGAGACAATGAAAGGGATCGTCATTGATCCAGGTGGTGACGAGAAGCAACTAGCGGTATTGATAAAAGAATTAGGTGTAGAAGTCGAGAGTTTAGTGCTGACACATGGTCACTTAGATCATGTGGGTGGTACACAGGCGCTGGCTGAGCTACTGGATGGTAAGCGTGTTGTTGGCCCTCATAAAGAGGATAACTTCTGGTTACAAGGTTTAGAAGGACAAAGCCAAATGTTTGGTTTCCCTTTAACCGAAGCATTTGAACCCGATCAATGGCTCAACGATGGTGACACGATCAGCTTTGGTAACCAAGTTATGGATGTCATCCATACTCCTGGGCATACACCGGGTCACGTGACGCTGTTTAGCAAAGAAGCGCAGCTAGCGTTCGTTGGTGACGTTTTGTTTAATGGCGGTATTGGCCGTACGGATTTCCCTAAAGGGGATTTTAATACACTGATCACCTCTATCAAAACCAAGCTATGGCCATTGGGCAACGACGTTCGTTTTGTGCCGGGACATGGTCCAGAATCAACGTTTGGGCGTGAACGCGTCTCTAACCCATTTGTTGCTGACGAAATGCCGCTTTACTAATTTCGCTTAATTAAAGTTATTCTAAAGGTCGCTTTCGCGGCCTTTTGTTTTATTAGGCTGCTGTGTCGAAGCGGCTAAGTAGCGGCGCATTAAGCCAACAAATTCCTCTGCCGGTCTATCAAGATCGCTAGTTGAGATAAATATATCGTAATCATAAAATGTTCTCTGATATGCCATTCGATTGGCAAGTATGGCTTGTAAACCAGTGTAGATTTGCCCATTTTGAGCATGGAAAGGACGAGAATTTAACACTGCATCCTCAAATCGTGAGATTTGGTTTTCTTGCTTGAATCCAAGATACAATAATGCTCTTTGCCCCAACAAAATCTCAGATGAAATACGCGGACATATACTGTCTAAATATGGCGGGTATTGCTTAAGCTTGATGCCTATCCAAGGTAGTGGTTGATACCAACCATCATTGTGGTGCTGACAAATACCGATTTTAACAACGTTATTCCAACAGACTACCCACCCGCCTTTAGCAAAGTGTTGTTGAAAATGACTGAGCGTTAGTGTGTAAGCAACTGTTGACTGGCGGATGAGCAATTTGAGTGCATAGAAGGCGGCAATCAATACCAGTATTCCGATGATCAATTGTTGCCAATTATTTGAAAACCAAACGATAGCCATAACGGTAATGCTAATCGTAACAAACACCCAAGGTTGGGTTAACGATAAGCTTTTAAGCCGGTGATTGTATAAGTGTGCGGTTTTCATTCACTTCCCATTCTCAACCTTATGATGTAAAAAATCTGTCCTTGATGTGAGAAAAATCGATCATTGTAAATATTGACTATTTTGTAGACTTCCACCAACTTACCGCAGGCTTTTGTCGCAGAAATATATCGATTTCCTGTCATTAATCGCAAATTTTTGGTATAAAACGCGCTTCAAATTTTGACCACTGCTCGGTATGCAGTGAAATGGAGAAACACTCGATGAGACTTGCTCATAAGCGCAAAGTGCAACTGAAACTGCAAAAGCACATTAAAGCGACAGTTGCGAACATCCAAGCAACTAAAAAAGCTAAGCCTGTAGTTGAGAAGAAAGTCGCTGTAGCGCCAGCAGCGAAGAAAGTCGTTGCAGCTAAACAATCTGACGTTGCTCTAACTCCGAAGCAACAACAAGTACTAGATATCGTTGTTGGTAATACTGACGGCATCAATCCGAAAGGTATCGGCCTAGTTGCTGGACAAGAAGAAGCCAAAGCCGCTTCTTGGGCAACAGGCGCGCTTAAAAAGCTACTAGAAGAGAATCTAGTTGTGAAAGAACAATTAGCTGGCAACAAGGTTATTTATAAAGCGCTTTAATTCGCTTGTTAATGTTTATTCTTTATAGACCCCACTTGCTGGGGTCTTTTTTTATGTTTGGATATACCCAAGTGACTTCAGGATTCAGAGCCTTGTCACTGGTTCCAGTTCAAGGAAAACAACGACGTGGAATAGCGATCTATTTCCGAGTTGTTTGACGAAAAAATGGTTCCAGTGACAGGCTCCCGAAGGGCGAGTTTGTTAGGTTCGCATACTAGGTTATCGATTCTTAATTTAGAGCGACTAGATTTTCAAATCGACGCCTTGCCTGCAAACCTAACAACTCTCGCTGAACTAAGCATCTTGAGGTTACTTGGGTATAAATATACATAATAGAAACGTCTATATCACAATATTTAAAATATCTGCAAACTTCCCGCGCGACATCTACGTAAGTATTTATTCTCTCAACTGTATTTCGATAGTCTGAAATTTCAATCATAAATTCAATCGGATATATATTTTATAGCGAATGGATTACGTATATATACGTAGTTTAATGCTAGTTAATCAAATGGGTCTGTTAAATTTGTCAGTGTTCACGCCGATTTTTTATTGCTCTTGAATAAGCGATGCTGTTCTTGAACAGTGTCGCAAGGACGCTTATTGAAACAAAGGACCTGATAATGAGAGCATTAAATTCATTCTTAGATGGAAAAATAAAGTTAGGCATTGCAACACTGGCGGCATCAGTCGCGTTGGTCGGTTGTGGTGAAGAGTCCAAGCAAGAGACTGCGCAACAAGAAGTACAGCCGGCGAAAGTTTTCAAGCTTAAACTGGCAGAAACTTGGGGACCAAACTTCCCAATTTTTGGTGATGCAACTAAAAACATGGTGAAAATGGCCGAGGAAATGTCAGATGGTCGCCTAATTATTACCATTGACTCTTCAAACAAACACAAAGCGCCACTTGGTGTGTTTGATATGGTGAAGTCAGGTCAGTATGACCTTGGTCACTCAGCGTCTTACTACTGGAAAGGTAAAGTTCCTAACACTCTCTACTTTACTTCTATGCCATTCGGCATGTTGCCGACAGAGCAGTACGCTTGGTTCTACCACGGTGGTGGTATGGAGTTGATGGAAGAGGTGTACGCACCACATAACTTACTTTCATTCCCTGGTGGTAACACTGATACACAGATGGGGGGCTGGTTCCAAAAAGAAATTAATTCTGTTGATGATCTACAAGGTCTAAAAATGCGGATCCCAGGCTTTGCGGGTGAAATCCTTGCTGAGTTAGGCGCAAAACCGACCAATATTGCCCCAGGTGAACTGTATACCTCACTAGAGCGTCGTACTATCGACGCATTGGAGTGGGTTGGACCTTCACTAGACCTACGTATGGGTTTCCACAAAATCGCGCCATATTACTACACAGGTTGGCATGAGCCAGGTACAGAACTTCAGTTCTTGGTAAACAAACGTACTTGGGAAAGTTTACCTGCGGATCTTCAATCCATTTTGGAAGTCGCGATGAAGACGGCTGCATACGATATGTACACTCAATCTAAGCACGAAAGTGGTAAGAACTGGGCGTCTATTCAGTCTGAATATCCAAATGTTCAAGTGAAGGATTTCCCTGCTGAAGTGATTTCTGCACTAGGTGAAGCGAATGAACGTTTACTTGCAGAGCACGCAGCAAAAGATGAGCTAGCGAAGAAAATTCAAGATTCGCAAGCGGCTTATATTGAACAGGTTCGCCCATGGTCTAACATTTCACACCGTGCGTACCTAAATAGCCAAGCTGAATAATACAAGTATAAGATGTGACACAGTCACACGAAGCCCAAGAAAAGCTATACCTGAGAAATCTCCTGCAGGAGTCACTTGGGTATATAAGCTCCACCGGTCTCATGACCGAGTGGAGCACTTTTGAAGTTCCATGGAGTTAGGAATGAGAAGTCTTATATATATAGAGCGGATA
This sequence comes from Vibrio kasasachensis, assembly GCF_050337565.1. Taxonomy (NCBI): domain Bacteria; kingdom Pseudomonadati; phylum Pseudomonadota; class Gammaproteobacteria; order Vibrionales; family Vibrionaceae; genus Vibrio; species Vibrio kasasachensis. The sequence continues at coordinate 365,801 of NZ_JAKJTB010000012.1, read as the reverse complement.
TTTAATCGTTTCGGGGATTTACTAGGCTGGCTTTCTAGCATCCTATTTATCCTGCTACTTTGTAATGTTGTGTACGATGTCGTGATGCGATACGTGTTCAATGATGTGTCTATTGCGTTCCAAGAGATGGAATGGCACCTATTTTCTGCTGTGTTTTTGATTGGTGTACCATACGCGATTAAAGCTGGTGGTCATGTTCGTGTGGATTTATTTTACGAGCAACTATCTAACAAAGCTCAAGCAATAATCGATTTACTCGGTACCGTCTTTTTCCTCCTCCCTTTTTGCCTACTGGTTGCTTGGTATGGTATCGATTTTGCCAAAGAAAGTTACGCGCTGAACGAAATGTCAGGTGATCCGGGTGGTTTGTCATACCGTTGGATTATTAAAGGTATGATTCCATTATCATTTTTATTTATGTCAATAAGCGGTATTGGACTTGTTCTTCATTCGCTTAACCGAATTTTTAATCCCCACCTTATGTACACAACAGTAGAGAAGTAGGAGGCAACAAATGGTCGGTATTGTAATGTTTTTTGTTGCCCTATTTGCATTGTTGCTAGGGTTTCCAGTTGCGTTTACCTTTGGTGGTATCGCACTTATCTTCGGTGTTTGGGCAGAAGGCTTCGATATGTTTGCTTTCATGCCGTATCGAATTCAGTCCATCATGGAAAACACAGTATTGATGGCTGTGCCTCTGTTTGTATTTATGGGGCTTGTTTTACAGAAAACTCGATTGGCGGAGCAGTTGCTTGAGTCAATGGGGAAACTGTTTGGTGGTGTGCGAGGGGGTATTGCAATTTCAACTGTCCTTGTTGGTGCGCTTCTTGCGGCATCAACAGGGGTTGTGGGTGCATCGGTTGTCGCCATGGGGCTTATCTCATTGCCAGTCATGCTCAAGTATAACTACGATAAAGGTTTAGCCTGCGGCACGATCTGTGCGTCAGGTACATTGGGGCAGATCATTCCGCCATCGATTGTACTGATTTTACTTGGTGACGTATTAGGCGTTCCAGTTGGCGATCTGTTCCAAGCCGCTATCTGGCCTGGTCTTATGTTGGTTGGGGCGTTCGTTGTTTATATTCTTATCTACGCGAAGATGAATCCTGATGCGGCACAACCGATTGAACGAGATGAGAGTATTAGCCGTAAGCGAGAAGTTTTTAATGCACTGAAAGCGGTTATTCCGCCATTAGCACTGATTGTTGTCGTACTTGGCTCTATCTTCGCTGGCGTGGCTACGCCAACTGAATCAGCGGCATTGGGTGGGGCTGGCGCACTTGTACTTGCGTTACTATATAAGCAGTTTAGCTGGCGCATGGTTTATGAGGCGTCGAAAGAAACGGTAAAAGTAACAGCAATGGTGTTTGCTATCTTACTTGGTGCGACTGCATTCTCGATGGCATTTACCTACACAGGTGGTGATCACTTAGTTGAACAGTGGATGCTGCAAATCCCAGGCGAAAAATGGGGCTTCCTAATTATCACAATGTTGGTGATATTGGTGCTTGGCTTCTTTATTGATTTCGTTGAGATCTGTTTCATCATTGTGCCTATTCTTGCCCCTGTTGCGGAGCTACTTGGCATTAACATGACTTGGTTTGCGATCCTAGTTGCGATGAATTTACAGACTTCATTCCTTACGCCCCCATTTGGTTTTAGTTTGTTCTACCTTAAAGGGGTTGCGCCAGCAGGTGTCACAACCCGCGACATTTATCGAGGCGTGATGCCCTTTATTGCTATTCAGATAGCGGTGCTCGCAACTATTTTGGTATTCCCAGGATTTTACGGAATGTGATCATGTGATTATTGTTAATGTCATGTAAATGATACAGTAAAGCGGCTTACCTTAGTAAGCCGCTTTATTTTTGCATCAATACAATATGTTAGGGGAAAGGGATGCCTCTTAAAGCTAAGATCATTTTACTTAGTTTACTTCCACTATTGCTTGTGACGATCAGTACTAGTTGGATTTCTGTTTATCAGGCGCAAATGCTTCGCGATAAAGAAGTGGAGATATTTCGTTCTAGTCTAATTAAATCGAAAGAGACAGCGCTTAGAGATAGTGTCGATCTAGCGCTAGATGCGATAAAGCATTTGTATGACGATACTCGTCTGGACGATGAGGTGGCGAAAGCACAGGTTAAAGCCATTATTGAGAAACTGAGATACGGCACAGATGGATATTTCTTTGTTTATGATAGAAGCGGTACCAATCTTGTTCATCCGGTCATGCCGGAGCTTCAAGGAAAAAACTTAATCAACATTCAGGACAACAATGGCGATTACTTGATTGTTGCGCTGCTCGATAAGGCGCAAAACGGAGGTGGGTTTCATCAATACTTATGGCAGAAACCCTCAACGGGCGAGACAGTCACTAAGCTTAGCTATGCCGCTTGGTTAGATAAATGGAATTGGATGGTTGGCACAGGGCTGTATATTGAAGATGTTAGTGAGGAAGTGGCAAATCTAAAAAGTGCGGTTGATCAAAACATAGAAACCACGTTTTTCTCATTGATTGTGATCGTAGTGGTGACTGTCGCGGTCATTGTCGTTGTGACGCTAGCGGTTAATCTACATGAACATCGCATCGCTGATCGTAGTTTGAAAGAGCTGGCTCACAAAACGGTGATGTTTCAAGAAGATGAGAAGAAACATTTAGCGAGAGAGCTCCATGATGGTATCAATCAGCTTTTAGTATCTAGCAAATGCCATTTAGAATTGTTGGCGAATAAGCTCGCTGATGAGGCGCAAAAACAGCATTTAGCTCATTCCCAGCAATCATTGATGATGGCAATTAATGAAGTTCGTCATATTTCTCATAAATTGAGGCCAAGTGCATTAGATGATATCGGATTAGAAGCCGCGCTAAATACATTATTGCAAGACTTTCGTGCTCATTCCGGCTTAAGTATTGAAGCGGCATTTGATACCAGTTGTAATAGATTAAAATCAGAAGTTGCTACAACGCTATATCGTGTAGCTCAGGAATCGTTAACTAACATTGAAAAACACTCTCAAGCTAATGAAGTGACTGTTATCTTGCAGCAGATGGGTAACATGCTACAACTAATAATTCGTGATGACGGTGTAGGGTTTGATGTCGGAGCTACATTGAGAAAAACAGGGATAGGCTTACGCAATATGCGCGAGAGAGTAGAGTTTATTGGCGGTGACTTTGAACTGGAAAGTGAACCCGGATTCGGCACCGAAATTACCGTATTACTTCAATTGGATGAGTTAGTTTATGGATAAGCCGATCAAAGTGGTTATCGTTGATGATCATCAAGTCGTCCTTGACGGTTTCATCGCTCGATTGAGCCTTGAGCAAGATTTCGACGTGATAGGGACGGCAAGTAACGGTGTAGAGGCGATAGAAGTTGTAAAGCTAATGCTGCCTGATGTGGTGCTGATGGATGTCAGTATGCCTTTGATGAATGGTATTGATGCGACGCGAATAATCAAAGAAGAATGCCCGCAAGTGAAGGTGTTAATGCTCACCATGCATGATAATCGCGAATACATTATGAAAGTCATGCAATCTGGTGCTGTAGGTTACATGCTTAAAGAAATTTCAGCAGAGAAAATGGTGCAAGCAATCAAAACCGTTGAGCAAGGGTCGACATACTTTTGTGAGTCCGTCACACAAACACTGTTTTCTCAAGGCGATATACCAGCCTCTGATAAACCGAACCCATTGAGTCGCCGGGAAGAGTCGGTGCTTAAGTTAGTGGCGCAAGGTTATAGCAGTAAAAAAATCGCTTCGATGTTAGATATTAGCTACCGTACCGTGGAAACTCATCGGCAAAATATCAAACACAAACTTGAGCTCAATAGCACAGCAGAGCTTGCCAAGTATGCAGTCGAGCGAGGAATGATTTGATTAAAAAGAGCCCCAAGCAATGCGAGGGGCTAAGCTAAATAGCTTCTATAAGGAGGACTCGTTGTTTTGCCCCTCATCTTTCAAATGAGAGAGTGGGACAAAGGAATGAAAGGGCTGAGCTATTACAACTGAGTACTGGTCCCAGCCCGTCGGTTCTATTTGGTTATCGGCGATTTGCCATACGTTTGTATTGGTGACGTCTACCACGTAAGGTTAAGCCTAGACGGACGATATTCTCTGGTGGAGCAATTCCGCTATAACCGCCATCGCCAATGTGAACAATATCTGCACCTGCTGCTTTCGCTGTTATTGCAACTTGCTCAATGTAGCTTTCCGTCGCGCCTTCTTGAGAAGTACCTATCGCTAACATGCCGAGCATATTGGTTTTGTGTACCGCCGTCATCATTTGTTGCGATAGCTCAGGTGTTACCCCCGGCGTCGTGTAGGCTGCAGGGAACATCATCACATCAGCACCGGCTTCTGCGAACGCGGAAACAATGCTTAAGTCGTAGTCATTGCCTACACCACCTGCATGCATTTTACCTGCGACTATCAACATCTCTGGCGCAATGCTACGCACAAGAGTGATGGCCTTAAGAATGGTTTCTTGTGATACGCAATTGCCAGGGTTACCGGTTAACATTACGTAATCGAGACCAATCTCAACGGCACGTTTTACGGTTTGTTCGGTAACCGTTCTGCCAATGGCAAGATGAGTAACACCTTCAGGAATCGGTTCCAAGTTACAGCCAACTAATCTCCCAGTCAGCGCTTTTACCTGTTCAATAGTGATGTGTTCATTAGGATCTTCGGACAAGATACGAATCTTAGGGTCAAACACGTCAAGGCAATTGAGCGTGATCATGTCTGCGCCAAAAGCGGCGGCTAGTTCAGGGCCTGAAACAAGATCAACCGGTGGTGCGAATGAAACAACGTTCTCAACCATTAGAGTTCGGCCTTCTGAATGCCGAATGGCTTCAACTAACTGACCGCGACTGGCTAATCGGAAGTCTTTTGCTGTATAATCAAATATACGTTTTTTCACGATTTTAGTCCTTTTAAGTATTTCAATTCTTTATGAATAGCAATCACTTCTTCGGTCACCTCACGACATAGCATGGTCGTCATAATGTGATCTTGAATGTGTGTCAGGATTAAGGTCATTTGAACTTTACCAGCCCCTTCGTCAAAACCGATTAACTCGGTTTGCGATTTGTGCACATCTTTCAATGCTTGATCACCTTCGGCTATTAACTTTTCGGCTTGGGTGAAGTCACCGCTTCGCGCTGAGCGCATCGCGGTAATGAAAGATGAACGTGCAGCGCCGACGTGGCAAAGTAACGTCATTAAGAATTCTTCATTAATTTGAAGATTTTGGCTAGCCTCGAACTGCATCAAGATTACCCTCATTTCCTTTAGTTGAAGAAGCCTTTTTTGCTTGCTCAAGTTCTTCTGCTAGCAGCTGTTTTTCATGTACTTTCATAAATGGATAGAACACGATTACGCTGACAGTTAAGCAAAGTAGTACGACAATAGCAGCAGTTACCGAGTTGGTCGCGATTACAGCGCCAATCGGTGCCGGCATTGTCCATGGTGGAAGCGCAATGATTTTTGCCACGAAGCCAGTTTTGAACGCCATCCAAACAATAGTGGTATTGATGAACGGTGCAACAATCCAAGGAATGAAATAGATAGGGTTCATTACAATTGGCGTACCGAAGATAACGGGTTCGTTGATGTTAAACATACCCGGTACAACCGACATCTTACCGATGGTTTTTAACTGCGTTGCTTTCGAGCGCATCATAAGTAGCACTAGACCAAATGTACCACCCGCGCCGCCAACGAAGACGAAGAAGTCGACTAATGGGTTTACAAAGATTTTAGGTAGAGGTTCACCAGCGGCTAATGCTTCTTGGTTCATTCCCAAGTTAACTAACAACATCGGAGCAATGATACCGAAAACAACTGAGCCACCATGAATACCACTAAACCACAACAATTGAATTAGCATAACCGCAAGTAGGGCTGCAATATAAGAATCTGAAGCCATAACCAGTGGGGTAAAGAGCTGCATAACTGCTGATGGGATTTGTAAGTCATGCTGAGACAATAGTGTGTTAATTGTGACGACAATGATAGAGATAAATACAATAGGTATCAGCAAATCAAATGAGGCAGAAATCTTAGGTGGCACCGCTTCTGGCATTTTAATTCGGATGTTGTATTTGAGCAGTAAACGTTGCATCTCAGGTACTAGCAAGCCGCACAATATCGCGGTGAAAGCACCAGCCCCACCTAAGAATGCTCCGGGTAAAACCCCGCCGATATCGACGCTCACCATAGGCGCAGCAGCAAGGATAAAGGCGAACATTGACAGCATGCCAGTATTCATCGGTCTTAGCTTGTATGATTCTGCTAGGCTAAAACCAATACCAAAAGAAGCATAAACGGCAAATATACCCATACTCACTTGGAAAGGTGCCATGATGTTATCTGAACCAATAGCATTGATAAGTGCATGCCATCCTTCAAAAAAGAAGCCTGAATCAGAAGGTGGAAAAGCTAAAACGAGTAGCAAAGAACCGACAATTAAGAAGGGCATTGTCGCAACAAATCCATCTTTTACGGCAATGACATGTTTTTGTGCAGACACTTTGCCTGCAACGGGTGCGACGACGTTTTCGACGAACCTCATAGTTGTATCAAATATTGACATATTAACCCCCAATCTTTATTTAGCGTGATTCGTACAAATCAATTGCTTGAGTAAGTACGGCATCTCCGTTGAGCATTCCATAGCTCATCATATCGATGAGACCACAACATTTACCTATTGCTTCGGCTTCGTGTTTGAAATCCTCGTATTTGAATTTAACTTGCGGTGCAACCAAACATACATCGCATTCAACAATGCACTCATCGAATTCAGCAATGGAATGAGCAGAAATTCGGCAATCGATACCTTTGTCTTCTGCCGCTTTCTCCATTTTTGTTACCAGCATGCTGGTAGACATTCCTGCGGCACAACAAAGAAATATTTTCATATGCAGATCCTTTTTCATGTGATAGTTGAATTTCAATATAGCCATGAGGAAAAGGGGTTACAGAGGGTGGATAGATGCTTGCGTCTGATATCACTAATTTTTAATTGTCAATTAAAAACGATGTAATAGAGATCATGTTTTTGATAAGGGAGAGGCGGAGAGTTGACATGTTATAAACGAGAGGGGGTTCAAATATGTATCGTTGACTATTCAAAAAGAGCCCCAAGCAGTGCAAGGGGCTAAGCTAAATAGCTTTTATAAGGAGGACTCGTTGTTTTGCCCCTCATCTTTCAAATGAGAGAGTGGGACAAAGGAATGAAAGGGCTGAGCTATTACAACTGAGTGCTTGGTCCCAGCCCGTCGGTTCTATTTGGTTATCGGCGATTTGCCATACGTTTGTATTGGTGACGTCTACCACGTAAGGTTAAGCCTAGACGGACGATATTCTCTGGTGGAGCAATTCCGCTATAACCGCCATCGCCAATGTGAACAATATCTGCACCTGCTGCTTTCGCTGTTATTGCAACTTGCTCAATGTAGCTTTCCGTCGCGCCTTCTTGAGAAGTTCCTATAGCGAGCATGCCGAGCATATTGGTTTTGTGTACCGCCGTCATCATTTGGTGCGATAGCTCAGGTGTTACCCCAGGGGTAGTGTAGGCTGCAGGGAACATCATCACATCAGCACCGGCTTCTGCGAACGCGGAGACAATGCTTAAGTCGTAGTCATTGCCTACACCACCTGCATGCATTTTACCTGCGACGATCAGCATCTCTGGTGCAATGCTACGCACAAGGGTGATGGCTTTGAGAATGGTTTCTTGTGATACGCAATTGCCAGGGTTACCGGTTAACATTACGTAATCGAGACCAATCTCAACGGCTTGTTTTACTGTTTGTTCTGTGACAGTTCTGCCAATGGCAAGGTGAGTAACACCTTCAGGAATCGGTTCTAAGTTACAACCAACCAATCGTCCAGTTAGCGTTTTCACTTGTTCAATAGTGATATGCTCATCTGGATTTTCGGACAATATACGAATCTTAGGGTCAAATACATCAAGGCAATTGAGTGTAATCATGTCTGCGCCGAAAGCAGCAGCCAGTTCAGGTCCTGAAACCATATCGATAGGCGGCATCAATGAGATAACATTCTCAACCATGACGGTGCGCCCTTCAGAGAGTCGAATTGCATCGACCAACTGTTCGCGATTCGCTAAACGGAAGTCTTCCGCAGTGTAATCGAATATGCGTTTTTTCACGATTTTGTTCCTTTCAAGTCTTTCAATTCTCTGTGAATAGCGATTACTTCTTCAGTCACTTCACGACATAACATGGTTGTCATGATGTGATCTTGAATATGGGTGAGGATCAAGGTCATTTGAACTTTACCAGCGCCTTCGTCGTAACCAATTAATTCTGTTTGCGACTTGTGCACGTCTTTAAGCGCTTGATCACCTTCTGCTATTTGTTCTTCAGCTAGAGCAAAATCTCCGTTTCGCGCCGAGCGCATCGCTGTCAGAAAAGCGGAGCGCGCGGAGCCGACATAACAAAGTAGTGTCATCAAGAACTCTTCAGTAACTTCAAGCTCTTCACTAGTTGCGGACTGCATTAAGCTGTTCCTCTTTTGCTTTTGTTGGTGATACTTTTTCTGCTTGCGCGAGTTCTTCGGCGAGTAGTTGTTTCTCATGAATTTTCATAAATGGATAGAAAACGACAACGCTGACTGTTAAACAAGTGAGAACAACAACAGCGGCAGTGATGGAGTTGGTAGACATCACTGCACCAATTGGTGCCGGCATTGTCCATGGTGGAAGCGCAATGATTTTTGCCACGAAGCCAGTTTTGAACGCCATCCAAACAATAGTGGTATTGATGAACGGTGCAACAATCCAAGGAATGAAATAGATAGGGTTCATTACAATTGGCGTACCGAAGATAACGGGTTCGTTGATGTTAAACATACCCGGTACAACCGACATCTTACCGATGGTTTTTAACTGCGTTGCTTTTGAGCGCATCATCAGTAGCACTAAACCAAATGTTCCACCTGCGCCACCTACGAAGACGAAGAAGTCGACTAATGGGTTTACAAAGATTTTAGGTAGAGGCTCACCCGCGGCCAGTGCTTCTTGGTTTAGCCCCAAGTTCACTAGTAGCATAGGAGCGATAATGCCACCAACAACAGATCCGCCGTGGATACCGCTAAACCAAAGTAATTGGATCAGCATTACGGCAAGTAGAGCTGCAAAGTAAGAGTCAGAAGCCATAACCAGTGGCTTAAATACTTCCATGATTGCGGATGGAATTTTCAGATCATGCTGCGCTAAAAGAGTGTTAATCGCAACGACAATAATGGAAATGAAAACGATAGGGATAAGCAGATCAAATGAAGCAGAAATCTTAGGTGGTACTGCTTCCGGCATTTTGATGCGGATATTGTATTTGATCAGTAGGCGTTGCATCTCAGGAACTAATAGACCACAAAGAAGAGCGGTGAAAGCTCCAGCACCACCTAAGTAAGCTCCCGGAAGAACCCCACCAATATCGACACTTACCATTGGTGCGGCAGCAAGAATAAAGGCGAACATTGACAGCATGCCAGTGTTCATTGGTCTTAGCTTGTATGATTCTGCTAGGCTAAAACCAATACCAAAAGAAGCATAAACGGCAAATATACCCATACTCACTTGGAAAGGTGCCATGATATTGTCTGAACCAATAGCATTGATCAGTGCATGCCATCCTTCAAAAAAGAAGCCTGAATCAGAAGGTGGAAAAGCTAAAACGAGTAGTAGTGAACCTACAATTAAGAAGGGCATTGTCGCAACAAATCCATCTTTTACGGCAATGACATGTTTTTGTGCAGACACTTTGCCTGCAACCGGTGCGACGACGTTTTCGACGAACCTCATAGTTGTATCAAATATTGACATATTAACCCCCAGTCCTTGTTTAGCGTGATTCGTACAAGCCAATTGCTTGATCGAGTACGGCATCTCCGTTGAGCATTCCATAGCTCATCATATCGATGAGACCACAACTTTTGCCAATGTCCTCGGCTTCGCGTTTGAAATCCTCAAATTTGAATTTAACTTGCGGTGCAACCAAGCAAACGTCGCATTCAACAATGCACTCTTCAAACTCAGCGACAGAGTGTGCGGAGATTTGACATTGAATGTTTCTAGCTTGAGCTGCTTTTTCCATTTTCGTTACCAGCATGCTGGTAGACATTCCTGCTGCACAACAAAGAAAAATCTTCATTTTGCTGCTCCTTTTATTGACGTTAATCAGTTATTAAACAATATATCCGCAACGGAAACCGGTTACAGAAACCGGTTACATGCGTGCGTCAGATATCACGAATTTGTCGTAATTGGCTAAAAAATGTGTTCGCTAGATCAAGTTTTACTTTGAGGAGAGGGGGAGAGGTAACTTATACGCCACTCATGATGGTTGCAATTGCAGCGTATAAGTTATTGATATTTAGATTTTAATGGCAGATTTTCGAATGATTAGGCTACCTTTGAAAACTTCCGGGACAGGGGGGATCCCCGTTTCAACGAGTTGTTTCGCGACTTCCATTGCGCGTTCGGTGATCGCTTTAATTGGTATATGTACGGTTGTTAATGGTGGTTGCATAAATGATGAGCAAGCATCGTTGTCGATACTTGCAATTGAGATATCGTCGGGAACTCGAATACCGTGCTCACTCAGCGCCTTAATACATCCGATGGCGATATCATCCGCGGCAGCTACTATGGCACTACCAAATGTTTGTTCACTGGACAAATAGCGTTTGGTCGCTTGATAGCTTTCTTCAAAACCAAATGCAGATTGAAGAACGTTTCCCTCAACACCTTGTGCGGCATGTGCTTGGATAAGTTGTTGAAAGCCTTTCAATCTGAGAGTCGAAGTTGGCGTGTTGGGTTCAGGTCCAAGGTAAGTCAACCGTTTGTGACCCAATTCAATTAAGTGGGTACCCGCGAGTTCAACCGCATTAGATTGATCAAAAGAGATTGAAAATCCGGCATGTTTTGGTAGTGAACGACCCACGTTTACAATCGGAATTGTAATGGACTGGCTTAACGCGATGACTTGTTCACAGGAAAGCTTGCGGCTGTAGAGCACAATAATGTTACACTTTTTGTCGACGAGAGAATGCACCGCTTTCAATTCGCCCTCAGCATTATTATGACCATCAGCAAACAAGAGCTGTTTGCCCATTAGATCAGCGCTGACAGACGCTTGTTGTAAAAGGTTACCAAAATATCCACCCGTAAAATCAGAAATGACCAGACCAATACTATTGCCACTTTGGCTGGCGAGAGCTTGGGCTAGGGAGCTAGGACGATAATTGAGCTCCTCCATCGCCGCTTCAACTTTTTCTCGCGTGCTTTGCCGTACTTGCCCTGTACCGTTGATTACGCGAGATACAGTGGCTTTTGAAACTCCAGCCTTACGACACACATCTGTTATAGTTGCCATTGGTACCTCTCAAATGACGTTGTTATTCGGGAACAAATAACATGAAACGAGGTTATTTGAGTAATAATATCTTTTACTGCGGTTGCTCTCGATAAGGTTCATAGAGTTAGGTCACACAAATGTAATTTATGTAAGTATCACAGAGTATAGGGTGAGATGCTGCTAAACTGAGTGGTCACTAGAACTGAAGCCATGATATGACCTATCCGATTAATTGCCATCAAAACTACCACGCACATGTCTATTTTGACCATAATACCAGTGATCGAGCTGCTGAGATTCGCCAGCAGATTAATCAAACACTATGTTTATTTGTGGGACGATTCAATCAAAGGCTAGTTGGTCCGCATACAATGTGGAGCTTCGAGATTGATTTCAATCATCAGCAGTTTGATCAAGCAATAGACTGGCTTGAAGCTCAACGTGGTGGGCATTCGGTACTTATTCATGCGGTAACAGGTGATGACTACTTAGATCACACAGCGTACGTTTATTGGCTAGGAGATCCGATTGAGTTAGATCTTCGAGCTTTCTCACCTAACACATGATAGTTATTGCCGATTGATTGTATAGATTCAAACGTTTTTACCGATTTGTTATCGGTAGGTATTCTAACGGCATAGAGAAATAACAGAGTGGAAACGGTCATTTCCCCATGTTTAGTTAGGAGTTTTATATGTCTAATCAAGTAAATTTAATTGGTCTTAATAGCGAAAAGTCAGCCCAAATTGCAGAGCAACTTAATCAACTATTGGCACATTACCAAGTGCTCTACATGAATACACGTGGTTACCATTGGAATATTAAAGGTCAGCAGTTCTTTGAGTTACACGTTAAGTTTGAAGAAATCTATACGGATTTACAGACGAAAATTGATGAGTTAGCTGAACGTATTTTAACCTTGGGTCATACGCCTAATCACAGTTTTACTCGTTACCTTGAGTGCAGTGAGTTAAAAGAACACGAAAATGCAACCCAGGGTTATGAATGTGTTGAAGGCTTAGTCAGTGGTTTTAGTTTACTGCTAGCCAAACAGCGTCAAATTTTAGAACAAGCTGGTGTCAGTGAAGATGAAGGCACCGCTGCATTGATGGGTGATTACATCCGTGAACAAGAAAAGCTATTATGGATGCTTAACGCTTACTTGCAATAAAACCGAAAGGGGGCGAATGCCCCCTTTTTATACTTCTGCAATTCAGAAAGATTGATAGTGGTTAAGTTTTACATTCTATACACTTTTTGACGACAAATTTTTCGCCAAATTCAACGCTAGAGATAGGTCTCGAAAAGAGATAACCTTGGTAATCATCACAGCCTTCACTAAGTAGCAATCTTCGTTGCTCCTCGTGCTCGACGCCTTCTGCTATCACCCATTTCCCCATGTTATGCCCTAATTGCACTATAGTTCGAACTAACATATGGTCGTGGTGCTCGTTGACGCAATCATCGACAAATGATTTATCAATTTTTAATACGTCGATAGGGAGATGTTTTAAGTAATTGAGTGATGAATAAGCAACACCAAAATCGTCAACCGCAATCGTTACTCCTTCGTCTTGTAAGTGACGGCAGATTTTAGTTACTCGTTCAGTATCCTTCATCAATGTCGTTTCAGTGATTTCAATTTGAAGTAAATATGAAGGCAGTTCAGTTCGTCTTAATACCTGACGAATGTAAGTGAACAGGTCATCATGGGCAAACTGTACTGTGGAAACGTTCACTGATATCTGAATAGGTGTACCCGCGTCATACCACTGTTTTGCTTGCTCACAAGCTGTTTTGATCACCCAGCGACCGATCATGATTATCTGCTTAGTTTGCTCTGCAATAGAGATAAACTCAAAGGGGTTAATGGTCCCTAAATTGGGATGTTCCCAACGGATAAGTGCCTCAGCGCCTTTTACACGTTCATCCCTAACGGAGACTTTTGGTTGATAAACGAGAACAAACTGATTGAGTCGGATGGCTTGCTCAAGTTCAACTTCAATTTGATGAGCGCGAATAGTTTCATCGAGTAAAGATTCGTCATACCAGCGAACTCTATTCTTACCGGTATTTTTGGCTTTTTGAGTTGCGACATCGACGTTCTTCAGCCAAATATCACGATTGTTGGTCGCTTTGCGAAGTGAAGAGATGCCTATAGAGAACGTGACTTGGTAGAAGCCGCGATCAAGCTCGAAATGGAAGCGATTTGCGCGTGAAAGTTCGCGTACAATACCATCCACTTGCTGGTCGACGTCAGCTCGCTCAGCGATGACAATGACGAATTCATCGCCTTCTAAGCGGAATAGTTCAGCTTTATTGACAACAACTTGCTTGAGACGAGTGGCAATAAATTTCAGCAGAATGTCGGCTTGCTGAGGTCCAAAGGAGTCGTTAACGTCCTTAAAGTTATCGACATCAATCTTGACCAAAATGAAATCGCTATTACGATTATTACAGTCAGCGTGATTATCGATGTATTTATAGAAAGCACGTCGATTAGGTAACTGGGTCAAAAAATCGCTTAAACTTTCATTTCGATAAACACCAAGTTGTTCATCAAATTTAAGCTTATAGTGAGTCATAATGGTAGCAAAGGTAGTGATAAGCAGAAGCTTAATCGAATCGTCCGCCAGCTCCCAAAACTCACCGGCTGGAATATTTAGGAAGTAGTGTGAGATAAGTAAAAATGCAATAACGATGGGCCAAATAGTACTCGGGAAAAGGACGACATAACAAAGAGGCAACAGTAGAAAAGATGTTTCAATAGCATCAATTTCGAGCGGCTCAATAAGCCCGCCAATGAGAATATGTAAAAATGAAAGCAGAGCCAGTAACTTTCGACGTTTAGGTGATTTGCTAAATAGCGCTATCGACATCCCTATTGGAAACAGAACATACGACAAACCTACCAGTTCGTGCTCTGTAATGAGGGTAAAGGTGATCAGACCAATAGCCGCGATATAAGCGATACGGATCAAGAGCACGGAGTTAATCGCCTCATACAGTGAATGTTGTTTGCTAGCCATGTAGCTCCTCTGGCATCTTATGCTCCTTGCGATACCTTTCGAGACTCGAACTACTCGAAATATTGATAAAAAGACACTACCACGCGAAAGATAAGAAACTATCTTCTAGAAAAAGTTCTTCGATCAAATTCACAGTCGATGGCCATAATTTGGATATAAGCTAATAATTGTCACATTGACGTTGAATATCTTTAATTATCAAAGTGTTTTTGGTTAGAAATTGTAAGTGGGGTAGAAAGAGACGAGATTCACTCATGATCTAACGAACTATTTTTGAATTACTAAAACCAGACGCTTAGTTTATATAATTCCATTGAGCTGTATTTATGAACAGTATTTGTTGACATTGTTTATGATGGATCTAAACTGTATATAAATACAGTGAATGGAGGTGAGGTATGTTGTGGGAAACCTTAGAACGCGTAAATCGTGCACGCCAACAAGCAATGGCAAATTCTGAATACATCAAATCAGCCGATGCTCATAAGCAAGCACTATTAGAACAGTCTGATATGGTGGCGGTAAAAGTCAGTGCTAAATTTGCCAATAAAAAGCCGAAAAAGTTGGCTGATATTTATCAACAAGTTGAGTTTGGATCAAATCCATCAGGGCGTGAACACTAATTGTTGTGACTGTTTTATTAACGGTAGAGAATTACAGAGTTAAGCCCCAGCAACAGCTGGGGCTTAACTCAACTGCTCGCTGATCTTATGGCTTCGCAAGCGGTCTGAACTTACTCATGCTTTCAATGATGGTAAATAGTAGACCTGCCCAGATGAGGCTGAAGCTTACCAATTTCACTTCATCAAAAACTTCCCCAAAGACATACACAGCGAGTAAGAATTGAAGAGTAGGCTCGATGTATTGCATCAATGCAACGTTAGACATGGTGGTCAGACGAATCGCAATGGAGTAAAAAACCAAAGGTAGCAGAGTAATTGGAGCTGAACCCACATAGAGCAACAAAGTTTGCCAACCCGAATCAAGTGATACTGTACCAGTATAAGCTTGTTTCAATAATAGATAGCTCAGGGCGAACGGGGTTAACACGAGTACTTCTACAAACAAACAGGTTGCCCAGTCGTAGCTGATTTTCTTTTTGAAATAGCCATAGATGGTGAAGAATATGGCCATGGTTAATGCAACATAAGGTACCTGACCATATTGAAGCACCTGATATAATAACCCTGCACTCGCTAATACTAACGCGATTTTTTTCCCTAAGCTTAATCGTTCACGCAACAGAAAAACACCGAGCGCAACCATCGTAAGAGGGCTAATAAAAAAGCCTAGACTGGCATCAATAACACGATCATTCGTCATTGCCCAAGTGAACGCGGTCCATGAGATACACATGAAGCAACTGGCAATAAAGGTCATTCTAAATGAGCGTTTATCAGCGAGTATTTCACATAGGTTGATGCTTTTACGCTGAATGAAAATAATTAACAAAGCTGCAAATGGTACAGATGCCATAATACGAAATGCTAGCAGTTCATCCATAGCCGCATTAGGTAAGAATTGATAGTAAAGTGGTAATAGACCCCATAGAGCAAAAGACAGGGCAGCCATGGTATTACCAAAGCGGATCTCATTCATGTTAGGTAGGGTGGAGTAATCGGAACAGGCAGCAATTTTAGGGCGATTGAGAGCGAAGTAAAGCAATAGATTGTATTAACGACAGAATAATGTTTTTACTATTTAAAACAAACACATAAATAAATTGTTTTTATAAATTTGCAGCTACAATAATGTGTCCATTATCACCAATAGCGCGCTAAAGTTTGGTTTTCGATAGCCGATAGTTATAATAAGCGCAACTCAGTTACTAGATTACTTCATCAACAAGGAAAAATGCATGGACGACATGGACGACTATGTGCAGAAACGAAAGTATTATCGATTAAAGTACCCTCGTCGAGCAATGCCTATCGTACGTATTGATGATGAACTGTTTCACGTGAGCGAAATTTCTGAAAAGGGGATTCGTATTGTGATGAATAATCTAACAACGCTGTATAGAGGTCTGACTCTGAAAGGTACATTAAGCTTAGGTGTGGAAGAGAAACTTCAAGTAACAGGGACCATTCTTCGCTTTGACAAGAATGAAGTGATCTTACAACTTACACAAGGCCCGTCTTTTAAAGACATGGTTGAACAGCAACGCCACATCCGCAATAGATACCCTGCATATTTCGCACGTTTACGTACGACCGCCGCGTAACCAAAATAATAAATAGAATCAATAACGATAGAATTTGAAGGCTAGGGTATAGCTACAGAAATACTCTCGCCTAAAAACGGTAAAACCCCAGAGGTGGTAAATCTCTGGGGTTTCGAATTTTTCAGATATCTCGGCTGGTAAGTCCGATAATCTTATATGCAAAAGGTTGGATTGTATCCGTGTAATTCCTTGGTAAAGGAATTAGATACGGATGAAGTCCATGTGCTCAACCTTTGGTTTGAAAGCGTGACGTTGAACGTCTTGTGGCTTAACTTTCAACTCAACGCCGTCGATAACTAGAACGATGCCTTCGTAGAACTCAGGCTTGTCCATTTGGTTAACGATGTCGTTATGGTCAAGAACGATTGATACTGGAGCTTCAGAACCACCGTAAACGATAGCAGGGAATTGACCAACGTGACGTAGGCGGCGGCTCGCACCTTTACCTAGTTCAGTACGTACTACTGCTTCAAATTTCATAGAATTACTCTCGTAAAATTAATAATAACCTCACGACATAATGCGACCTTATGTCGTGCTTTAGCGCCGATGAACAACGAATTGTTACTCAAACAGCGAGCGCGGATACTATCATTCTATACCGTTGAGAGCAATACTTTTCCCGTGCGACTGCCAAGATTAACAGCCTTTGAATCTGCTTACGGCTGAGGTGGTTAGAATAGCATCGAATAGAAAGTTATGAGAGCGAAATATCTGGCTAAATCAATAACAGAATTGAATACGGCAAAGATGAACTCGATCTGAATGAATCTCTCAGCTTAGATTAAGTTTGAAGGCAATAAGCTAACCCCAATTCAATAGCCATCATAGAGCGGAGAATGCAGATGGGACCAGTTAGCATAGTAGTTATTACCTTAAATGAAGAGAAACGAATTGGTCGCTTATTAAGCGATTTAAGTCAGCAAACACACCAACAATTTGAAGTAGTTCTCGTTGATTCCAATAGTGAAGATAGTACTTGCCAAGTTGCCACAGCGTATGAAGATTCGTTACCGAAATTAACCATCCATAAAATGGACAAACGAGGTGTCAGTCTTGGGCGAAATATAGGCGCTTCATTGGTCGAAAATGATCGCATTCTATTTTTAGATGCAGACGTTCGATTAGAAGCAAACTTCTTAGCTAACGCGGTCAGCCAATTAGAAGAGAAACAACTTGAAGTCGCTGGCGTTTATATGGGGGCAAAGCATTTACCTTTAGCGCATAAATTGGGCTACGGGTTATTCAATTTGGGGCTTTTTGCTACTCAATATTCATTCCCAACAGCAGTCGGCGCGTGCATCTTTTCAACCAAGCGCGTACATAAAGAAATCGGCGGGTTTGACGAGCAAATTACCCTTTGTGAAGATTGCGATTACGTAAGGCGTGCTAGCAGGACATGGCGATTCCGTTTTTTGAAGTTAACGTTTGGTTTTGACCCAAGACGTTTAGATCAAGATGGTATTTTCAAAATGGGTGCGACCTACCTGAAAGCCAATGTTCGCCGTTTCTTCTTTGGTGAAATGCGTAACAATGAGATGAACTACCAATTCGGTCATTATAAAGAACAATAGGGCTGGGGGGGGACTGATGTTCGATGAAACGAGCTTGTTTATTGGGGCTTTGCTTGATGCACTTATCGGCCCCAACCTTTTTGTACCGGGTGAGCCGTTTTTGATAGCTGCGGGGTATCAATTACAGCAAGGTATTTGGGCTGGAGTGTTCGCTGTTTTACTTGGTGGTTTGCTGGGTGACCAAGCTAGTTATTGGATTGGACGTTATGTGGGCGTTTCTGCCCAGAGAAAACTCATACAATGGCAGCCAAAAACCCGTAGACCAGTCGCTCGTTGCCGTCATCTTATGTATAAAAAGGGCAACTATGTTTTAGCCTTAGCTCGTTTACTTGGTCCTATTGCGTGGGTTGTGCCTTTTATGGCAGGAACGAACAAAGTGGCATGGGGGCGCTTTACTTTGTTTGGTTCACTTGGTTTGTTACTGGGTGTTGGCCAGTTTGTGATGTGGGGGGTTGTATTGGCGTATGGCGTTGAACGCTTCCCTATATTCGATCAGGTAAAGCTTGTTATCGCTGAGCATCAACTCATCTTGATATCGATAGTGCTCAGCCTTATCTTTCTCTACATTGGGCGAAGACTGCGTTGGCGGTTGTTGTTTATCAAATTTAGCGCGCTGTTTTTTTCTCTGATGTTATGGGTAAACTATAGCCATTTCTTTTTTTACTCGGATGATTTCGCGAAACAGAGCGATCAAAGTGTCTATCAAGGGCAAGTGATAGAGCCCGGTGAGTTGGCTTATAAGGTCTATCCGGGTACCTCAAAGGTATTTGATGCTCAAGCAATGAATGTACTGTTTATTGGTGATACCCCTCGATCCTTGATGCTTGATTTAGGTTGGATTGAGAACAAGACATTTTCACGTAACGAGATTGAATGGAAAGATTACATTCAATTGCTTAAAGACAATACGCCACCGGTCTCTGATCTGTTTTGGAATAACCAGCCTCAAAAAATGGCCTTTCAATTGCCGGGGGATCTTCTGCGCCGTAGTCACATTCGTTGGTGGCAAGCGGGTGTTGATGTCGATTCGCAACAAACGATGTGGGTCGGCGCTCTAAGCTATGATGATGGTCTGCAATTAACACCATATTCAGGTATTGTAACCGTGCTACATAGTGTTGATCCAAATGTGGACCATGAACGAGATAAATTGGCAAAGCAGGTGAGTGATAAGCTAGTTAATCATCGAGTGGAACTGACCGCATTGACCAAACCTATCGTGTTAGATGAAGAACATGAATATTATACTGATGGGCGCATATTAGTGATTCGCGATACGATATAAATGACGCGGCTACTTTTTTTAGCCATTTGTCGAATTATATTGAGCGCGAAAAGCGGATGGCGTCATCTCTTTAACGCCTTTGAACTGGCGGTTAAAATTCGAGAGGTTGTTAAACCCTGATTGCTCGGAAATGATGGCAACAGAATACTCTGAGTTGACAAGCATTTCACAGGCTTTGCCGATCCTAAAACGCTTCAAGTGTTCGGAAAAGCTTTCGAGGAAATGCCTTTCAAACAATCGATAAGCGGAGCTTTCACTAAGGTGCAAAGCGCCGCAGAGGTCATCAATTTTTATTTGGTTCGCGTAGTTTTTTTCAATGAATTGGCGTGCAAGCTCGACGCGACGAGTGGATTCATCGTCAACATCCATTTCATGCATCCCATAGGCATTGAGTGACAAAGTGGTAGATTCATCATCCGCTAATGCGCATAAGGCTTGCAATACGCGCATCAACTGATGGTGTTGTTCATAGTGCTCAATACCACTAAGCAATTGATAGATATGATCTGCCGTATCAACACTGAATTGTAACCCGTAAGCGGCTCGTTTGAGTAAACGTCGAAGGTTTTTAAGCTCGGGCATTGTTTGGATGAGTGACTCTATCCATTGATGACGAAACCAAAAAATCAATGAATGATGCCCATGCTCTTCATCGCCGTCACTTCGCCCAGTGACCAAATGAGGCAGTCCTGGTCCGTAGAGCTGCATACTGTTGTGGTGGATATCACCAATACTGTCACCAGCAAAATAGCGCCCTTGAAATACGTTATTTTTATCGCGATAAAGCACCAACTCGTATTCTGAATGATAGTGCCAAGGGCAGGTGAACTCTTCTATCTTTCCGCGGCAATGGTACTCCTTGATTATCCAATTGAAGTTGTTTTCGCTGAGCACATTTTCAATGGTTGGCTTCATTCCCAAATCCTCATTCTCATTCTTCATGTTAAGGGTATTGAATATATCCTATTCAGTCAAAAAACATCCTTCATTTGACTGAAAAGTATCATCAAATGGAGGATAGTCATTAATATCTTTTTGAAAAACATGATTAAACTGAGGTCGCTGTCTCCAAGAGCTCCTGAGTACTTGGGTATGAATGAATAAAGGATTTATAGGAGAGGTTTATGTTCAAGAAAAAAGAAGCGCTGATATTCTTGATAATGACATTTATTACTGGGATTAGTGGCTCGTTTTTCTATCCGCTTTCAAGTCTATTCATCATAGAAGCGTTAGGTGCGAGTCCAATGATGCTGAGCGCCTATATGATCCTTTCGATTGTATCTTCCGTCTCGGTATCTCAGCTGATAGCAGCAAAATCGGATAAGGGGTGGAACCGGAAAAACATTTTACTGTTCTCGACGAGTTGTTATCTGATTACGATGATCGCGTTCAGTTTTATTCGAGACTACTACTTAGCAGTCGGATTTTCGATGGTTTTTGGTGCCTTGAGTGGGGCTGGGATGGGGCAATTATTTGCGCTAGGTCGAGAGTACGCGGACGAACATATCGAAGACAGTACCACATTCTTGTCGGTCATGAGGGCGGGTATTGCGATTGCATGGGTTGTTGGTCCGCCAGTCGCATTTACCTTAAAAGGGGCGTTCGGCTTTAGTGCGTCATTTATGGCCGCTGGTGGCGCAACGTTGATCGCCTTGTTGTTGGGGTTTCTCTATCTGCCAAATAGTGTGATAAAAGCGCAACAACAACTAGAGGTAACGCCAGAAGTAAAGCCAGTGGGGGCTACGGTCGTTCTATTTTGCGTAGCACTGCTTTTTATGTTTAGTGCAAACAATTTATATGTGATTACTATGCCTCTCTATTTGTCACAAGAGCTAAAAGTCGACGCAAGTTGGGTTGGCTACATGTTTGGCATGGCGGCGCTGTGTGAAATTCCATTTATGATTAAGGCAGGTCGTTTGGCTGCAAGGTTTAGCACCATGAAATTACTGGCTTTATCTTTGGTCAGCGGCTGCCTGTTCTTTGTTGCAATGCTTAATTTGACTGAGTTTTGGCAACTGTTGCTTATCCAGATCTTAAACGGCGTTTTTATCGGTATTACGGCGACATTAGGTATGGTCGCGATGCAAGACATGATGCGAGATCGATTGGGTACGGCATCAACACTGTTTTCAAACCTGCTGCAAATCAGTATGTTGGTTGCGAGTTTGTCGGTTGGTTTGGTTGGTGAACTGTATAGTTATTACGCGGCGTTTTATGTCTGTTTAGCACTGGCGGCTTGTTCATTGTTGCTATTGATGTATTTTGTGGTGGCAGAAAACAGAGTCAATCAAGCTGAACTAGCACAACTGACTGGTTAGAGACAACGGCCATTTATTGTTCTCAACAGGAGGAACAATAAATGGTCTGCTTGATAGATTGCTCGCACGGCGCACTGAATGCGGCGTTGGTAATTGGTCGTGGTGGTGAAAAAGTGAGTCGCTAGCTCCATGCACAATAGGTTGATTATTGGCAAGCTAGTGACTGATTTTCATTGAAAGTGTTGCTTTTAAGCCGCCCATAGAGCTGTGGCTTAGATGAAAGGTCCCGCGGTAGCTATGCGCCATTTCGCTGACAATATTCAAACCCAACCCGGTACCTGGAGTGGTTTCGTCTAACCGCACTCCGCGTTTAACAACATTATTGAGCTGCTCATTAGGAATGCCAGCACCGTCATCTTCAACAACGATGTTCACGGTATTGCTATCTTTTATTTCCGCGTATACGCGAATAATGCTGTTGGCCCATTTGTAGCCGTTTTCTAACAGGTTGCCGACCATTTCATCCAGATCGGTCTGTTCCACTGACACTTCGAGTTCTGACTCAATTTCATTGATCAGAGTAACGCCTCGTTCCGCGTAGACTTTGTCAAACGCCATTGCTATAGCATCAATGCGTTCCGCTGGTGATGCCTTAACTGATAAGATATTCCTTGAGCCCGCCATACGAGCACGACCGAGATGGTAGTCAATTTGGCTCTGTATTTGATTAACTGGATCAAGCAGTTGCTTCTTGTTGCTTTCAGGTAAGTGTTGAATTTCGTTTTTTAATACAGATAGCGGGGTTTTGAGCGCATGAGACAAATTGCCAGCATGGTGGCGAGCGCGCTCTAATAGTTCTTGGTAGTGAAACAGTAGCGCGTTAAGATCAGAAACGACCGGAGCGATATCTCGTGGATAATCGTCACCGAGGCTGGTTCGGTCTCCTTGGCGCAATTGATTCAGTTCCTTGTGCATTTTGGTCAAGGGGCTTAGAGACCAAGCAATCTGCACGAATATTACGGCTAAAACACCTAAATAGAGTAGAGCGAGAATAACCCACAATTCTCCCATCAGTTTACTCACTGTATCCTCAATAGGTTGTTCGTCGATACCGATCAAAATTGAAATCGGTTTATTGTATTCAGGAAAGTAGACCGAGGTTTCGATAAAAATCAAAGGTTCATTTTTAGCGCCAAATGCATCCGATTTTTTCTTATCAAATTCAATGGTTCTATCCCACAATGATCGAGAGCGTATTTGATTGTCTTGAGTCGATGCAGACCAATAAAGCCCGCTGTATGGCTGTGAGAATCGAGGATCGGAAAGTTGGGTTGAAAGCGTCAATACCCCCTCTTTATTGACTTCTAGATTGCCAGTAATTTCATCCATATAAATGGAAAGCTGTGATTTAGTGTCGGTGACCATGTAATTGTATACTTGCGATGGCACCATAACACCAGCTGCGATGATCATTGCAGTTAGCCAAATGACAGCCGCCAATACTAGGCGGTTTTTTAAGCTGAGTTGTTTGATCAGTGACAGCTTTTTACTCGGCATTCAATTGATATCCTAAACCACGTACGGTTTTTATTACGTTAGGGGCGATTTTTTTACGAATTCGTCCAATAAATACTTCGATAGTGTTGGAATCACGGTCAAAGTCTTGCTTGTAGATATGTTCCACAAGCTCAGTACGCGAGATAACCTTGTCGGAATTGTGCATAAAGTAGGCAACAACTTTATACTCCAATGCTGTTAGGCTTACCCCTTCACCTTGCCACATCACTTTTGACGTTCGGGTATCAAGGCTTAAGTTGCCCACTTGCATGATTGGTGAGGCATTCCCGGATGCTCGGCGTAATTGAGCTCGAATACGCGCAGTGAGCTCAACCATTTCAAATGGTTTGGTTAAGTAGTCATCCGCGCCTGCGTTTAAACCCTCAACACGCTGTGTTAACGTATCTCGAGCACTTAAAATAACCACGGGTGTATTGATATTCTCATCTCGAATACCTTTAAGTACGGTAAGACCATCTAACTTAGGTAAGCCGAGATCAAGAACTATTACATCCCACTCTTCAGATGTTGCGCGATAGAGTGCATCAATACCATCTTGTGATAGTTCAGGTACCCATCCTGTGTGTTCTAATGATTCAATTATTTGTTCACCGAGACGAGGCTCATCTTCCACTATTAGTATTTTCATTATTTTAGTCTTCTGTGTTTTTTAACGCTTTTTTTAAGTTTCTACCGCGAATTTCTATCATATCTAAGGTCTGAGCGTTGTACTCAACTTTGATGATATTGTTGTTATAGTTAATTTTTAGCTCATAAACCCAAATGTCGTCATCTTCTTCTAGCTCAACTTTTATAATTCGCCCGCGCAGATCTCGCTCAACAGCGGCGTACATTTCTGAAAACGGACGAATGTAACCTTTTTGTACCGCTTCGTAGACTTCGTCTTGATCTTCTTCAAATTCAATTTTGGTTCCGGGCTTTTCCACATCACGCACTAAGTCATGACCGTTATCATGCTTGTCGGCGTAACTCGGAAAAGCGAGGACCGTACATCCAACCAGTGTTACAAGGCTGATGAATAGTTTTTTAAACATAGAGTTACCTTTGCTCAAACATCCTATGGCGTCGTTCGCTATCGCATTTTTAATAGCATCAACTAACCCTATCATTGAGTATAAATATTTAAACATGAACGCAAAGTGAATTGGTCTAATTTTGATTAGCCAGACGTTAGCTCGTCTTCAAAAATTCGATCTCGCATTTTCCAAAAACGGCCAACTTTTCTCGCGATTACAAATTGAGGTGGGCGAAATCTATGTTGATGTGAGACCACTTTAGTAGGTGAGGTCTCTATAAATGGTCGGTGCTTGTCTGCCAAGTGTGGTCGTACGAATTGCTCCAGAAAACGTTGTTTTTGTTTGGGGGTTGTTAGCGACCAATATTCATGCACTGCAGCTTGGTTGTCACCATGATAGGTTACCTTCAACTGATTCTTACCTTTATCATCTTTAAATGTCGATAGGTCCATTTCTAAACACTCAAAGACTAGAGCATCTTTTAGGTTTAACGCCTCTTTAAGCTTTTTGTCAGGGTCGACTAAGGTCGCATCACACTCATGGCAAATACGCGCGGCGATGTCATTGTCTGCGCCGCACTCACCACAGTATTTGGCGCGGAATCGATAGCCACAGTGCTCGCGCTCAGCGGTTTCTTCGTCTTCAAAGTAGCCTTGGCAACGCCGACCAAAATGTTCAATTAAAAAGCCGTTGGTGTCTAGCTTACCCCAGAAGTTGTTATTGAAACCACAAGCAGGGCAGGGAATCGTGATGATTTCGCTGTCTGAATCGGGTTTTGGGTTACCCACTTCAGGTTGGTAAAGATCGTAACTGTTACCGGCGTAATCCAGCACCAAGCATTCTGTTTTACCGGGAGATAAGCGTAGACCGCGTCCAACGATTTGTTGATACAAGCTGATTGATTCAGTTGGGCGTAAAATAGCAATTAAATCGACATGGGGTGCGTCAAAGCCAGTAGTCAGAACGGAGACGTTAACTAAGTACTTAGTTTTTTGGTCTTTAAACTGTTGGATAATCGCATCACGTTCAGGTGTAGGGGTATCTCCAATGACTATTTCGGCTTGCTCTGCGGGTAACAACCCATGGATTTCTTGGGCATGACGCACTGTCGCTGCAAATATCATTACGCCATATTTGTTCTGTGCCATTTGGATGATTTGTTCAACAATTTGAGGGGTTGCGCGCTTGGCTTTGTCGATCACCATATCGAGTTCGGCTTCTTTATAGCGCCCTGTGCTGGCAGGTCTAAGTTGTGAAAAGTCATAACTTAATACTGGGGCATCCATCAATTTTGCTGGGGTTAAAAAGCCTTCATCGAGTAAATATCGAATAGGTAATTCAAAGATACAATCACGAAAGTATCGCGGCTCTTCACTTCGTACCTGCCCTCGCGTGTGGTATTGATATATCCATCCCACTCCTAAACGATAAGGGGTCGCGGTTAACCCCAGTACCTTCATTCCCGAATTAAGTTCACGTAGATGAGCAATGACTTTTTGGTAACTTGAATTTTCATCCTCAGGTACACGGTGGCATTCGTCGATAACCAGAAGAGAGAATTGGTCTTTAAACTCGTTAAGATTGCGTACTACTGATTGAACGGAAGCGAATACGACTTGTTGATTGGTTTCTTTACGACCAAGTCCCGCCGCAAAAATAGCGCCAGTTAAGCCATAACCTTCGTACTTTGAATGGTTTTGCTCAACCAATTCTTTTACATGAGCGAGTACCAAAACTCGCCCTCTCGCAAGGCGAGCAAGTTCAGCAATGACGAGGCTTTTGCCTGCGCCAGTAGGTAGCACAATAACGGCTGGCGTTGAATATTTTCGGAAGTAATGAATAACCGCTTTTACTGAATCGGTTTGGTAAGGGCGCAGGGTGTACATAAATTCTGTGAAATAGCTCAACTATTTAGTTTAGGCACACTATAATAGCGCAGCTAACAAAGATGAGGTATCTATGGCTCAAAATAAAGTGCAGCAAGACAAAGCACGCTTGGACAAATTTTTATGTGATGCGCTAGGCGTAACGCGCAGAGAAGCAACCATACTGATTAAGCGTCGCGAAGTAACGGTTAATGAAGAGGTATGTAAAGTTGCTTCAGTTAAAGTCACCAGTGAGTGCCGGGTGGAATGGCAAGGTCGTGAACTGAAAATGCGCGGTCCTCGTTACATCATGCTATTTAAGCCCGATGGTTTTGTTTGTTCTCATGAAGATGGTTTTAACCAAACAGCCTTCGCATTGATCGATGAGGTAAAAAAGGAAGATCTGCATTTTGCTGGTCGCCTTGATGTCGACACGACTGGTTTGGTGTTGATGACCGATGACGGAAAATGGTCACATCGTATTACTGCTCCAAAGCACAAATGTGAAAAGACTTATCGTGTTTTGCTCGCTGACGCTATTGGCGCTGATTACATTGAGAGATTTGCTCAAGGTATTGAGTTACGTAACGAGGCAGAAGCAACAGCGCCTGCAATTCTTGAGATTGTCGATGCATCCAATAACGAAGTTCTGTTGACCATTACCGAAGGTAAATACCATCAAGTGAAGCGTATGTTCGCAGCACTTGGAAATAAGGTTGATGAGTTGCATCGTGAACGTATTGGTAACATTGTACTTGATGAGACTCTTGAACCTGGCGAATACAGAAATCTAACGCAAGAAGAAATCGATTCGGTGTGGAAATAACGGGCAGTGATGCTTAGCTAGCTACGACTTCCTGACAAGAAAGAATACCGAGTTTAGGAAATTATTTATTTCCTATTGGGAAGTAGTGTTTTGCGCTGTTTTCAACGACGATAGACCCGATACTCTAAGGATAGGTTTTGTCTCAAACTCTGTTTGGTTGCAGCATGGATTGCTGCAGCGCAACCGCAACCGACTAGGAGACGTATGTCTAACACTGCTTCATCACAATCAGCTGCCCCACAAATCAGTTTTATTCTCTTTCTTGTATTGGGTGCGATTGGTGCGCTAACTCCTTTAGCGATTGATATGTATTTACCTGCGATGCCAACGATTGCTCGCGACTTAGGTGTTGGCGCGGGTGACGTTCAATTTACTTTAATGGCATATACTGCGGGGTTTGCTTTAGGTCAACTGGTTCACGGACCATTGGCTGACAGTTTTGGTCGCCGACCAGTCTTGATCCTGGGTGTGTTATTTTTTGGTTTAGCCTCAGTAGTCAGCGCGACTACTAATGGTATCGACGCTTTAACATGGGTTCGAACCGCGCAAGGTTTTGCTGGGGCGGCTGCGGCGGTAATCATTCAAGCGGTTGTACGCGATATGTTCGACCGTGAAGATTTTGCTCGCGCTATGTCCTTTGTCACCTTGGTCATTACAATTGCCCCTTTAGTAGCGCCAATGATTGGTGGTTATCTGGCCATTTGGTTTGGTTGGCGTTCTATTTTCTGGGTTTTAGCCATTTTTGCTGCCATTGTTATTTTATTGGTATTGTGGAAAATCCCAGAAACGCTCAGCGTAGAGAAAAGGCAGCCACTGCGATTGGCTACGACATTGCGTAATTACATGCGGTTATGCCGTAACCCAGTGGGAATGGGATTAGTGCTTTCTGGTGCATTTTCATTTGCAGGTATGTTTGCTTTCTTAACCGCAGGCTCGTTTGTATACATTGATATTTATGGCGTAAGACCGGATCATTTTGGTTACCTATTTGGCTTAAATATCATTGCAATGATTGTGATGACGAGTATCAATGGTCGTTTAGTGAGAAAAGTGGGTTCACATGCGATGCTACGTTTTGGTTTGTGGGTACAGTTAGCCGCTGGCTTGGGTCTCTTCACTGCTTGGTCGTTAGATTTTGGGCTGTGGGGTATTGTTATTTTTGTGGTGATGTACATAGGTACGTTATCAACCATCGGTAGCAACTCGATGGCTTTATTGTTAAGTGGTTACCCAACCATGGCGGGGACCGCATCTTCATTAGCGGGTACATTGCGTTTTGGTATTGGCTCCATAGTTGGTGGCGTTGTAGCAGCATTGCCAAATGGTGTTGCTTGGCCGATGATTTTAGTTATGACGGCATGCTCGGTTTTGTCTGCCGCATTTTATTGGTTATACGGAAGAAAGGCTTAATGGCTGAATATACAGTTGAAATTCAAAAGTTGGTAAATGCAGCATTGGAAGAAATCCACGCTGAACATCAGGCAAAAAAATTGGTCAATGCGTCAGTTTCAAACAACAACTTCCTGATTCGATGGGTAACTAAGGCCTTGAAGTCCCAGCGATTTGATCGCAGTGTGGTGGCTGACTTGACGCGTTGGCAGAAAGAGGGGCGTACTAAAGGGAATGCCTCTAATCTTATGTTTACCTTTGAGCGTATTTCAGCATTTTATGCAGAATTTTTTCCAATCGATGAAGAGTCAAAAGCGATTAAAGACAGCCAAATTAATGAGTTCCTTGATTTTATGGAACAAAATGATTGGGAAGTGTCGACCTCTGAGCCATTAATTGGTGTGGGTAAAGTACAAATCTATATTGAAGGTCAAAACTCATTTGCACTGTGTACTGAACAGTGTGATAGCTGTTTCGATGGTGAGTTAATGGTGAAACCAATGCGTTGGTTTGTTCGCGGGAATCATGCGCAATTTATCGAAATGGCAGCTAACGCTGGGTTTATGCTACATAAGGTGACGGATTATAAATCTAACGTAAAATATCATGGCGAATACATCCTGTTTCCGAATAACTTAGGTACACAATTAGCTGAAATCCCGAAGGATTTTATAGTTAACAAATAATGTGACAATTCACATACACTCGATTTGAGTTTATTTAAAGAGCTTTCCTAGGGAAGCTCTTTTGCTTTGTGGACAATGGCTTTAACCATGCCCTTAAATATAAATAAGTGCGCAGGCATCATTGCAAACCAATACAGTAGTCCTTTGAAACCTTGTGGGTGCCACCAAGCGGTAATGTTGAGTGTTCGCTTGTCACCATGATCTGTAACCGTAAATTCCAATCGCCCAAGTCCGGGACCTTTCATGCCAAATAATAACGAGAGAAACTGGTCTTTTTCACACCGAATTACTTTCCATGAATCAATACAGTCACCAATTTTTAGCTCAGGTCCTTGGGGCGAGCGACGAATTGGCTTG
Source organism: Vibrio kasasachensis (assembly GCF_050337565.1). Classification (NCBI taxonomy): domain Bacteria; kingdom Pseudomonadati; phylum Pseudomonadota; class Gammaproteobacteria; order Vibrionales; family Vibrionaceae; genus Vibrio; species Vibrio kasasachensis. The sequence goes on along the minus strand of NZ_JAKJTB010000012.1, from coordinate 336,320 downwards.
TTGCCGCCAAAGAAGATATCTAGCCACTCTCGAGTACGCCAAAGAGCATTGGCAAAGAAGTAGGGATCTTTTGGGTTACCAATGGTCTTAATCATCGTCCACAATTGTTTGGTATCCAATGTTGTTTCAATAGTAGCTCCAGTTTGTTTAGGGTAATAGCCATAGCCAGGCTGCCAGCGCTTAAGTGCGGCCGGGTCAAAGCCCCAAACATTGCTGAGAACAAATTTACCTTCTTGCTTAATACTCGCATTTACCATTTGTTTGAAACCAATAAGAGGCTGTGGAAATCGTTCTTCTATCAGTTTGGAATCCGCAATAAAGTCATGCTCTAAACCGGCAAGTAGAGCAGAGCCGATGTTCGAAGGAACCGACGTGACCATACCAAGCCAATATGACGCCATTTTAGGTGTGAGTAATGAGGTGGCATAGAGGCGGTAAGGGCGTTCGCTCGCATGACAAATATGTTTAAATTGTTCTCGATATGAAAGTATATCTGGACCACCAGCTTCGTATAGCTGATGCTCTCCCGTTGGGTGGCTAGCGAGCTGTAATAAGTAATAGTTGAGGTTTTCTAACGCAATTGGGTTGGCTTTGGATTCAACCCATTTGGGTGTAATTAGTGCAGGTAAGTTGTAAACAAAATCGCGCATTATTTCGAATGCCGCTGACCCAGGACCGATAATAACTCCGGCTCTAAGTTCTGTTATTGGCGTGTTACTTTGACGCAGTATATCACCAGTTATTTTTCGCGCTTGTAAGTGTTCTGAGTTTCCAGTTTGCGGTTGCAGTGCGCTTAAATAGATAACTTGTTCAACCTTGCTTTGCTGTAAAGCGGCTTTAAAGTTTTCAGCCAGTGACACTTCATAATCAACAAAATCGTGCCCCTGTGCCATGCCGTGTACTAGGAAGTATACGATATCAAACTGTGGAACTAACGCTAAGGTCGCTTCGCGATCGGCGAGATCAAGGTAAACGAGGGTAAGATGAGAGTGAGGTAAGGTACGAGCCTCTAGATAATCGATTTGGCGCGCGGCTGCGGTGACGTTGTAACCTTTATTGCACAGTTGCATTAGCAACTGCGAGCCAATATAACCAGAAGCACCAAGTACGAGTACATTCTTCATCATTCACCTGATCTAATCTATGTGATTGTTTTTAATTGAGTATATAATGCACAGCTCAGTTGGCAATATGACCATGTAAAATAGTCGAGGTTGTTTTCAATGTTTCTTTCTCAGGTGCTTACCCATACCCGAGGCGACTTTGTTCGTCGCCTGCTCGCGATTGCGGTGCCAATTACATTACAAAGCATTATGTTTTCAAGCCGAAGTCTTGTTGATGTGCTAATGCTAGGGCAACTGGGAGAGGCTGAAATTGCCGCGATTGGGGTCGCAGCGAGAGCCACATTTGTTACCACGATCATGCTGGTGGGTGTGACAACTGGTGGTGCGATGTTGACAGCACAGTACTGGGGGGCAGGAGATAAGCAAGGCGTACGGGAAAGTACCGCTTTGACTTGGTTTATGGCCACGATTTTCGCTTCCTTTAGCGTGCTTCTATTCATCTTCTTCCCACATGAAATTATGGGATTAACCACTGACTCACAACTCGTTAATCAGTTAGGTAGTGATTATTTGGTGTTGACCTCTGTGACTATGCTAGTGGTCGCTTGTGTGGCGAGTATGGCGGTGGGTCTGCGCGCCGTTCATCAGCCTGGCTTGAGTACATTTTTTAGCGGTATTGGCATTTGTTCCAACATCTTTCTCAATTGGGTGCTTATTTTCGGAAAGTTCGGTGTGCCAGCGATGGGGATCAAAGGTGCAGCAATTGCAACGGTGATCAGTGGCGCGATAGAAGTGGCCACTTTATTTGGGTATCTGTATTTCAAAAAGCATTTATTGGCTTTTTCGTTCACGGATATTCGAGCTATGCTAAAAATTGATAAAGTGACGCGTTTTTTGAGGCTTTCTATGCCAACAACGCTGAATTTTCTCGCATGGGCAGGAGGCTTATTTGCGTATCATGCAATCATGGGGCAATCCGGTGTGCAGGGGCTTGCTGCATTAGCGGTGATGACTCCCGTTGAATCTATCTCGTTGGCCATGTTGATTGGTATGGCCAATGCTTCTGCTGTACTTATTGGTAATCAAATTGGTGCTAAGAAATATGATGAAGCTTTTTATCAAGCGATTGGCATCCTATTTTTGAGTGTTTTTGTTGCGTTGGGCGTAGCGACGCTTCTTTTCATTTTCCGCGAATTAGTGCTTGATTCCTTTACTGCCCTAGGACCAGAAACAAGGGCACTTACCGACAAATTTATCGTAATTCTAAGTTTGGGTATCATTTTGCGCTGTGTTCCAATGATGGCGATAGTTGGCGTATTGCGTGCGGGTGGGGATGTAAAGTTTTGCCTATACCAAGATCTAATTGCTCAGTGGTTAATTGGCATCCCGCTGGCTGCCGTTGCAGCAATATATTGGGGCTGGCCACCAGAAGCTATTTATGTGTTGTTTTTGACCGAAGAGCTGATCAAATGGAGTGGTTCTATTTATCGAGTTAAAAGTAAGAAATGGTTGAAGAATTTGATTGAAAATTAGCAAGATAGATTTGTATATATGCATTCAAGTGCTACTCATGTGATCTGCTGTCCAAAGTGCTTCCTACTAGACGCTAATTAGTGTAGATTCACACTCCTAATTTTTCGATTGCGAGTGTTGGATGTTACGGCTAACAGACCTATGTAAAGGCTATGTTGATGGTGGTGAATTTCACCCAGTTTTACAAGGTGCTGAGTTGGTACTAGAGCAAGGCAAACAGATCGCATTAATGGGAGAGAGTGGCTCGGGTAAGAGCACATTACTTAACTTGATTGCTGGATTGGATACAGTCGATTCCGGTGAAATTGAGTTTCCTCATTTTATGATGCACCAGGAAACTGAAAGTAATCGCACAGCGTACCGACGTAATAATATTGGTCTCATCTTCCAGCAATTTAACTTACTACCCACGCTTAATATTGCGGACAATATCCGTTTTTGCCGCCAACTTAAAGGCTTACCAGACGATCAAGGTTTATGGCGCCAAATCCTTTCTGCTCTCGATCTTATGCCTTTGCTTGGTCGTTATCCTGAAGAAGTCTCTGGTGGGCAGCAGCAGCGAGCGGCTATCGCTCGCACTCTCTACATGGAACCGAAGCTGCTTTTAGCTGATGAACCAACTGGGAGCTTAGATGAACGAAATGCTGAAGCCGTCATGCGTTTGTTAACCTCTCTCACTCGCCAACTTGAATGTACTTTATTGTTGGTAACACATAGCGAAAAAGTGGCTCAACATATGGAAGGTCGCGTGCGCCTGCAAGGAGGGCAATTGCATGTTATGGCCCGTAGTTAAAGCGTTACTTGGCCATTACAGACGTTATCCTTTTCAAATCCTTCTTGTCTGGCTTGGCTTAACACTTGGTGTATCACTCCTTGTTGGCGTGACGGCCATTAACGAACATGCTAAAGAAAGCTACCAGCATGGTGAAAAGCTATTTTCCAATCCACTGCCTTATCGTATTCGTCCTAAACATGCTATTAATAATATTCCGCAGGGATATTACATTCAATTACGACGAGAAGGTTTCACTGAGTGCGCACCTTTCACTAGTGTTAACATTAATACCGCTAAGAACTTAGACCTAACACTCATTGGAATTGATCCAGTGGCAATGTTACAGCTAGAGCGTAATGTTTCTCTGCAACAATTGAGTGCGCTTGGTTTGATGAGGGCACCTTACCCAATTTTAGTTAGTCATGATCTTGCAAGATACATGCGTTGGCAAGACGGAGATTCGATTCGCCTAGCCGATGGCAGTGAATTGGGTCCTCTTCTTATTGAAAAAGAGCAAAAACTTAACGGTACGCGAATCATCGCCGATATGGCCCTAGTGCGCATGTTAGAGCGCAGTGCGGGAATATCTTCGATTGCTTGTGCTGAAATGACGCAAGCTAAATTAGAAAAACTCAAAATTTCGTTGCCTCATGGCTTGTCATTAGCTCGCAGCTCTCAGGCTGAGCTTGAATCGCTGACCCAAGCATTCCACATGAATTTGAGTGCCATGGGGATGTTGGCGTTTTTGGTCGGCTTGTTTATTTTCTACCAAGCGATGTCATTATCGCTAACCCAAAGGCAACCTTTGGTAGGCATTTTGCGCCAAACAGGTGTGTCAGGTTGGCAGTTAACGCAAGCATTGCTGATGGAGTTAGTGGTTTTAGTTTTGGTAAGTTGGTTATGCGGCAACGTGTTTGGCATGTTATTAGCTAATCAGCTTATTCCAAGCGTGTCGGCGAGTCTAGAGGATCTCTATAACGCGAATGTTGGATTCGCCATTCAGTGGAGCTTTAAGTCGAGCGCTTACAGCTTAGCAATGGCTCTAATCGGTGCGTTCGCGTCATGTGCATGGCCACTGGTTCGTTTGCTTCGCTCTCAGCCTATTCGTTTGACTATGCGTTTGTCACTGTTGCGTTTTACGGGAACAGAATTTTTAATTCAAGCCTTATTAGCTTGTGGTTTAGCCGTAGCGGCTGTTGCCATTTATCAAGCTCCCCAATCACAAGAGTCAGGCTTCATTATTATCGCACTGATGTTATTGAGCGTAGCGCTGTTTACGCCGTTTCTGCTTTGGCGTCTATTTACTAGTTTCAGTTATTCGATGCGTTGGGTGAAAGTGCGTTGGTTTTTCTCTGACGCGGCAGCAAGTATGAGTTATCGTGGCGTTGCGACAATGGCATTTATGCTGGCAATGGCGGCGAACATCGGCATTGAAACTATGGTAGGTAGCTTTCGAGATACAACTGACAAGTGGTTAAGCCAGCGTTTGGCCGCAGACTTGTATATTCATCCCAATAGCAGCTCGGCTGCGCGTTTAAGCTCTTGGCTTTCTAAGCAACCGGAAGTGAAATCCGTCTGGTGGCGCTGGGAGAAGGAAACACCGACCCCAAGTGGTTCATTGCAAGTCGTGAGTACGGGTGCTTCGGAAGGAGAGCTGCAATCACTTACGGTGAAGCTTGGTGTACCGAATTACTGGTACCATTTACATCATTCGAAAGGGGTCATGGTAAGTGAGTCTATGGCACTCAAACTTGGTATTCGACCCGGAGATTATATCGACTTACATGGTAAGGCGGGGCAAGGTTGGCAGGTTGTAGGGGTTTATTACGATTATGGTAATCCATATAATCAGGTGCTGATGTCCCATCGAAATTGGCTCTATACTTATGCAGGAAGTGGTAGTGTTGCTCTAGGTACGGTATTGAAAGATGGGGTTAGTTCTGAAGGGTTGAAACGGCGGATGGAATCTGTGTTTAGGCTCGGCTCTGAGCGTATTTTTGACAACGGAAGCATACACAAACAAGCCATGTCGGTGTTTGATCGGACGTTTTCGATAGCGGATACGCTAGGGAACATTACATTGGTTATTGCCGTGTTTGGTATTTTCTTCTCAACTGTAGCAGGAGAAGTGGCACGCCAACGGCATATTTCGCTATTGCGCTGCTTGGGAATGTCAGGTAAAGAATTGATCATAATGGGAAGTTTGCAGTTGTTTGTATTTGGCGCAATAGCCATTATTATTGCCATGCCATTGGGCTTAGCATTGGCGAATTTAGTAGTAGACATTGTGATCAAGCAGTCTTTTGGTTGGACATTAGAGCTTCAGTTCATTCCTAAAGCGTATATCAATACTATTTTGCTGGCGATGCTTTCACTTGTTGTGGCGGGCGCAATGCCAGTTCTTCGTCTGGTAAGAAATACCCCGATGAAGTCGCTTAGGGATGCGTTATAAATGAAACGATCGATCATAACTAAGCTATGTATTGTGGTTTCTATCGTTGTCGTACTGATTGTGGCTGCGGTATGTCTGACTTTTGGCGAAGGGGAAGCGAAATCGAGTAGCAACACCCACCAAGAGGTTAATGTTCTACTCAACAGTAATCCGGAACAATTTGACACGGTCACTTCGGGAAGCACTGTCGCGATTCCACGAGACTTTGCACCAAATCAAGACTATCAACATGGCTGGTGGCATTTCTTTGCGAGCGTAAAGGATGAACAAGGGCAACGCTATGGCATTCAATGGAGTTACTTCCGGATCGCCAGTGATGATCAAGATCGAGGTGGATGGCAAAATTCGCAATTGTATATTTCTCATATTGTTGTTTCTAACGATCATAAAGTGTGGAAAGAGCAGCGTCTGGCACGGGGTGGTATCGGTCAGGCTGGTGTTGAAGATATACCTTTCAAAGTGTGGATAGACAATTGGACTTGGAGTTCGCTTGGACGTACACCGTTCCCTGGAGAATTATCCATTGCGACGGACAATGTAAAACTTCAGTTAGACAGTATTGCTTCTGGTCCATTTGTTTTGCCAGGTCAACGAGGCTATGTGGCGAAAGATGATAAAACCGCCTTGGCTTCTCACAATCTGACGGCTCCATTTATTGATGTGTCTGGAGAACTATCGCTAGATGGTGAAAAAAGTTTTCGTATTGATGGTGAAGCATGGATGAGCAAAGAGTGGGGCAGTAGTGGCTTGTTACCCAATGTGCAGAAAGGCTGGGACTGGTTTGTGTTTCATTTAGATCATGAAACCACATTGTCGGTGCATCGCTATCGCTACCAAGATGCTCAATACCATACGGTTGCAACACTGTCGACGAATTCTGGCAAGGTCATTTCTTTAAAACAAAATGAGATTACGGTTGTACCACTGCAATCAACGCTACTGAATGGTAACAAGCTTGTGCCATTGAGTTGGGTCATTAACATTCCGAAGTACCAAATAAGCCTTACTACACAAGTATTAAATGCAAACATGTGGTTGCCATTTATACTTCCATATTGGGAAGGTCCTATTTCTACTACTGGCAGTCATACGAGTTTCGGCTTTATGCAGTTAGCTGGTTATTGATCTAAAGCTCAAAATCTAAAAATATGAGAATTTCACGATGTTTGTCATTTGTGAAATTTTTCTATGTTTCCTATTCTTTGTGCAGCAATCCCAAATAAAAACCTATTTGAAAGCAGGGAGTTGTAGCACGCTAAGATAAATCAATAAGATAGAATGCTAAGGAATATGCGTTCAATTTGGTCGTTTTGTTCGGAATTTCCGAGGTTTAACCTCCAAACAAGCGATTTTTCTAAACCGAAGGATAGCTATACACTCTCGCTATTCTTTGTTAATCGTTAACATAATAAATATAAGGACGATCACATGAGTGATATCTTTCGCGACTTCTTCAAGCTGGAATCAGCGGGAGGCGTGTTGTTGGTCATTGCTGCTGCTGTAGCAATGACTATTGCCAATTCACCATTAAACGAAACTTACCAAGCATTTTTGCATACTTATGTATTTGGTATGTCTATATCTCATTGGATCAATGATGGGTTAATGGCAATATTCTTCTTACTGATCGGTTTAGAAGTTAAACGTGAACTGCTTGAAGGTGCTCTAAAATCTAGAGAAACGGCTATATTCCCTGCAATTGCAGCGGTTGGCGGAATGTTAGCACCAGCGTTGGTTTACTTGGCATTTAACTTTAATGATCCTGCTGCGATTCAAGGTTGGGCTATTCCGGCTGCAACGGACATCGCATTCGCATTGGGTATCATGGCACTGCTAGGTAGCAGAGTGCCAATTAGCTTGAAAGTATTCCTACTGGCTCTAGCAATCATTGATGACCTTGGTGTTGTTGTGATCATCGCACTGTTCTACTCAGGCGATCTTTCAACGACGGCATTGGCGATTGGTTTTGCTATGACGGCAGCACTCTTTGTCCTAAACTCTCGGAAAGTGACTAAGTTACTGCCTTACATCATAGTGGGTGCAATACTTTGGATTGCGGTTCTTAAATCTGGCGTTCATGCGACGTTAGCTGGTGTTGTGATTGGCTTTGCCATCCCATTACAAGGTAAGAAAGGCGAAAAATCTCCGTTGAAACATATGGAGCACGCTCTACACCCTTACGTGGCATTTGGTATTCTGCCGTTGTTCGCGTTCGCTAATGCGGGTATTTCATTGCAAGGTGTATCAATGGATGGATTGACCTCAATGCTGCCATTGGGTATTGCGATGGGTTTACTGATCGGTAAACCGCTAGGTATCTTTAGCTTTAGCTGGATAGCAGTAAAAATGGGTGTTGCGAAATTGCCTGAAGGTATTTCGATGATGCATATCTTCGCAGTCTCTGTACTTTGTGGTATCGGTTTTACGATGTCGATCTTTATCTCTTCACTGGCCTTTGGTCCGGACAATGCGGCATTTGATACTTATGCGCGTTTGGGTATATTGATGGGTTCGACTACTGCTGCAATATTGGGTTACTTCTTATTGCATATCTCATTGCCGAAGTCTAAAGCGAAAGCATAAGATATACCCGTCATACTTGAAGTCGCAGCGGTGTTGGCTGTGTTCGTGCGCCCCAATCACATAGTTCACCTATGCTCAGGGACTTTCTTACTTGCCGCCTACCTGCATCTTCAAGTTTCTTGGGTATAGAAAAACGCCTCGGTATTTACCGAGGCGTTTTTGCATTGTTTAGAGATTATTTTTCAATCACACTGAAAATGGTCCACTCCTTAGCAACTTCTTCGTCGAAACCGACGACCGTCGCAGTTACCTTACGATTTTGTGCATGAGATAGTTCATCATTGCCATCTGATTCAAGATTGCTTTCGCCATAGCCTACGATGGTGACTCTGAAAGGCGCAAGCCCATTACTAATCAACTCTTGCTCTACAGCAATAGCCCGTTTTTTCGATAGGGTAAGGTTATATTCGGGAGCCCCCACTTTACTAGCGTAGCCTTGTACTTCAATCGATGTTTCTGGGAAGCGCTTGAGAAAATCAGACATAGTACGAATTTGATTTTCGAACAGAGGCTCTATTTTGGATGAGTCGTTGGCAAATAAAATGCGTAACTGCAATTCGTCTTCAGTCTCAATGACAAAACCACATCCATCATTGTCTATCTGCGAACCTAGTACAGTACCTGCGCAGAGATCCCGAGCGTTAACAACGCCATCGCGATCATCGTCGACTAGATCGGCAATCTGGGATGACTCAGGTGTTGCCATATAATCATATTCATCATCTTCACTGTTAGCCAATGAATAATTCGCTACAAATATACCGATCAGCAGTGGGAGTAAGGTTTGTGTTTTCATCATTAGTACTCCACTTGTTCAGTCCATTCTGAAGGGATTTCTATCAATAACGCATCCAACAAGTTTCCTGTTGCATTCATGACTCGGTACTTGGCGTATTGTTCTGAATAGTGAGCATCAAGATAGTCTTTACGTGCTTGGAACAATTCATTCTCAGTGTTGAGTAGATCCAACAAGGTACGTTTACCTATACGGTACTGTTTTTTGTAAGCAATCACAGTTTCAGATGCTGAGTCTACATGATCAGAGAGAAAGTTCTTTTGTTGCAGTGTTAGGTCTAACGCACTCCAAGACAGACGAAGGCTCTCTTCAACCTGACGATAAGTATTGTCACGCAGGTCTTTGGATTTGTTAAGTTGGTAGGCTGCCCGCTCTGACAAATCGCTATCGCTACCGCCATTGTAGAGATTGTATCGTAATCTCAACATCGCGAGTGTTTCTTCACTGCGTCCTTCGTCGCCTCCAGCATCATCGCGCCAAGACTGACTTGCCTCAATGGAGATAGTTGGATAGTAGTTGCCTTTGGATTGTTTATATTGGTATTTGGCTGCATCAACATCCACTTTTGCGACCATGATAACCGGGTGATTCACATACGCTTCGTCAATGGCTTCAGATAACGATAAAGGCAGTTTTGATTCATCTGCTCGTGGGTATATCAACCCTAGTGGTTGTTGACCGACTAAACGGTGAAATTGGGTATGGGTATCAATTAAGTTATTTTGGGCGGCTAATAAGTTGCCATGAGCTTTAGCAATACGAGCTTCGACTTGGGTAACATCAGCGGTAGAACCGATGCCTGAATCCGCTCTTTTTTTGATGTCGCGATAAATTTCTTTGTGTACCGCTAAATTACTTTCAGACAGCGCGAGTATTTCGGTAGATTTAACTGCATCGAGGTAAACCTGAGTTACTTTTAGCGCCATATCAGAAGCGTCAGAAAGAAGTTGTAAGCGGATAGATTCGGCATCGGCGCCTGTTCGGCTAATATCGTTTATGGTTGAATTACCATCCCACAATAGTTGAGTAAGGCTGAGCGTCGCTTCTTTACGGGTAAGATCGGTATCATCTCGTCCTGTGGAGTTTGCAGGGTCTATTCCTTCATAACCGATACCAGCGTCTAAATCGATGCTAGGTAAGTACGCACCGCCGGCTGCATCATGCTGCTTCATCGAGCTTTGGTATTCGTTATAGGCTTGCTTTATTTCGGGGTTATTTTTTAGGGTAATAGCGACAGCTTGCTCTAAAGTTTGAGCATGTAACTGACTGCTTGTGATAGGTAACAAGGCGATAAGTAATGCCATTTTTATTTTCACGATACTCTCCCTATCCGAAGAACTTTAAATCTATATAGCGTTGTCAGATCGGTCATTTAGAATTTGTTTATGATGTAGAGATTAGTTTAGCTTGGTACAAAAGTAGAAATTTGCTAGAAAAAATCTCGTGATAATTAAGCTACTTGGCTATTTTCGATAGTACTTTTTTGTTATCAACTGGTCGTGAGCCCCCCTAAACGCTAGCTTTAAAGGAAGCTGTGATAAACCTGATATCGAACCGATATCCATAGTTAGTAGGGGATCGGCTTATGAATATAGTATCTTTAGCACCATTACTCTTGGCTGATGGTGTTGTTGTCATTAATGGCTTAGGGCAGGCGAGATTATTGCAGCCTGGTGAAAATGCAGGTCCTGGGGAAGTGATTATTTCTCAAGGTAATCCGCAGGAATTATTGCAAGTCGAAACAGTTGATAGCAACGGTCAAATAGCGCCACTTAATCTTGATCCTCAAACGCAAAGTATCGTTGAGCAGTTGGAATCAGGGCAAGACCCTACGATTTCTGAAGAGTTTGCTCCGGAAGCGGGTGAAGAATTGGGTTCAAGTCCAACAGTATTTGGTGCAATTTCACGAGATGGAAGCGAGACTATTGCTACGACGTTATTTGAAACACGTGGTCTGGAATCGGTTGGTCTTTCTGAAACGCAAAGTTTGTCTTTACTGGAATTACTCAATGCGTTCAACCAGATCACACCAGAACCGCCGAATGCCCCCCCTTCTTCTGACAACTTTACTTTTAGTTATGCAGAAAACTCAGCAGATGACACTGTCATAGGGACAGTAATCGCGACCGACCCTGAGGGCTTGCCTGTCACTTATTCAATCGAATATGGTGAAAATGATCCTTTAGACGGGCTATTCGAGATTACTGATGCGGGTGAAATCAGTTTAACGCCAGAAGGTGTTGAAACGTTTACCAATGATTTTGAATCGGATCCTAATAGTCATCAAATTACGGTGGTCGCTTCAGATGGTGTCAATGAAACGCCGATAGTCGTTACTCTAAATGAAACGGATGTAAATGAACCTCCCGTGTTTGATCCTCCAGAGGATGGTGATGAATACATTTTCTGTTACGACGAAAATTCCGTTGATGCTTATGTGATCGGTAGTGTCAATGCTGTTGACCCAGAAGGAGGTTCGGTAACTTACTCCATTGAATACGGCGTTAACGACCCGCTAGATGGTTTGTTTGAGATTGACGCCGACGGCAACATCTCTCTGACCGCTGAAGGTGTCGATGCGTTTACCAATGATTTTGAAACCTTAGGTAATCAACATCAAATTACAGTGATCGCTTCCGATGGCGTGAACGACACACCGATTACGGTGAAACTGCACGAGCAAGACCTCAATGAACCACCTGTATTTGACCCACCAGAGGATGGTGATGAATACATTTTCTGTTACGACGAAAATTCCGTTGATGCTTATGTGATCGGCAGTGTCAATGCTGTTGACCCAGAAGGAGGTACGGTAACTTACTCCATTGAATACGGTGTTAACGACCCGCTAGATGGTTTGTTTGAGATTGACGCCGACGGCAACATATCTCTGACCGCCGAGGGTGTCGATGCGTTTACCAATGATTTTGAAACCTTAGGTAATCAACATCAAATTACAGTGATCGCTTCCGATGGCGTGAACGACACACCGATTACGGTGAAACTGCACGAGCAAGACCTCAATGAACCACCGGTATTTGATCCACCAGAGGATGGTGATGAATACATTTTCTGTTACGACGAAAATTCCGTTGATGCTTATGTGATCGGTAGTGTCAATGCTGTTGACCCAGAAGGAGGTACGGTAACTTACTCCATTGAATACGGTATTAACGACCCGCTAGATGGTTTGTTTGAGATTGATGCCGACGGCAACATATCTCTGACCGCCGAGGGTGTCGATGCGTTTACCAATGATTTTGAAACCTTAGGTAATCAACATCAAATCACAGTGATCGCTTCCGATGGTGTGAATGAAACGCCGATTAGCGTTAAGTTACACGAGCAAGATGTTTACGAGCCAATCCCCAATAATCCTCCAGAAGCAGAAGATTTTAATGTTGATGCAGGGGCGCAAATTATGGTTCCTATCACTTTTGATTCGTTAATTGGCAGTGAGGACCATATCTCCGACATTGAAGATGATGCGAACGACGTTAAAGTTAAGATCATGATCACCTCTTTACCTGAAAGCGGTGAATTGCTTTATACCGATGAAAGTGGTGTCACGCGCAAACTGACAGAGGATGACCTTCATGTACTCGGTGATACCATTGACCCGGATAAACTGTTTATTTCTGACAATATCGCTTACGTCCCCGGCAATGGAGATGAATTTGAGTTGGGTTACAGTGGTGACCCGGAAGACATTGTTTTAGAAGATGGGTTCTTTAATTGGGGTGAATATGTTAGCGATACTGAACGTCTAATTACACTAGAAAATGGCAATACAGTAGGTATCAGCATTACCGATAACAATGACAAGCCTTTAAAACAGTATACAAATGGTCCCTCTCATATTGGATATGGTATTGGTGATACCGATGGTAGCGGGATGAATAAGAAAGAAACCCTTGCGATTGATTTGACCAATAATCCCCTTGCTGTCATTACGTTAGGTTTAGATGGTATGGGGGGGCATTTTGTAGCGAGCAGTAACGTTCATATTGAAGCAACATATACCTTGCAAGATGGCACGGTTGTCGTCGAAAAATACCAGAAAGATCCGGGTGATGTGGGCAATGAGCAGATCCTGTATGAGTTTACCTATTCTTCCCCTGATAATCCCGTTGTTGGGGTAGAACTGAGTTCAAATGGCGGCAGTTGGGAGTTACGCTATCTATCAGGGCTACAAAATAGTGAAGAAGAAGTGACGTTTGATTACATCGCTGTTGATTCTGACCTTGCAGTGAGTAATGAAGCAGAGGTGGTCATAGATACTTCTGATTCAACTGGTTACACAGTGTTGGCTGCGGAGAACGAGGAGTCTCTAGAGGCATTACTTGGTAATGACTTGTTAATTGGTGACGAAGGCGAAAACGTGTTTACTTGGTTGGATGCGACCTTGGATTCTGGTACTGATGTGGTTAAAGATTTCACTTTAAATGAGGACCTTATCAATCTAGATGATTTGTTGGATCAAACTGACAGTGCAGATATAGATGAATTGATGGCTAAGATTGGCGTGTCAATTGTTGATGAAAATATCGAGTTGTCTATCCCGCATGGCAGCAATGAACAGACAATTGTTATAGAAAATGGTGTCGACATCCTTAGTGCATACATAGCTCCAGATGACAGTTATGATTCGCTCGAATTACTTGCTCATATAATCAAAAACGATGCCGCTTAATAGTGGTGAGATCATTGGTTGAGCCCCTTGTTGCTTATTATGTTTGGTAGGAAGGGGCTCAATAAAGGTAAGATAGCTGTTAATAGAAATATTAAAAAACATTGCCAAGAAATGACCGTTTATGATATTTTCCTGCGCAATCTCGGAGATGATTCTGGGGGATACGCGAGTGAACATTCGGGCTGAGTGAACACTCGTAGGGTAGGTATCGATAAACCTTTATCGATAGACGGGATACTTATGCTGCAATAGCGGCATGTGAATGGGAAACCCAACATTGAAAATATACAACACACACTCTCTAATCAGCTTTGTTCTACCAAAATGTCCTGTATTACAAAACAGCAGCATAACTGAGCCTTGATCCCTTACTTTGACATGTAATCCATCTTTTTGATGGAATCGATTTCGCACGCCTATAGCTTGCGGAAGCACTGTTGTATCTCGCGTATTTAATTATTGTGCGAGTAGACTGCATTTCAAGGGATTATTCATGAGCACAGCCTTTGAAGTCGATATTGAAAATATCGCAACTTATTGTTCGACCCAAATTCCACACGTGGAAGGAACATACGACCTAGCACTTGACCAATTATTAATTGAGCAAGAGCAAAGTGAATCTCAAGTTCGTTCTTACCCACGCCGTCTTCCGATTGCGATTAAAAAAGCCTATGGTGCGTTAGTGGAAGATACGCGCGGTCAGATGTTTCTAGATTGTTTAGCCGGTGCGGGTACATTAGTACTTGGTTATAACCATCCGGAGATAAATCAAGCACTAAAAGACCAATTGGATTCGGGTCTACCATATCAAACGCTTGATATCACCACAGAAGCTAAAAACAACTTTATTAAACGAGTCAAACGGTTTTTACCTAGTGAACTAGCAGACAATGCTGTCATTCAGTTTTGTGGACCTTCAGGTGCAGACGCCGTAGAAGCCGCGATCAAACTGGCCAAGCAAACCACCGGACGCAATACCATGTTTGCCTTCCGAGGTGCGTATCATGGCATGACGAATGGCACTATGGGTATGATGGGAAACTTGAATACCAAAGCTCGTCGTACTGGGCTTATGTCTGATGTTCACTTCATGCCATTCCCATATGATTTACGCTGTCCTTTTGGTTTAGGTGGTGAAGAGGGCGCTAAAGCGAGTATTCGCTATATTGAACGTCTGCTAGAAGATGATGAAGCCGGGATTATGAAACCTGCCGCCATGATCGTTGAGCCGATTCAAGGGGAAGGTGGTGTTATTTCTGCCCCCGCATTTTGGCTTAAAGAGTTACGTCGAATCTGCGATGATCATGGGATTTTATTGATTTTCGATGAAATTCAATGTGGAGTTGGTAAAACTGGAGACCATTTCGCTTATCAAGAGTCTGGTATTCAACCTGATATCCTGTGTCTTTCCAAAGCGATAGGTGGTGGATTACCGATGTCGCTTTTAGTCATCAATAAACGATACGACACTTGGCTTCCTGGTGAACATACCGGAACTTTTCGTGGTAATCAGTTAGCGATGATTTCAGGGGAAAAGGCGCTAGAAATTATAGAACGCGATGGGCTTGTCGAACATGCCAATGTTGCCGGGCAGTATTTTAGACATGGTCTGGAAGCGATCCAAAAACGCGTAGACTGCATTGCAGATATACGTGGCAAAGGGCTGATGATCGGTATAGAAATTAGCCAACCCGGTGGTGCGCTAAATAAATTTGGTGAGCCTGTTGCTGATGGTGGGCTTACTTTACGGATTCAGCGAGCCGCACTCGAACGTGGTCTAATGGTTGAAAAAGGTGGTAGAGAAGGGGCTGTTATTCGCTTGCTACCTCCTTTGATTATCTCCTATGAGCAAATTGATTTTGCGCTACGCGTAATTGAAGAAGCCATTTTGGTTGCGGGTGGTAATCCAGTTGAAGCTAAACAGCAAGATGATTGGCGTGAACACTTTATTCATACGGGTTCGCAAGGTAGTGATTGTTTTGCCAAAGCGATGAATCATACTACTTCGGCAATGAAGCAAGTGTTTGAGCAAATAGATGCCCCATACTCAGGTGTTGAGCCAACATTGCTACAAAATGCCATCAATGCGGTCGATTTAGACAACCAGCAGAATAGCTTAACCCAAGTTATCTCGGATACCGCTGAGCTAGTAGCGAAAAACTCCATTATAGTGCAACACCCGAATTGTATAGCCCACCTACATACCCCACCGTTAATGCCATCAGTAGTAGCTGAAGCAATGATTGCGGCATTGAATCAATCAATGGACTCATGGGATCAAGGCTCTGCCGCTACCTATGTAGAACAAAAAGTGGTTGATTGGGTGTGCGGCAAATATCAACTGGGTACTGATTCCGATGGTATTTTTACTAGTGGTGGTACACAAAGTAATTTGATGGGCTTATTACTCGCTCGTGATTGGATTGCAGATAACCGTGCAGCACACTCAATTCAGAAAGATGGCTTGCCCGATTTTTCCGATAAGCTGCGTATTCTTTGTTCGAATAAATCTCATTTTACGGTTCAAAAATCAGCGTCGTTACTTGGTTTAGGTGAGAAAAGCGTTATCAGCGTTGAGTGCAATGGTAACGGTACACTGAAAATAGAAGCGTTGAGTGATGAAATTGAAGCACTTAAAGCGCAAGGTTTGATCCCATTTACGATAGTGGGCACCGCGGGGACAACTGATCACGGTGCTATTGATGATTTAGCAGCCATTGCGCAGATAGCCAAGCAACACCAACTTTGGTTCCATGTGGATGCAGCCTACGGTGGTGCGCTGATATTAAGTCAACATAGACAGCGGCTCTGTGGAATTGAGTTAGCCGACTCTTTAAGCGTTGATTTTCACAAATTGTTTTTCCAAACGATCAGTTGTGGTGCGCTGCTTATCAAAGACAAAGCCAACTTTAAGTACTTGCTTCACCATGCCGATTATCTTAATCGAGAGCATGATCAGTTGCCCAATTTGGTTGATAAATCTATTGCAACGACTAAACGTTTTGATGCGTTAAAGGTCTTTATGACTATGCAAAGCGTCGGACCTCATGCATTGGGCGAAATGTACGATCACTTAATTGAGCAAACGCAACAAGTCGCTGAACTAGTTCGCCAGCATGACGGCTTTGAACTACTTGCCGATCCTTCACTAACTACTGTGCTGTTTCGTGCAGTAAATCAGACGGTCTCGGATTTAGATGCATTTAATCAAGCTCTGAGGCTTGAAGCTCTAACGCGCGGTATTGCTGTACTAGGTGAGACTATCGTGGAAGGCAAATCTGCCTTGAAATTTACAATTTTAAATCCGTGTTTAAAGATGTCAGATTTTGAATCTTTACTTAACGAGGTTAATTCTCTAGCGGCTGAGCTAGTTAAATAGGGGTAATGGAAAACTATGGCAATTCTACAAATTGGTGCAGGTGGTGTTGGTTGGGTTATTGCTCATAAAGCAGCGCAAAACAATGACGTTTTAGGTGATATTACGATTGCATCACGCACAGTTAGTAAATGTGAAAAAATCATCGAATCTATCCAGAAAAAGAACAATCAAAAAGATAGTTCGAAGAGACTTGAAGCGCGCAGTGTTGATGCCGACGACGTCAATGAATTGGTTGCGCTGATCAACGATGTTAAGCCCGATTTAGTTATAAATGCCGGACCTCCTTGGGTCAACATGGCAATTATGGAAGCGTGTTACCAAACGAAGGTTTCCTACTTAGATACCTCGGTTGCTGTGGATCTATGCAGTGAAGGGCAGCAAGTACCGGAAGCTTACGATTGGCAATGGGGCTACCGTGAAAAATTTGCTGAGGCAGGCATCACTGGTATTTTAGGCGCGGGTTTCGATCCGGGTGTGGTTTCTGTTTTTGCAGCCTACGCCGTCAAACATCTATTTGACGAGATTGATACTATCGACGTGATGGATGTGAATGCTGGTGACCACGGTAAGAAGTTTGCGACTAACTTTGACCCAGAAACCAATATGCTAGAAATCCAAGGGGATTCTTTCTATTGGGAGAACGAAGAATGGAAGCAGGTGCCTTGCCACTCTCGTATGCTTGAATTTGATTTCCCTAATTGTGGTACGCACAAAGTGTACTCAATGGCGCACGATGAAGTACGCTCGATGAAAGAGTTTATCCCAGCAAAACGCATTGAGTTTTGGATGGGTTTTGGTGATCGTTACTTGAATTACTTCAACGTAATGCGTGATATTGGTCTATTGAGCCCTGAAGCGTTAACACTGCATGACGGCACCGTGGTTCAGCCACTACATGTATTAAAAGCGTTATTGCCAGATCCAACTTCGCTTGCTCCGGGCTATACAGGTAAAACATGTATTGGTACTTGGGTGCAAGGTCGTAAAGATGGTAAAGACCGTAGTGTCTTTATTTACAACAATGCCGATCATGAAGTGGCGTATGAAGATGTTGAACACCAAGCGATTTCATACACAACGGGTGTACCCGCTATTACAGCAGCTCTGCAATACTTCCGTGGTGAGTGGGCTGAGAAAGGTGTGTTCAATATGGAGCAGTTAGACCCAGACCCATTCCTAGAAACTATGCCTACAATTGGTTTAGATTGGGATGTATTGGAGCTAACAGTGGGTCAACCAGACATCAAGATATTGAAATAATGCTGGTTAAATAAGAATACCTCAGCCGATACAATCGTATCGGCTTTGTTGGATTTATTAGTGGCGGTAGAAATGCATCACAACGAACTTAAAACCCCTTACTTCATGATCAATGAAGAGAAGTTGCTAGCTAATCTTGAGATAGCTAAGCAGCTAAAAGAAATATCAGGCGTGAAGCTGGTGCTAGCGCTCAAATGTTTTTCCACTTGGGGTGTATTTGACATTATAAAGCCGTATCTAGATGGGACGACCAGTTCGGGACCATTTGAGGTAAGGCTGGGGTATGAAACGTTTGGTGGTGAAACGCATGCTTACAGTGTCGGCTATAGTGAAGATGATGTACGTGAAGTCGCCGATATTTGTGACAAGATGATTTTCAATTCGCAGAGCCAACTTGCCGCATATCGTCACTTAATTGAGGGAAAAGCATCACTTGGGTTACGTTTGAACCCGGGTGTTAGCTATGCTGGGCAAGATCTCGCCAATCCCGCGCGCCAGTATTCTCGCTTAGGTGTGCAAGCCGATCAAATTCAACCAGAGATATTTGATTCGATTGATGGCGTGATGTTTCACATGAACTGTGAGAACAAAGATGTCGATGCGTTTATTGCGTTACTTGATTCGATCTCTAGTCAATTTGGTCAGCATCTAGATAAGCTCGAATGGGTAAGCCTAGGTGGGGGAGTGTTTTTCACTTATCCAGATTACGACATCGAAAAACTAGGTTTAGCTCTTAAAGCATTTTCAACAAAACATGGTGTTCAACTCTATCTCGAACCGGGCGAAGCAATTATTACTGCAACGACGGATCTTGTCGTGACAGTGGTGGATATCATTGAAAATGAAAAGAAAACCGCAATTGTTGATTCTGCAACCGAAGCTCATCGGCTGGATACACTTATTTACAATGAACCCGCTTCGATCTTAGAAGCAAATGAGGGTGGGGCGCATCAATATGTGATTGGTTCGTGTTCATGCTTAGCGGGCGATCAGTTCTGCGAAGCGAGTTTCGATAAACCGTTAGCAATAGGTCAACGTCTGCATATCCTCGATAGTGCAGGCTACACCATGGTTAAGTTAAATTGGTTTAATGGTTTACGTATGCCGTCGGTGTATTGTGCTCGGTCCAACGGGGACATTCAGAAATTGAATGAGTTTGATTATTCAGATTTTAAACGCTCACTTTCACAGTGGAGTATAACTTCAATCTAAATATGCAGTTCCAATGAACAATAAAGCCCGCGTTAGCGGGCTTTATTCATCGAGATAAATCGTTAGTTATTTTTGAACAACAACTCGCGTATCTTCACTTAAAGATTCAAGTTCTTTAGCGACATCCTCAATGAGTACATTACGCGGTAACCGCAGTGAAATTTGCGAAGTGAATAGGCTTGAACTCACTCCACCCCCACCAGCAATGAACACTCGTTGACAATCTATATCCAGAATGTCGATACCTTGGTCATCCAATAGATGAGTTATTTCATTTACTAGACCTGCACGGTCATTAGCATCGAGCCTAAGTTGGAAAATAGTTTCGGCACTGTGTTTATGTGCTGAAGAATCAACAATTCCTATCAATAAGTTAGGTTGTTCTTTAAACGCTTGTTTAACGATATCTGCATTCTCACTAGGCATTTCCACCTTAATAACAGCAGCGACTTGATCTTCAATAAAATTGATTTTGCTAATGAGCCATTTACCACCATTTTCATGAGTGACTGCGGCAAGTTTTTTAATTGTGGAAGGTGACGCTTTTCCGACAAAGTTTACGATGAAAGTGGTTTTCATATGATGCCTCCTGAATGCATGCGAAAGGCGGAGATAAAAAGCGGAACAGATGATTATTCTTGTTTTGCTTTAGTTTCAGTGTAGAACGCAAGGGCTTGTTAGGTTTGATCTATGTCAATTTTTTGACCTAAATTACTGCTTGTGTGGTGAGAATCCAACGTTAAGCACAAATATATCTTCGGGGCTTTCCATTAAGTAACAAAAATTTAAAACGTTACTTGCAACTCGACACCATAAAATACAGTGTCATAACTTGCCCCCGCATTGGCAGCAAATTGGGCTGCTTCTTGGTTGCCAAACCAAGGAGTACTGCTGTATTTCAGTTCGACACTGCCACCCCATGCGTTAGTCACCCATCCGTGAATGTGCCCAACTGGATTGAGGAAGAACAAGGTGACACTTCCCATCGATTCTGACCCCCAAACTTCGCCACCTGATGCAACAATGTCTTGCTCGGCTTCGAACATGAGCTCACCTACCACCGAGCCGAAGAAAGGCGTGATGAATAGATCTTGCCATGAAGGCACTTCGGCAAATGCTTCTACGCCATACTCCCAAAAAAAGGTGGAAAGAAACGCCGAATATAGAAACGAATCGAATTCATCATAGCCAGCATGGCGTGCCGCTGTGTAATAGACCCCGCCAAAGTACGGGTGCATGATATAGTTCAAAAAGTGTTCGTCACGATCCCATACAGGACCTTCTTTCACATTGTCGACCCATTTTTGTCCGAGATTGGAGAGGTCACGATCGTCTGATTCCCACTTAGTTATGGATTCTGGCAGCAAAGTCATCAACCCTACGGTAACCACACTGAGCCCGAGAATCGTGTAGGTTTGTTCTTTGAGGTAATCCCAATCTTGTTGGTCAGAGATCTGTAAATATCGTGGTGTAGATGAAAGTTCTAGCTCTAAATCAATTTCACTGTGATGTAGAGCGTTAAAGTCTTGAAAAGAGTAGAAGCTGGGCTCCGGACTGATTACACTGTTAGATTCAAACAGTTCAAAACGCAATGAGTCGAGTTCATTGCTTATTGCGCTGGTAGATGCTAATAGTGAAAGCGCTAAAATGGCGGTATGTGTTTTTCGCACAAGTAGCTCCGTTATTATTCTTTTAATGATGCTAGTCACAGGTAACTGCCGAAGCAGCCAATAAATCAACAAGAAATTGACGAAACATTCTCTAGACAGTGTAGTAAATACAAATAGGAGTGTTGGTATGGATTTGGATAAATCGATCAATCGTTAATTTTCTGTGGAAGGGAAAATATTTTGAAAATCGCAATGTTAAGTACAGGCGAAGAGGTATTGCATGGAGACATCGTTGATACGAACGCGTCATGGATGTCTGAGATGTTCTTCCAGCAGGGCTTCCCTTTAACTAAACGCTCTACGGTTGGTGATACCTTTAATGGCTTAGTCGAAGAATTGCTGATGTTGAGCTTTAACAGCGACGTAGTGGTGGTGAATGGTGGGCTCGGTCCAACGAGTGACGATCTTAGTACCCAAGCCGCGTCAGTCGCCGCGGAGTTGGATTTAGAGCTCTCTGAAGTATGGCTAAAACGCTTACAGCAGTTTTTCGCTGAACGTGGTCTTGCTATGCCGGAAAGCAACCGTAAACAAGCGATGTTGCCTGCAGGGTCGACTTTAATTGATAACCCGATTGGTACGGCATGTGGTTTTAAAATGCTGATCAATGAATGCGTTTTCTATTTTACTCCTGGTGTTCCTAGTGAGTTTAAGCGCATGGTAATTGAACAAATTATTCCTGATCTACAACGCAGTTACAGCAAAGTAGAAGGTTTGGATTGTGGGCGGGTTTATACGTTTGGCACATCAGAGTCTGCACTATCAGACAAGCTGGATAAACTGCACTTACCGCAAGGTTACCAATTGGGATACCGTTCGTACTTGCCTTATATCGAGGTGAAACTGTTTGGTCCTAAAGGCGATCTTGATACTCGCCTTAAATTGATGCAGATAATTTACAAATTGATTGAAGCGAACGTGGTGAGTATCGATCAACCAATGGATGAATACGTTGGTCAGCTCATTGCCGAACGGAAAATGTCGATTTCGCTTGCTGAGCGATCAACGCATGGCAGCGTAGCCAATTGGTTGCATTCAAATCAAGATGCGCAGAATTATTGTGGGCATGGTTGGGTACTTGGCGGCAAAGTTGAAGTCGGCGCGGGCGAGGGTGATCTGCTTGCAGAAACGTTAGCGCTGGCTGGCGCAACGAAAGAAAAATGCGCGACCGATATTGCCATTGTGTCAGGCAGACTGGTTGAGAATACTTTTACTGTTTCATTGGCCACTCCGGAAGGAGAATGGGGGCAAGTGTTAACGTTTAATCGTCGTTTTACTCGCCAAGACCAAGTCACGCTAATCACCACAGTTTGTACTGATATGCTGCGTCGTTATTTATCAGGGAAGCCAATGTTTGCGGACTATAGCTCGCTAACGAGAGACAAACAAATGCACGTACCCAGAAGTGTATTAGGTTGATCTTTTTAGAGGTTGAATACTTTAATCAAAATTGGCAACAAGCTTATTCTAAATTCATCTAAGAGTTAATTACTTGTTTATTAATGTAATTTAAAAATTTCTTAGATTTGAAACATATGACTTGGTAAAAAGATCATAAACTAAAAGTTCTTGATCAGAAACGCGCTAAGGAGAGTGGTATGTTTCAGCAGTCTAAGATTTTGGTTTGGTATCAAGTCGCGAGCCAGAAAGTGGTGTTAGGTGAAGCATTTAACTCTAATAAATATGATGTGCATTCTTTATGGCGTCGTACCCCAGAAGAAAATGATCCGCACCAAGGGATGGGTTTTCGCTTGTCACTGTTTGATGATGGTGGGAGGGAGATTGCTGGAAAAGCAATTTCAATGAGCACTGCGGACCTATTACTATCCGGTGAGTGTTTAAACGAAGTTTACTAATTCTGAGAAACGAATAAAAAAAGACCAGTCACTGACTGGTCTTTTTGCATTTATGCACGCTTAACTTTGAGTTTATATACAACTTCATCAAGTTCAATATCGGTTTTTGCCCGTGTTATACAAGGCAAAATTTCATCCGCTTGTGTATATGCCATTGCAAAACCAACGTATTCGACCTCGCCAGATTTGAGCTTGCAGCGACATGCGCCACAGTGCCCATCACGGCAATTGTATTCAACTTCAATCCCGGCATTCTCGATTGTTTCCAGTAGAGTATTACTCGGGTTCGAGGCGATGGTGACCTTTCCGTTAATTTTTACACTGGGCATTAAAGCTCGAAGTCCTTAAAGTCATCTGCTTTTGCATCACTTTCAATCTGACCAACTAGGTAAGATGAAATTTCAGCTTCTTGAGGTGCAACTTGAACGTTGTCAGAAGACAACCAAGCATTAATCCAAGGGATCGGGTTTGACGTAGCATCAGGGTACGCAATCGGCAAACCGACTGCTTGCATGCGCACGTTGGTGATGTACTCGACGTATTGGCATAAGATATCTTTGTTCAAACCAATCATTGAGCCATCTTTAAATAGGTATTCTGCCCATTCTTTTTCTTGCTCAGCGGCTTCTTTGAATAGGTCAAAGCATTCTTGCTTACACTCTTCAGCGACTTGCATGAATGTGAAGTCATCTTGGCCATTACGCAGCAAGTTAATCATATGCTGTGTGCCAGTAAGGTGCAGCGCTTCATCACGAGCGATTAGCTTGATGATTTTTGCATTACCTTCCATCAACTCACGTTCGGCGAATGCGAATGAACAAGCAAAACTGACATAGAAGCGAATGGCTTCCAATGCATTAACTGACATCAGACATACATATAGCTTTTTCTTCAAACCATATAGGCTGAGGTTGACTGTTTCACCAGCAATCTCGTGCGTACCTTCACCAAAGCGATGGTAGTCATTGGTCATCTGGATCAGTTCATCGTAGTAGCGTGAGATATCTTCAGCACGCTTGACGATGTGCTCATTTTCCACAATATCATCAAATACGACGCCTGGGTCATTGACGATGTTACGAATAATATGAGTGTAAGAGCGAGAGTGAATCGTTTCAGAAAAAGACCAAGTTTCAATCCAAGTCTCTAACTCTGGGAGAGAAACCAGTGGCAGTAGTGCAACGTTAGGGCTACGACCTTGGATTGAATCCAGAAGAGTTTGGTACTTCAGGTTCGAAATGAAAATGTGCTTCTCATGGTCGGGTAACTTGTTGTAGTCGATGCGATCACTCGATACATCGACTTCTTCAGGTCGCCAGAAGAAGGAAAGTTGCTTTTCGATTAGCTTTTCGAAGATCTCAAATTTCTGTTGATCGTAACGTGCAACGTTAACGGATTGACCAAGAAACATAGGTTCCTTTAGCTGGTCGTTTTTATTTTGGTTAAAAGTACTGTAAGCCATAATGCTTCAATTCCTTTTATGCCCCCCGATAATCAAGGGGCGAATGTTCGTTAAAGAAAATTATTGTCGACTTCAGACCTATAAATTAGATCTTACAACCGCCGCCCGCACAATCGTCATCAGCAGCTTGAACTGCATCGTTCTGATCGTCTTTCGCGCCATCACGAGTATTGTGATAGTAAAGTGTTTTAACACCATACTTGTACGCTGTTAGCAGGTCTTGCAACAGTTTCGTCATCGGCACTTTGCCACTTTCAAAGCTGCTAGGGTCGTAGTTCGTGTTAGCTGAGATAGCTTGGTCAACGAACTTTTGCATAATTCCGACTAGGTGCAAGTAACCATCATTGGAACCGATGTTCCATAGCAACTCATAGTTGTCTTTGAGGTTAATGAAATCAGGGACTACCTGTTTCAAAATACCGTCTTTCGATGCTTTAACTGATACGAATCCACGAGGTGGCTCAATACCATTCGTTGCATTAGAAATCTGAGAAGACGTTTCTGACGGCATTAATGCTGTTAGGGTTGAGTTGCGTAGACCGTGCTGCATGATTTCTTGGCGAAGTTCATCCCAATCGTAGTGAAGTTGCTCGTCACAGATACTATCAACATCTTTTTTATAGGTATCGATAGGCAGCAAACCTTTCGCATAGTTTGTCTCATGGAAAAGAGGACATTTGCCTTGCTCTTTCGCCAGTTCTACAGATGCTTTCAACAAGTAGTATTGAATGGCCTCAAACGTTCGGTGGGTCAGCGCATTGGCACTGCCATCTGAGTATTTGACACCGTTCTTCGCTAGGTAGTAAGCGTAGTTAATAACTCCCACACCTAGCGTACGACGATTCATGGTTGACTTGTACGCAGCTGGAAGTGGGTAGTCTTGGTAATCGAGTAGTGCATCTAGAGCGCGAACCACAAGTTCAGATAGCTCTTTCAGGTCATCAAGTTCGGTGATTGTACCTAGGTTAAATGCAGAAAGCGTACATAGCGCGATCTCACCAGAATCGTCTTCAACGTTAACCAGTGGTTTAGTTGGTAATGCAATTTCCAAACATAGGTTTGATTGGCGAACTGGTGCAACTTCAGAATCAAATGGGCTATGAGTATTGCAGTGGTCCACGTTCTGAATGTAAATACGACCTGTTGAAGCGCGCTCTTGCATTAGCAAAGAGAACATTTCGATTGCTTTTACAGTCTCTTTCTTTACTGATGGATCGTTTTCGTATTTCACATACAAACGTTCGAACTCGGCTTGGTTCTCGAAGAACGCATCATAGAGTCCTGGCACATCAGATGGAGAAAATAGCGTAATATTGCCGCCTTCCACTAGGCGTTGGTACATTAACTTGTTTAGCTGCACACCGTAGTCCATATGACGAACACGGTTTTCTTCAACACCACGGTTGTTTTTTAGCACCATTAGAGATCGTGCTTCACCATGCCACATAGGGTAGAACACCGTGGCTGCGCCACCGCGAACACCACCTTGTGAACAACATTTAACCGCTGTTTGGAAGTATTTGTAGAATGGAACACAGCCAGTGTGGAATGCTTCACCGCCACGGATTTCAGAGCCAAGTGCACGGATGCGGCCTGCATTGATACCGATACCAGCGCGTTGCGATACGTAACGTACGATCGAACTTGCTGTTGCGTTAATCGAATCAAGGCTATCACCACATTCGATTAGTACACATGAGCTGAACTGGCGAGTAGGGGTACGTACACCAGACATAATTGGCGTAGGTAGAGAAATCTTAAACGTAGAGGTTGCATCATAGAAACGCTTGATGAAGTCAAGACGCGTTTCTTTCGGGTAATTAGCAAACAGACACGCAGAAACCAAAATATACAAAAACTGTGCACTTTCGTAGATTTCACCAGAGACACGGTTTTGTACGAAATACTTACCTTCTAGCTGCTTAACCGCGGCATAGGAGAAATCCAAGTCGCGATTGTGCTGTAGATAAGCATCTAGCTCATCTAGCTCAGCTTTGGTGTAGTCTTCAAGAATGTGCTTGTCATATTTACCCATGTCGACTAAACGTGACACATGGTTATACAAGGTTGGTGGCTCGTATTGACCATACGCTTTTTTGCGTAAATGGAATACCGCCAAGCGCGCTGAGAGATATTGATAGTCTGGAGTGTCTTCAGATATCAGGTCAGCAGCAGACTTGATGATAGTCTCGTGAATGTCGGATGTGGTAATACCATCGTAGAACTGAATGTGAGCTCTTAGTTCTACTTGTGAGACCGATACGTTATCCAGACCTTCCGCCGCCCAAGTAATGACGCGGTGAAGCTTCTCTAGATCAATATTTTCTTTTCGGCCGTCACGCTTCGTGACAGTGAGTTGTTGTTTCATTGTGGTTCATTTCCCTAAGAAAACTGATGAAAGCCGTGTTTTAGTGTAATTTTTGTAAATTATGATTTGGCTTTATGGTCGATATCTATCTTTATATTGTAGTGCAAACACAAGATATAGGGGTAATCTCGTCTGCGAGTTACAAGATAGTGCTATCAGTGCAGGTTTTCAAGTCGAACTTCGTGGAGTTCTTGTGGATAACTGGAAAATAAAAAAAAATCAGTAAGTGGATACTAACTCATGAAAATAGGCGTGGCGTGACTGTGGAAAATTACGGTTTTTGATTCGGTTCATTGTTAACCGCAGTTAAAAAAAAACATCTTGATCTTAGACAAAAAATGGGGGTTGATTTAGAAGCTATTATTCTGGAATCGATCGCACGTATTTCGTGCAAATTTGTTCAAAAAAGGCAGGGTTAATGTGCTCCTGCCTTAGATCGTGTAAATAGTGTTCTATCTAGAATTTTCGGGTGTGAACGATGTAATTTACCTCGACGTTACGGCCCAGTTTATAACTGTCGGTCAATGGATTGTAATGCAATCCCGTAATGCCATATTCGATAAGATCTGTTTGATCGATCATTTTGATCATTTCAGAAGGGCGTATGAATCTGTCATGGTCATGGGTACCTTCCGGGACAATGCGCAGTAGCTTTTCCGCACCGACAATCGCAAATAAGTAAGATTTCAAATTACGGTTCAAAGTAGAGAAAAAGACGTGACCACCAGGTTTTACCAATTCGGCACATGATTTAATCACAGAAAGCGGATCTGGAACGTGTTCCAGCATTTCCATGCAAGTTACTACGTCGTAGTGACCAGCGTTTTCAATGGCATGATCTTCGATCGTGCTCTGAATGTAGGTTAACTTAGTTCCGGTTTCTAATGCGTGTAGACGCGCGACTTCTAATGGCTCTTTGCCCATATCAAGTCCGACAACAACAGCGCCTTCTCTTGCCATGCTTTCAGCTAATATGCCGCCACCACATCCTACATCTAGTACCGTTTTACCAAAAAGACCACCTGCGTTATCTAATACATAATCTAGACGAAGCGGGTTTATTTGATGCAGAGGTTTGAACTCCCCCTCCAAATCCCACCAACGTGAAGCCATCTCTTCAAACTTCTTGATCTCATTTGGATCTACATTCTGTGCTTTGGTCATAATCCATTTATCTTATTGGCAAACTTCAGTTGGCATTATAACGACAAATTTGGCGCTCTCCATAGTGAATGCATCTTTTGTCTCACATTGGCTAAAATACAACCAACTATCAGTGCGCTATGTAAGTTGTGTGCAAATAGTCGGCAATTGATTCACAACAGACCTCACAACCTGATAAAAGGAGAGGGAAAGTGATGCCGAAGAGGGTATTTGTATGCTATATTTTTGCACCTTACACGTATCGTATTTACGATCTGATAATAGAGGGATAATGGCTCTATGAGCGATTTAGCTAAAGAGATCACGCCCGTAAACATTGAAGACGAGCTTAGAGGTTCGTACCTAGACTACGCGATGTCAGTTATCGTGGGTCGTGCTCTTCCAGATGTGCGTGATGGCCTAAAACCAGTACACCGCCGCGTACTTTTCGCGATGAACGTACTAGGCAACGATTGGAATAAATCATATAAAAAATCTGCCCGTGTTGTTGGCGATGTAATCGGTAAGTATCACCCGCATGGTGATAGCGCGGTGTACGATACAATCGTACGTATGGCTCAGCCATTCTCATTGCGTTACATGCTAGTAGACGGTCAAGGTAACTTTGGTTCGGTCGACGGTGACTCAGCAGCAGCAATGCGTTACACCGAAGTTCGCATGGCAAAAATTGCCCACGAATTATTGTCTGACTTAGACAAAGAAACTGTGGATTTCGTACCTAACTACGATGGTACGGAACAAATTCCAGCGGTTCTTCCAGCAAAAATTCCTAACCTACTGGTCAACGGTTCTTCTGGTATCGCAGTAGGTATGGCAACTAACATACCACCTCACAACTTAGTTGAAGTGATTGATGGCTGTCTTGCATATATCAATAATGAAGAGATCACTATTGATGAGCTGATGGATTACATTCCAGGTCCTGACTTCCCAACGGCAGCTTTAATTAGTGGCCGTAAAGGCATTGTAGACGCATATAAAACCGGTCGCGGTAAAATTTATATGCGTTCAAAAGCTGAGATTGAAGTAGAGAAGAATGGTAAAGAAACCATAATTGTCACTGAAATCCCATACCAAGTGAACAAAGCTCGCTTGATCGAGAAGATCGCTGAGCTAGTAAAAGATAAGAAAGTAGAAGGCATCAGTGCGCTACGTGACGAATCTGATAAAGATGGTATGCGTATCGTAATCGAATGTAAGCGTGACGCTGTGGGCGAAGTGGTTCTCAACAACCTCTATACTCAAACTCAGCTACAAACGACTTTCGGTATCAACATGGTTGCACTAGACAATGGTCAACCTAAGCTATTCAACCTTAAAGAAATGTTGAAGTGCTTTGTTAACCACCGTCGTGAAGTTGTTACTCGTCGTACTATTTTTGAATTGCGTAAAGCTCGTGAACGTGCACATATCCTAGAAAGTTTGGCATTGGCACTAGCGAACATCGATGAAATCATCGAGTTGATTCGTAATGCGTCAACGCCAGCAGAAGCGAAAGCAGGTCTTATCGCTCGCGGTTGGGATCTTGGTAACGTAGCATCAATGCTTGAGCGTGCGGGTACAGATGCCGCGCGTCCAGAATGGCTTGAGGCTGAATACGGTATTCGCGATGGTCAGTACTACTTGACCGAGCAACAAGCCCAAGCAATTTTGGAGCTGCGTTTACACCGTCTAACGGGTCTTGAGCATGAAAAGATTCTTGATGAGTACAAAGCGCTTCTAGACGAAATCGCCGAGTTAATGCGTATCCTTGCTGATACTGATCGTTTGATGGAAGTGATTCGTGAAGAACTAGAATCAGTTCGTGATGCGTTTGGTGATGCACGTCGTACAGAGATAACAGCGGCAAGCCACGATATCGACCTTGAAGAGTTGATTGCACGTGAAGACGTCGTTGTAACTTTATCTCATGAAGGTTACGTCAAGTACCAAATCCTAAGTGACTATGAAGCTCAGCGCCGTGGTGGTAAAGGTAAGAGTGCGACTAAGATGAAAGAAGAGGATTACATCGAGCGACTGCTTGTTGCGAATACTCATGACAACATTTTATGTTTCTCCACTCGTGGTAAAACATACCGCTTGAAAGTATACCAATTGCCGCAAGCAAGCCGAGCTGCTCGTGGTAAGCCAATTGTGAATATCTTACCGTTGGAAGATGGTGAGCGTATCACGGCAATTCTACCTGTTTCTGAATTTAGTTCGGATAAGTTTATCTTTATGGCAACTGGTGACGGTACTGTTAAGAAGACTTCTCTAGATCAGTTCGCGAACGTACGTTCGAATGGTTTGATTGCAGTCAATCTTCGTGATGATGACTCGTTAATTGGCGTCGATATTACCGATGGTCAGAGCGACATTATGCTGTTCTCTAAAGCTGGTAAAGTCGTACGCTTTAGCGAAGATAAAGTTCGTGCTATGGGTCGTACTGCGGCGGGTGTTCGCGGTATGAGACTAGCTGGCGATGATCAAGTAGTGTCATTGATTGTTCCTTCGAATGACGGCGAAATCTTAACCGTTACGCAAAACGGTTATGGTAAGCGTACCGAACTTGCAGAGTACCCAACTAAAGGTCGCGCTACGCAAGGTGTTGTTTCTATTAAGGTTTCAGAACGTAACGGCCCAGTTGTTGGTGCTGTTCAAGTTGAAGTTGGCGATGAAATGATGATGATCACTGACGCTGGTACGCTTGTTCGTACTCGTGTTTCTGAAGTGAGTCAGGTTGGTCGTAATACTCAAGGTGTTACGTTGATCCGCACTGCAGAAGATGAATCAGTGGTTGGTCTACAGCGCATTGACGAGATTGAAGAAGCTGAATTATTAGAAGAGGGTGAAGAAGGTGAAGTAGTTGCAACTGAAGCAACAGCAGAAGCCGAAACTCCAGCTGATAACGAAGCGGAAGCGGATGATTCATCAGAAGACTCTGCTGAATAACGTTTCAACTCTGAAATAGAAACCGAGCCTAGCGCTCGGTTTTTTTTGTCTTTTTTTTGAGTAGAGTAGCTTAAGCCTAGACAAATGTGTCAGTTTCTGTTGAATTAGTTGTGTTACAGAGAAGTTAACAAAAAATTAATACCATCAGCTAGGAGCTAAATATTATGAGTATGGAAACTTGGGTGATTTATTTTTTCGCGATCTTAATACTAACCGCATCGCCAGGACCAAGTTCGTTATTATGTATGACTAAAGGTGTTAAACAGGGTTTTAAAGTTGGTTTGTACACAGCTTTAGGAAGTTTAACCGCGATTACTATTATATTGACCTTATCCTTTACAGGACTTGGTCTAGTCATTGGCTCATCTGAGTTTTTGTTTAGTGCGATAAAATACACTGGTGCTGCTTATCTCATCTATCTTGGATTACGTGCTATTTTCTCCAAAGAGCAAGAGTATCAACAACGCCAAGATCTGTATCAAGAGAGCTTAACGCCGATTAAGCATTACGCGTCAGGGTTTATCGTTGGTAGTAGCAACCCCAAAGCAATCCTATTTTTCACGGCACTGTTTCCGCAGTTCATTAGCCCAGAACAATCCCTGATTATTCAGTATCTTATTTTTACTGCCACTTTTATCGTTATGGAATTCTCGTGGTTAGCGATCTATGCATTACTGGGCGCGAGATCGTCCAACTGGCTATTTGCCAAAGGACGCGCAAAACTATTTAATCGTGTTACGGGTGGTGTATTTATCGGAGCGGGAACTCTTCTTTCTACGGTTTCGAAAGCATAAGTGACTCGCAAAGCGTCCCTTTCTAATTTGTTATATTAGCCAGAGGAGTGTGAACAGAGGAGCAGTATTCATGCCTGATGGACAAATGACAGAAATGGCGATTAGCAACTATCTAGGTGTGTTGATCGTTTTGTTTTTGGCTTACCCATTCGCATTAGTTGCCGTACAAATGTTTTGTTATGCAGATGTTGTGAAGAAAAAGTACACTAAATATCTCAATATTGTGGTGGGATTGGCATTTGTTTTTTTGCTTATTATGCACTTACAAACAGAAGTTATTTATGGCAAAGAACTTCTAGATTCACTGTCCAATAAGTAGCGATTACCCGCTAATAGGTGCTGCGAAATCTAATTCGGGCACCTTTCCTTTTAACATTACCTCTCACTTTTCATTAACCGAATATATCAATTATTACGGCCCTCAAAATATCATTCGATTTATGGTGCATCGTACGGGATTTATGGCTAATATCGCAGCCTTCTATTGTGCTGTAGGACTGCAAAAAAATTGAATATCTCATTAAAACAAAAATTAATTGGTGCAAGTTTATTAGCTGTAGTGCTAATGGCTGGTGCTCTCACTTGGCTGTCTGCTGACCAACTCTATAAACAAACAAGAAACGGTATGTATGCTCGAGCTGAGAGTCTAGCAAACACCGCCGTTGTTAGTATTTCAGATTGGATAACCATTCGAGAAGATATTGCGTCAGCGTTTAACCGTTATGCTAATGAAACTGAAATCACGCCATTTTTGCAACAAGCTAGAGTGGCTGGTGGTTTTGACGAAATTTACTTAGGTACCGCTACTGGTGCTATGTATCGATCTTATCCTGAACGCACTGTCGCGGGTTATGATCCGAGAACGCGTCCATGGTACAAAGCAGCCAACCAAATGGGCAAACAGGTTATTACGGAAGCATATATAGATGCGATAACAGGGTCATTGCTGGTTACGATCGCGGAGCCAATTAGCTTAAACGATGGTACTAAAGCGGTTGTGGGTGCAGATATTTTGATCGATCAGCTAATTGACGATGTGATTAACTTAAATGTTGGCGAAAACGCACATGCAATGTTGATTGATATGCAGGCCGATACATTCCTCGCTCACCCAGATAAAAATATGTTGTTAAAGCCAGTATCTTCTTTGGATTCTGAGCTTAACATGGGAATCATCAAGTCATTTTCCGAACGCGGCGCAATTAAAATCGTAGAGCGTAATGGGCTAGAAAAGCTGTACTACTTTAAAGCAGTTCCCAATACCCATTGGATGTTCGCCATTGAAATGGACAGACAAACGGAGCAAGCAGGTCATAGCTTTTTACTGACAGAGCTCATTATAACTGCTGTGATTATTACTATTTTGGTAGCGATGGCTATCTCATGGTTAGTAAGTTTCTTGTTCCGAGATCTACTACGAGTTTCAAAAGCACTTGATGAGATTGCATCAGGTGAAGCGGATCTTACTCAACGCCTAGTACCACACAGCAATGATGAGGTCGGACGCCTAGCAATAAGCTTTAATACCTTTGTTAACAACATGCACCAAATGGTTTCGAAGTTGAGTTTAGTTTCCGCAGCGTTGAGTGAGCAAGCAACACTGACCGCGCAGCAAGCTGATGAACGTAGTACGCGAATTCGTACTCAGCAAGATGAAATTAATATGGTTGCAACCGCAATCAACGAGATGGCAGCTGCAACTCAAGAAGTGGCTGGCAATGCGGATAATACCGCGCAGCATTCATCGCAGGCAGTCGATGTTTGTATTAATGGCGGCTCGCAAGTTGTTCAGACGCAAACATCAATCAAAAATCTGGCTCAAGAAGTAGCAGTGGCGACACAAGTCATTCAAGAGTTAGAAGCCCATGGTCACAGCATCAATACGATACTGTCTACTATTCAGGGCATTGCGGAGCAGACGAATCTGCTTGCTCTCAACGCAGCGATTGAAGCGGCTCGTGCGGGTGAGCAAGGTCGTGGTTTTGCTGTTGTGGCTGACGAGGTTCGTGTACTAAGCCAAAGAACACATTCTTCAACTCAAGAAATTC
Organism: Vibrio kasasachensis; assembly: GCF_050337565.1. Taxonomy (NCBI): domain Bacteria; kingdom Pseudomonadati; phylum Pseudomonadota; class Gammaproteobacteria; order Vibrionales; family Vibrionaceae; genus Vibrio; species Vibrio kasasachensis. The sequence goes on along the minus strand of NZ_JAKJTB010000012.1, from coordinate 302,283 downwards.
AACAGATGATTGAAACACTTCAAGCGACTACCACAAGAGCGGTTGGTATTATGAGTGATAGCCGTCTACTTGCGGATACTAGTGTAATTGATTCGGATTCAGCAGCGGAAAGCCTGACTCTAATCCAAACTGCGGTTGAAGCGATCAGTGATATGGCAACACAAATAGCCTCGGCAGCGGAAGAGCAAGCATCAGTAACAGCTGAAATTACGCGTAATACTGTAGGTATTCGTGACGTTTCTCTGGAGCTTGCAACTGAAGCGACGGAAGCGGCACAACAAGCGTCGCAATTGTCTCAGCTGTCATTTGAACTTGAGAGTGAAATTAATCGCTTTAAGCTTTAATGATTAAAACGCTATTTTATATAAAGCTCGGATTCACCGAGCTTTTTTTTAAACATGGCTTTCCAAAATGGAAAAATAGCTTTCACCTTATTTCAATTGTGGACATTTGTTAACTGGCATAAAATCCTTATAAATTATAAGGAATATTCCATGTCTAACTCTCTAAATACTTTTCAACAGCGTATCCATAGTATCGTTACTGATGCGAATCTAAACCCTAAGCAGAAAAATCAGTTTCTTGCTTTGGAGGCAGAGGCAAGCCTGCCTTATATGCCAATTTCTAACGAAGTTGAAAAGGCGATGGAAGAGGGCATTTTGTGTGACATGTTTGAAGGTCACGCACCATTTAAGCCACGCTATTTGTTGCCAGATTACGCTAAGTTTCTAAATCAAGGTTCCGAATACTTAGAGCTTGAGCCTGCGAAAGATTTTGATGATGCTTTGAATTTACTGACCATCATCTATCACCATGTACCTTCTGTGACCAATATTCCAGTTTATCTAGGACAACTTGATGATGTCTTAATGCCTTATGTTGGTGAGCTTTCTGATCACGAAATTTACACTAAGTTGAAACGCTTCTGGATCATGCTTGACCGAACGTTACCTGACGCTTTTTCGCATGTGAATATTGGCCCTCACGATAACGTCATTTGTCGTACTATTTTGACGGTAGATGCTGAACTGAAGCAGATCGCGCCAAATTTAACATTTATGTATGACCCTGAGGTAACGCCGGATGATTTGTTGCTCCAAGCGACCACAAACATCTGTGAGTGCAGCAAACCACATATTGCGAACTACCCAATTCATGCACAAAGTTATGGCGATAAAAAATTTGGTATTGTGAGCTGTTATAACTCATTGCCACTTGCTGGTGGTGCCAATACGTTAGTTCGAATGAACTTAAAGCAGGCAGCAACTAAAGCTAATAACGCACAAGATTTCTTAGATAATGTATTGCCGCAATACTGCGCGATAATGATTGATCTGATTGATTCCCGTAGCAGTCATCTGCATGAAAAATCGAATTTTTTCAAAGGGTTTTTAACGCTGGAAGGATTAATTGAAGAATCCCGTTTTGCCCCTATGTTTGGTATCTACGGTATGGCCGAAGCGGTTAATATTTTGCTAGAGAAAGAGGGAAAGCAGCTTCAGTACGGACATTCGATTGAGGCCAATGAATTGGGGCATGCAATTTCAGCGAAATTGGCTGAAATTGTAGAAAACTCTCCGGTAAAATATGGGCTTGAAGGTCGTTCATTGCTACATGCACAGGGTGGGATCAACATTGATGAATCAGTGACTCCGGGTGTACGAATTCCATACGGAACAGAACCAGATCCGGTTACGTATGTCCAAGCAACGGCAGGGCATCACCAATACTACAAATCTGGTATTAGCGATATCTTAACCATTGATGAAACAGTGAAATCAAACCCGCTAGCGATGTTCAATTTATGTAGAGGTGCACTAGGTTTAGGTTTCCGCGAGTTTTCAGCTAACGTAGCATCGAACGATCTAGTTCGAGTGACTGGCTATATGGTTAAGCTATCTGATATAGCTAAATTTTCCGAGCAAGGATCACGAACCAACACAACATTTTTGGGTGCTGGCGCGGCAGAAAATACCGGAATTCTTGAGCGCTCGCCACGTGTAGTGAGCATGGAAATGTCACCAACCTATAAGTAAATATTAATGAGCGCAGATTCAAAAAGGCAGGGCATTGTAAGCCGAATTTTGAACTTCTCTTGTGTTGATGGACCAGGCAACCGCCTGGTCATTTTCCTTCAAGGTTGTAACTTCAATTGCATCACCTGTCATAATCCACACACTATTAATCACTGCGATCATTGCGGAGATTGTGTTGCTATCTGCCCTACAAATGCATTGTCTCTAGATCGCCAAAAGCGGGTGATATGGGAAAACAGCCTGTGTACGCAGTGTGATCAATGTTTGGATGCATGCCCACGAAGTTCGAGCCCGAAAATCACACAATATAGTGTTGCTGGCATGATCGAATTGATCCGAAAACAGCATTTATTTCTAGCTGGTATTACGGTCTCTGGTGGGGAAGCAACACTCCAACTGCCCTTCATTGTTGAGTTGTTTAAAGCGATTAAATTAGATACAGAGCTAAGTCATTTGAGCTGTTTTATAGACAGTAATGGCTACCTTCCAGCGAGTGGTTGGCAAAGGGTACTGCCTTACTTGGATGGGGCTATGATCGATCTTAAATCGTGGCAAAATGAGACACATCAATGGTTAGTCGGAAGAGATAACCATCGCGTGATTCAATCAATACGACTCTTGGCTGCACAAGAAAAGCTGCATGAGCTGCGTCTATTGCATATACCCGGTAAAAGTGACCTTGATGAACAAGTCGATGCACTTGCAGCGCTTATCCACTCGTTACCAGCCAAGGTAATTATCCGTTTGAATGCATTCCAACATCACGGTGTTGTAGGGCAAGCGCTCAATTGGGATAAATGCAGTGAGTCGCAAATAGAGGACTTTCATCAGGTGCTTAAAGCCAAAATTCCAAACACTATTGCGCTGCCGAGTGTCTATTTATAGCAAAGGTTGCCACGAAATCATTGGGCTAATAATCAGCAGCTAGCTGAGAATAAAGCCACTTAAGGGCGGGGTCGTTAAGACTCGCCTCATTCCATACCAAACTGTAAGCTACTTTTCCGTATTCAAATGGTAATGTTTTTTCGACTAACCCTTTAGCCTGTAATGCCTGATTGGCCCACATTTTTGAACAGGTCAGCAAGTAGCTAGATTGATGACACAAAACAGCTGCCGCGCCGAAATCTGACACTGAAATAGCGACTTGTCGGCTACCGTATTGCTGCTTTAAGTTCTGTTCGAAGTATGGCTCTGACAGATCTCTATCGTGAATACCGATGTGCTGATAGGAGAGGTAGGCTTCAATAGTGAGATCTTCATCAATTAGGGGATGGTGGGGATTCATTAAGCAGATCATCTTATCACTAAACATTTGCTTCCATACTAATTCGCGGCTTTTGGTTGGAGGCTGGCTAATGTCATGGGGTAACAACATAAAGTCGACTTGACCACGGATCAAAGCATCGAAACTCATTTGTTCTTTCGCATAAACTTTAATTTGATTAGCTGCAGGGAGCTGAGTGCATATTTGACTGATTTTCTCTGCGAATAACTCGAAGGTACTTTCTCGCATGGAGAGCGAAATAGAGCCAGTAAAACACTCTGGTTTGAAATCACCTTGATGAAGAATACCGTTCATACAGGCAAGGATCTTATGAATCTGTGGTGCAATCCCGAGAGCAAATGGGGTCGGCACTAGCTGTGAACCATCTCGGTAAAACAGTTCGTCGTTTAGCTGTTCTCGAAGCTGGCTAATTGTCTTACTCACACTTGATGCCGTGACATATAAGGTATTTGCCGTTTGAGTTACGCTATGGGTACTGAGCATGACGTGCAAGACGGTTAGGTGTTTTAAGCTAATGCGAGAAAGGGCAACAAAATCCATGATTAAGAATTCAATAACAAATGCAGAGGGCGTTATTATAGCGCGCTCTGCATCGGGCGACGACTATCGATATGGTAAAAAAAAGCGCCCGTAGTTCAAGAGCGCTTTTTCACTATGTGAACAAGTGAGCCTTAATCAATCAAGCCGTATTGAGCGGCAAGGATATCGATAATTTCTTGTTTTGGATTCGCACTTAACTCTATTGGGTGACCGATAACTTTTTCAGCGATAGCGGTATACGTATGTGAAATCCCCATTAGCGCATCTAGTGGTAATTCGTTATCGCGTGCCAATGCTTCACGTTCTGGCATTCGGTCTTTGTTTAATAGAATGTCTGCATCAGGGAAGTGGTTCAGTAAGAATTGGCGGAAGCCTTCTTTCGAGTTTTCGATGATACTACCTTGTTGGTAAGCATTTTGATCCCAGATACGAGATGAATCAGGCGTTCCAACTTCATCCATGTAGATCAGCTTTTCATGACCAGATGCATCCGTGACATAACCAAACTCAAATTTCGTATCAACAAAGATTTGATCAACTTGAGCTAGAGCGTCACTAATTACATTGAAACCTTGCTTTAGTAGGGTTTCGTATACCGCAATGTCATCAGAGGATGAGAAATTAAATGCGGCATAATTGTCTTCAATGTTCTTGCGGGTGATGTTGACATCATCTGCTGCAGGAACATCAGGAATTCCTTCTAAAATTCCCTTGGTAGAAGGCGTCATTAGTAGCTCATGGAGTGGTTTGTCTTTTTCTAACCCTTCTGGCAACTCTATACCACAAAAATTTCGCTCGCCTTTGCTATAAGCACGCCACATCGAACCGGTGATGTACTTGCGGCAAATTGCTTCAATCATAATTGGTTTGGCTTTTTGTACTATCCAAACCAATGGATGTGGAATATCGAGAATGTGGCTGTCAGCTAAACCATTTTGCTTAAATAATTTAAACCAATGATTAGAGATTGCATTAAGCGCAGCACCTTTACCGGGTACGCCTTTTAAGCCTCCTTCACCATGCCAAATACAATCGAACGCAGAGATTCGGTCACTGATTACCATGATAGCTAAAGGTGCATCCGGCGCGACATTGTAACCTTTCTCTTTAATTAAACGTCGGCTATCTTCTTCTGTTAACCAATAAACAGAACGAACTTTGCCACTATGAACCGGTTTGTTAGTGCGAATAGGTAGGTCGTCGTTAACGGCGAGAACTTGATCTGCGAGACTCATGAGATATTCCTATCGTTTACAAGAAAATGACTAGTGCGATTGGCAAGCATAATACCAGAATTGAGGGTGGCTTCCAGATAAAAAGCAAACGTTTGCTTAATTTTTTAGTGCAGTCGTGTTCAGATAAGAATCAATAAAAAATGATCGTCTAGCGAGAACAGTGAATTCGGTTACAAAGAAAGGCCCCTCAATATAGGAGGGGCAAAAGACAGTGCTGAATTCTGTTGAACTTATTAATGGAACTGACTTGCTCTGCCTTCAACAAAAAATACTTCACAGCCATGACGGAATGCAAGATCTTGTAAGAGAGATTGGTTTACACAGTCTATTTGAGTTGAAGCCACAACGGCGCTCGCGTTGTTTGATTTGATTGCCTTAATTACAATTGCCAGTTCAGATTGGGAGTTAGAAGGCTTGAGCTGAATAATTTTCTGGCAGCTAATATTAGATGCAGAAAATTGTGAGTAGTCAGGGCGAGGGCATTCCGCCGTGAAAAAAATCCATTGCTTTTGTATAGAAAGACCAGCAAGACGATTCAACACCGAGTCATCAATGTTCATAGGTTGGGTAGGCTGAGCCAAAACATTGTATTTTGAAAAAGTACGACTGTGAGTATTTGAATAAATCATGATTACTGTCCTTATGTACACACTGTATGGTTATACAGTAGTTGTTTCATCAGGAGTGGTCAAGGTTTTTGTGTAATAATTAATCGAGCCGACGGCTCGACTTGAATGGAATATTATTAATTCATTGAAATTATTGTGTTTTTATTGATGTTTAAACATGGGGTAACCAAAGCCAACTTACTCAAAGGCTCTGGTCTAATACTGTATATAAAGGAATGAATAGATGTTGTGTGCAGTGGTTTGGGTTAGCGACCTATACGATGTTTGTTTGGAAACGATGAGGATAATCACTAAAAATACCATCTATATTTGGTAGGTGCGTCAATTGATTCGGGTTGTTTACCGTAAAGCACCAGACTTGATAGCCTGAATTTTTTAACTTGTTCACTTGCTGTTTGTTGGCGTATTTAATATTGAGATTACAAGCAACGGCGTGAATTTCACTGAGTAGTTGCCAATCATTGTCTGTTAATCTTTCGCTCAATACTGCAATTGGGTGGTCGATCTCAGAGCGATAAACCTGCCGAAGAGTGGCGTGGTCAAAACTAGAAATAAGAATTCTATCTCTAGCGAAATTGAATTGATGCAATTGTATATTGAGTTCGTTTACGACATCAGTATAGCGATCCGTATCAATTTTCACTTCGATGTTTAACCCAATATCAAGCGGAGCGATTAGCTTGAGCAACTGCGTTAGGCTCATTATTGATTGGAAGTTAAACTGCGGAGAAAACCATGCGCCGAAGTCGAATTGTTGAAGTTCTTCTAAGGTGTACTGATCAACACGACCAAAACCATTGCTACATCGATCAATCGTATGGTCATGACAAACCACCAGTTGGTTATCTCGGGTCGGTTGCACATCGACCTCTATCCAAGTCAATCCCATATCAATCGCGGCTTGAATGCTAACAAGAGTGTTCTCAGGATATAGCCCCGCCACTCCGCGATGCCCCACAATAGTTAGTGCCATTGCCTTTCCTTTTATGTGTTGTAGCACCTAAGTATTTTAGCTTTAACTCAATAGAGTGAAAATATTTTATCTCTAAATTACCTATATATATCCGTGATACTTGAAGTTGCAGCGGTGTTGGCTGTGTTCGTGCGCCCCAATCACATAGTTCACCTATGCTCAGGGGACTTTCTTACTTGCCGCCTACTTGCACCTTCAAGTTTCTTGGGTATAGCGGAAACGATCTATTAGTGAATTATGGCTGATAAAGCTACTCAAGTTGAAAATCTGACTGTGAGAACGGTATTCGATTTTCGATTTTTAACCCATAATTTTCTTCATCACAATGTTTCGTTAAAACATAAGCTTATCGAAATTTTCTCAATATACGATCGTGATTTCTAAATTTTCAATATTAGCAACATTCTTGAATGGTGAGAAATGATGCGTTTTGTGTTTTGTCGATTTTCTTGTTGTTGTGCTAACTTTTTGTGCGTAGATGAACATGTTTTTGATGAAAAAACAGCAGTCTATAGAATAATAAAAGAATAGTTATGCAACTAAATTACAGTGGCAACATCTACAGATACTTACTTTTCTCTGCACTATTGGGTCACTCAAGCTTTGATAGGTGGTACTTTTGCTAGGCTTGATTTCTGAGAGTTTGATTTGTTGCATAGAAAACCATTGATGTTTTTATAAGGAAATATGAAATGAAAGGCTTAATGCTAGTTTCAATGTGTGTAGCAATAGCTGGTGGAATCTCACTGAGTGAGAATGTCAATGCTTCCGCTGAGTTTGCGACGATAGGTACCGGAGGACAAACAGGCGTCTATTATGTTGCTGGTCAGTCAATCTGTCGTTTCGTTAACCGCGGCGGAGACGAGCATGGCATTAAGTGTAACGCTCCAGCCAGTGGTGGAGGAGTCGCTAACGTTAATGGTTTACGCAGTGGCGAATACAACTTCGGCATTATGCAGTCCGATCATCAATTCAAGGCATTGGAAGGTGTTGCACCATTTCAAAATAGTCAGCCTATGAAAAACATCCGCGCGGTATTTTCTCTTCAAAGTGAAGTGTTCACAATTTTGGCGCGTAAAGACGCCAATATAAGTCATCTTGAAGATTTGATCGGTAAGCGTGTAAATATTGGTAATCCGGGGTCTGGTCAGCGCGATACATTTGAGCAGATCATGCAAGTAAAGGGATGGGAGCCTTCTGTATTTAGTTTGGTATCAGATCTAAAACCGGCAGAGCAAGCTTCAGCCATGAGTGATAACAATATTGATGTGATGAGCTATTTTGTCGGTCACCCAAATGGAGCAATCCAAGAGGCATCCACTACAACGGATGCCGTGCTCGTGGCGGTGACAGGTTCTGATATCGATAAATTGTTAGCCGACAAAGCGTACTTTACTAAAGCGGTGATTCCGGGCGGAATGTACCGTGGCAATCCCAATGATACCCCTTCAATTGGTGGCAAAGCGGTATTATCAACCACGGCAGAAACTGATCCTGAATTGGTTTATCAAGTTGTTAAGTCAGTATTCGACAATATCGACCGTTTCAAGCGCTTACATCCAGCGTTTAAAGATCTCAAAGAGATTGAAATGATAGAAGTAGGCTTATCTGCACCACTGCATGAAGGCGCTGTTCGTTACTACAAAGAGCGTGGTTGGTTGTAAACATCATCATCAAATTGTTCACTAATCAGATAGTGAAATACGTTTTATTTTCCTATTTAGATTTTTTCCACTTCTAAGCCCTACGCGGGTCCCTTGGTAGGGCTTAGCTTTTTAATTTGAGAAATATTATGGATAAACCGATGTCTGCAACTGCAGCTCCGACGTCGGCTCAAGAGTTAATCGCTCAGGATGTTGGCGTACGTTTACCCGGTGGAGTGATGGAAAAAACCATTACGTTACTGGCTTTGTGTTGGTCACTATTTCAACTTTGGATTGCTTCGCCGTTACCTTTTGTGGTCGGCTTTGGTGTGATGAACGATACCGAAACTCGTGCTATTCATCTGGGCTTTGCCTTGCTGCTCGCTTTTTTGGTATTTCCTGCGTTAAAGCGTTCTGCAAGAGATCGAGTACCGGCAACCGATATGATGTTTGGTTTGATCGCTTGTGCTTCAGCACTCTACTTATTTGTTCTTTATGAAGAACTTGCAACTCGTCCGGGTATCCTGACCTCAGGAGATTTTGCCACTGCACTGATCGGTTTGCCTCTATTGCTTGAAGCCGCTCGGCGTGTGCTAGGTCCTGCATTGCCCGTGATTGCACTGGTTTTTATTGGTTATAGCCTCGCAGGACCGTGGATGCCCGGTTTATTGTCGCACCGCGGCGTACAACTAGAGGCGTTAGCCAATCATCAATGGATCACGACCGAAGGTGTGTTTGGTATCGCGCTAGGTGTTTCGACCAGTTTTGTCTTTTTGTTTGTGTTATTTGGTGCGCTACTCGAGCGAGCGGGGGCAGGGCATTATTTTATTCAGTTAGCATTTAGTATGTTAGGGCATTTTAGAGGTGGACCGGCAAAAGCGGCAGTTGTTGCTTCGGGTCTGACTGGGCTTATATCAGGTTCATCGATCGCTAACGTCGTGACAACAGGGACATTTACAATCCCGATGATGCGCAAAGTCGGTTTTAGTGCAGAAAAAGCGGGTGCGGTAGAAGTGGCATCCTCTGTTAATGGGCAAATTATGCCACCAGTCATGGGCGCAGCTGCTTTTTTAATGGTGGAGTACGTTGGTATTCCTTATGTTGAAATAATCAAACATGCCTTTTTGCCTGCGGCGATCTCTTACATCGCGCTTCTTTATATTGTCCACCTTGAGGCCCTTAAGCTAGGCATGCAACCTCTTGATACGGTTAAGTCAAAACCATGGCTCATGCGCCTTATTGGTTTCGTGTTTGGTGTTGTGCTTGTTTGTGGTCTTTCGTTGCTGGTGTATTACGGGTTAAGTTGGCTCAAGCCGATGTTAGGAGATTATACCTTACAAGGCGTCGCAGTGATGTTAGTCATTGTGTACATCGGGCTACTTAAAATAGCTGCGAGCAATGAACCTTTAGAACAAGAAAATCCAGATAAGCCGCTTGATCAACTACCAGACACTCGCCAGGTATTACTCTCTGGTCTGCATTATCTATTACCAGTTGTGGTGTTAGTGTGGTGCTTAATGGTAGAGCGTTTATCTCCGGGACTGTCGGCATTTTGGGGTTCAGTTATTCTTGTCGTGATCGTGTTAACACAACGTCCATTACTGAATTGGTTGCGAAAAGATGGCAAGCACCATTATGGCGACATCAAAGATGGGGTCATTGATCTTCGTGAAGGCTTAGTTGCTGGTGCACGCAATATGATAGGGATTGGCATTGCCACCGCGACAGCGGGCATCATTGTAGGCGCAGTTTCGCAAACTGGTGTTGGTTTAGTGCTGGCAGATTTAGTGGAAATACTCTCACTGGGTAACTTGGTATTGATGTTGCTTTTGACTGCGGTATTAAGTTTGATTCTCGGGATGGGGTTACCAACCACGGCAAACTATATAGTTGTGTCGAGTTTGTTAGCGCCCGTGATCGTTACGTTGGGTGAGCAACATGGTTTAATCGTGCCATTAATTGCGGTGCATTTGTTCGTTTTTTATTTCGGAATTATGGCAGATGTAACACCACCTGTAGGGCTTGCTTCATTTGCCGCTGCGGCAGTATCGAAAGGAGACCCGATAAAAACGGGGATCACCGCTTTTTATTACAGCTTGCGTACTGCGGCACTTCCTTTCCTCTTTATATTTAACACCGATTTATTGTTGATTGATGTTGATTGGGGGCATGGAGTCGCTATCTTTATTGTTTCAACCATTGCGATGTTGATCTTTGCTGCGGCAACTCAAGGCTGGTTCTTAACGCGAAACAAATGGTATGAAGGCGTTTTGTTACTCGTCGTTGCGTTTACATTATTTAGACCGGGATATTGGGTTGATCAAGTTGTTGAGCCTTACCAATCAAGTAATCCTGCACAATTGGTGCAAACTCTTCAATCGCTAGAGCAGGGTAGCGTGCTTAGGATGAGGATCAGTGGCGAAGACAGTGTAGGGAAAATGCGAGATTTCTCAGTATTACTTGAAGTGCCAGATGGCGAGACAGGGCAAGACAAACTGGATGCACTCGGCATTGTCACTTATCAACAAAGCGAGCAGACGCTGATTGATGTAATTGGCTTTTCCAGCCCAGCAGAGGCGGCAGGACTACAGTTTGATCAACAAATTGTTGATGTGAAAATTCCAGTGGAGCGATTCAGTAAAGAGTGGATGTGGCTTCCAGCTCTAATGTTGTTTACTTTAGTGGTAGCGATGCAACGTCGTCGATTGAGAAAGGCTGTGCCACTAGTTAACGCTTAATCGTGTAAAGTCGTAGTTTAATAAACCCGGCATATGCCGGGTTCATTTCAAATGACGCTAACTTCCTAAGCAAATCCGCAATAATTGAGTAATTCATCACTCTCTCTTGTACTGATAATGATTGAGATTTAGAATCGCCTTCCTTTGTTGTTTCCTGCGAATAAAAATGTCAAAAATTTTAGTTGTTGATGATGATATCGAGCTTTGTCAACTCATCTCTGAAGTGTTGGTTATAGAGGGCTATCAAGTGACTTGCGTCCATTGCGGAGAAAGTGCTCTGCAATACATTGAAAAAAATCCAGTCGATTTGGTATTGCTTGATGTAATGCTGCCTCAACTTAGTGGTTTACAAGTGGCGCGCAGAATTTGCCAACGTTTTGCTACTCCTATTTTAATGCTTACCGCATTAAATGATGAGTCGTCAATGTTAGAGGGGTATCAAGCTGGCGCGGATCAATATGTGGCCAAACCGTTTAAAGTACCAGAGTTGTTAACTCGTATTAAGGCAATCTTTCGTCGGGTTGGGTTAGAAAAGCAACGGCAGAATAGCACTCTCACCGAGGACAGTTTTGGCGAGACCATCTCCGGCTTACCATTCACAGGTACGGAAGCCGATTTACTCAATTATCTTGTGCGTAATGAAGGAATTGTGATTTCTAAAGCTGAGCTGCAAATCGAAGTGCTAAAAAAAGAACTTAGCCCATTTGATCGCAATCTCGACATGCACATTAGTAACCTACGTCGCAAACTGGTTGAAGCTGGCATGTCTAAACAGCACATTAAAACAGTGAGAGGAAAAGGGTATAGCTTTGTCACTTGTGTTAGAGAATAGAGCGGTGAAACGGCTTACCTCACTATTTATGGGAAAACGTAAACACAGCCTAGCATTTGAGTTATTTAGTTATATGTCAGGCGTCGTTCTTTGCATATTGCTACTGCAATATGCCACTGAGCAAGCTTTGTTGAGAACTCTGCTGGTATTGCCGGAGTCAGTGAAAACCCAAATGCGCGATATAGCTTATCAAGCCAACGTCATGATTGAAGATGGTGATATGGATGAGTTAGCCGATTGGGAAGAGGCTCAACCTTTTTACTTATTTGTCTTGGATAAAAACAACCAACCGATTACCCATCGCGATATGCACCCTCACTTTGAGTTTAAGCTCAAATTCTTGCGAGAGCTTGGTGGAAATATGGGTGAGCGAGTGAATAAACCGCTAATAGGAATACCTTTAGCTGATAAAAACACCTTGGTGATCCAACTATCAAGTCATTTGCATCCGGCACATCGTTTTCTAAATTACTTAAACGTGAGTAAATTTGTGATAGCACTGGTGATTTTGACTTTGTTTTCGCTGATTTTAGCTCGTAAGTTACAACTACCACTAAATCGATTACGTGAAGCAAGCCATCGATTAGCGCAAGGCGAGTTTAATATCAATGTCGTCGTTGAGCTGCAATCTAAGACAACTGAGTTTAATGAGTTGGCACAAGATTTTGATGAAATGAGTCGGCAGATACATTCATTGGCTGAAAAGCAAAAACGACTCATTCGTGATGTATCCCATGAATTGCGCACACCGTTAGCAAGGCAAAATTTAGCGTTGCATCTTCTTAAGCATAAAGTATCTGCCAAAGAACTAGAGCTTGTTGAGCGTGTAGAAAGAGAAGTCGAAGAAATGGACAATCTTGTTGCCGAAATTCTCACTTATAGTCAGCTCGAAAATGCGCGTTACGACGTTAACCTAAAGCCAACTTGCTTGGAAAGTTATACCAGTTCACAAGTTGAACAAAGCCAATTGGAATTGCGTTCTCATCAGCAGTTGAGGTTCTGGCCATCTGAAGAATTCGTTCCGGTTATGGCTGATGAAAGGCTGATTATACGCTGCCTGCGCAACTTAATAGCGAATTCAATCAAATATGCCGGAGAAGATGCTCATATTGATGTGTTTATTTATCGAACAATAGAGGATGATTGTGAATACATGACCATTGCCGTGCAAGATGATGGCAGGGGGATTGCAGAGAATAAACTCGATCTGGTTTTCCAGCCTTTTACTCGTATCGAATCTTCACGGGATAAAAAAACGGGCGGTTATGGGCTAGGTTTAGCGATAGTTCAGCAATCAATGGGGTTGATGAAAGGAAAGGTTCAAGCTCGAAATCGCAAAAATGGGGGGCTGCATATTGAACTGTTATTCCCAGTGAAAAAAACACGCTGATTAGCGTGTTTTTTTCATAATGCATTACCAATGCAAAGAATGTAAATTTAATGCTAATGATATTAATTATCACTTATATTTCCCTCCGAAATAACAAGCAGTCGCACTGCGGTTGTCATTAAATAAATTCGGAGAATAAGATGTTTACTAAGAGTCCGCTTGCGTTAGTCATTGGCGCTGTATTAGCGACTCCTGCAATGGCAGAGAGTGTTAACACTGATGAGCACATGGTCGTGGAAGGTCGAGAATATGGCTACAAAGTAGAAAGCAACTCGACGGCTATGCGTATGGATGCCACTCAGTTAGAAACTCCAGGGCAAGTCGCGGTAATTAGTGAGCAGCTTATTGATGAGCAACGTGCTAGTAAACTGGGAGAAGTACTGCAAAATGACGCAAGTGTTAGTGCTGGTGGCACGGGACGAAACCGTGAAAAATTCTCATTGCGTGGCTTTGAAGTTAACAGTGCTACTGGCTTTCTAAAAAATGGTCACCAGCATTGGTCTCACTATCGCCAGCCAGTTGAATTGCTTGAACGAGTTGAAGTGGTAAAAGGACCATCGGGTCTACTATATGGCAGCTCGGCTCCGGGTGGCCTAATTAATATGGTGACTAAAAAGCCGACTAACGAGACAAACGTTAGCCTCAGTCAAGACATAGGTTCAGATGACCACTCTCGTACGGTTGTTGATGTAAGCGGCGCGTTGAATGAAGAAGAAACGCTACGTGCGCGTACTGTGATATCAAAAGAAAGCTACAGCTCTTGGCGTGAATATGGTGATGGTTCAACCCCCCAAACTGAACGCTTGGTTGCGGGAATAATGGTGGATTACGACCTTAATGATGACGTCACCGTATCTGTTCATTACGATAAAACCAACGACAAGGGTAGTGTTGACTCTGGGGCGTTATACACGCTCGAAGGGCAACGAGTTGGCGATAAGAATCATATTTGGGACGCCCAGTGGTCTGAAATCGAAAATGATGTCGAAAACATAGGGTTTGATATCGATGCGGTTCTTACCGATGTATGGTCAATGCGAGCCGGTTACAACTACCAAGATTTCTCTCGTGTTGATATAGAAAGCTACCCAAGTTTTGCTGCGACAACGCCGGATGGTAATGGACTCGTCAAGCATGGTGGTAATCATCGTAACGATGAGTGGCGCTTTAAAACCGCTTACGTAGACTTTATTGCTGAGACTGAATTAGCCGGTATGGACCATCAGTTGTTGATGGGTGGTAATTGGCTTGGTTATCGTTACCTTCGTGCGCAGGAATCTTTCGTTGCTCAAAATGTCGCACCGGGAGATACAGTAGGGACGCCACAATACAGTGGTGATAGCTTTACGAGTTCTAGCCGATATGACACTTGGGGCTTCTATCTACAAGACATGATCACGATTAATGAACAGTGGCAAGCAATTGCGGGTTTACGTTTTGATCGTAAAGTGGAAGAAGGCGTTGCGGAAGAGAGCGTGTCACCAAAACTCGGCGTTATTTACCATCCAGCCTCAAACGGTAGCATCTATGTCTCTTACTCAGAGAGTTTCGAACCACAAGGCAAAGTACTGTCAGATTCTGATACAACGTTTGTGAATGACGGTGAGATTCTTGACGCGGCTAAGGGGATTTCATATGAAGTGGGTACAAAGTGGGAATTGCTAGATCAGCAACTATTTATTTCAGGTGCGATATTCAATATTACTCAGGAAGACATAAAGCTTGATGTCGATCTTGGCGTAGATCCGAATGATTCGAATAAGTCACTAACAGACAGAACTCAATCAGGTAAAAAAGTACATAACGGTGCTGAAATAAGCCTGCAAGGGTACGTCACGGATCAATTTTCAATATCAGCATCAGCTATGTATTTAGACGCTGAAATTAAAAATCATGAGACACTTTCAGGTAATCGTCCAGCAGATGTGCCAGAGTTTGCTGCAAGCATTTGGTCGACTTATGCCGCAACCCATGAATTGGACCTAAATGTTGGCTTGATTTACGAAGGCTCTCGCTACGGCGACGCTGAGAATACATTCAAGAAAGACGGTTATACTCGTGTCGACACCGGGGTTGCATATACTCATAAATACGATGATAACGTAGATTTTGTCGCTCGTTTTACGATAGAAAATCTATTTGATACTGACTATTTAGCGGGCGGAGGAACGACATCTTCTAAGCATTCTTACGCAGAGGATGTGGTTATTGGAGAAGGTCGTAACTACATGGCGACATTGCAGGTAAAATACTAAGTATTGGCTCGCATTATGAAAGGGGAAGGTAAACCTTCCCCTTTACCCGTTGGCAAATTAAGGAAAAATCGTTATTATGCGAATCTAATTGCTAATGATAATACTTATCAACAAGACTTTCTTGGGACTTATTTGAACGTCATTGCGCTTTGTTTAAGGCATTTGCCTCAATTGCTTGATGTCACTGATTACGATTATGAACCTATTAAAAACCAGTTTAGCCATTTTCATTACGGCAGTGATTGCCCCAGCTTCAGCTTCGAGCTTGGATAGCGCACAGTCGATTCAAAATAAAACTAATGCGGCTTCAGTTGCAAGCCAAAAAAGAATCAACAACAGCGCTGATTCGACGTTGGTTTTGCAAGCAGAGATAGAGCAACTGCAAGAGGAAGTCAAAAACTTGCAGGTCTATCAAACGCACTTGACTGCGTTAGTTGCTAATCAAAGCGAAGAGATGACAAGTATAGACGGGCAGATTAAAGATATTAAGATCACCCGCCAAGGTGTCGTGCCTTTGATGTATCAAATGATCGAAGGTTTGAACACCATCGTTAATAATGATGCACCAATTAAGAAGCAACAGCGAGAAGAACGAATTGCTAAATTAGCATCGCTTATGACAAGAGCTGATGTTAGCGATGCAGAAAAATATCGCCGTATCTTAGAGGCGTATCAAATTGAAATGGATTATGGTACTAAATTAGGTTTATACCAAGGTCAGATCCAAGCTTCAGGAGAGCAACGAGAAGCTGATATTCTTCATTTAGGTCGTGTTTCTTTGGTCGCAAGAAGCCTCAACGGCAGTAAGTTTTGGGCGTGGGACAACAAGAAAGCTACCTGGGTAGACGTTGATAGCTCGATGCAAACAGAACTAGATAAAGCCTATGGAGTGGCGGCAAAGCAGACCGCACCAAGTTTAATAACCTTACCTGTGTCTCTGATCACGGAGGCGAAATAGTATGAAGCTTAAATTAATCGCATCTATTCTTGTTGTTAGTTCATTTTCTCTATCTTGTTTTGCCGCTACTGATTTTGTTGGTAAAGCGAAGCAAGAGAACCAGCAGCAAACAAAACACAACCAACTACGTGAGTCTGGATTTAAGGCGACAGAAAAAGAGTTTAACGTATTAAAGGCACAGTTGATCGCACAGCGTAATAAGCTGCAAGCTGATAATGACAAATTAGCTGCCACGTTTAGCCAAAATGAAGACACTTTAGCTCGCCTTGAAGAACAACTACGTTTAGAAACGGGCAGTCTAGGTGAAGTGTTTGGTGTTGTGCGTCAAAATGCCAAAGAGCTACAAAACGAATTACAATATTCGGTTACTGGCGCTGATGCACAATCATATAATTCTGAAATTAAACAGATCATCGCGGCAACGACATTACCTTCAATGCCTCAACTGACGGCTTTGTGGAAGGCGATGGATCAACAGATCCTCGCAAGCAGTAAAATAGCGCAAACCACGGTGAAATTTATCGATGGTGAAGGGAAGAAAGGTCAAGTGGATGCGCTTCGCCTTGGGTCAATTGGGCTTGTTGGCGAGCAAGGTTATCTCGCATGGGATGGTGTTCGTCAAGAAGCGACTGCTTATGTAAAGCAACCTGAGAATACACCGACGCTTATGTCACTTTCAGCTTTGGGTCAGGGTGAATCGAGCAACATCATTGTTGACCCGTCTCGTGGCGTCATGCTTGAACAACTCGCGCATACTCCGAGTTTAATGGATCGTCTGCAAGCTGGCGGTGTGGTAGGCAAAATCATCCTTGGTCTACTTGCCATAGGTGGTGTGATTGCTTTGGTTCAGGGGTTGAACCTTGCTTTAGCTCGTCAAAAAATTAAAGCGCAGCTGAAAAAACCAACCGAGCCGGGGAACAACCCATTAGGGCGTATTCTTGCAGTTTACAGCAAAGAACAAACTCGCAGCGTTGAAGCATTAGAACTGCGCTTACTTGAAGCGGTTGTTGATGAGCAAGTCAGCTTAGAGCGTGGCTTATCAATGCTGAAATTACTCGCCGCTCTAGCGCCAATGCTTGGCTTACTTGGCACTGTGACTGGGATGATCGAAACATTCCAAGTAATCACTCAGTTTGGTAATGGTGACCCGAAAGTGATGGCTGGTGGTATTTCAATGGCGCTCGTAACGACGGTTCTCGGTTTAGTTTCAGCGATGCCCTTGCTTCTGGCTCACAACATATTAAGTTCTCAAGCGGAAAATATTCGCAATATTCTTGAAAAACAAGGTATCGGTTTGGTTGCTGAGCAAGCAGAAAAAGCAAGCTTAGTTCAACACAAACATACCGAGCCAAAAGCTGTAGGGAATGCTGCGTAATGTCTTCGCTGTTTTCTTTATCATGGTTGCCAGTTAGCCTTCAATCAAGTGATTGGTTGCTGTCATTGCAAAGCTTTATGGAGCAGGGCGGTCAGGTACTTTGGTGGTTGGGCGCAGTGGTTCTCGTCTGCTGGGTGTTGATTATTGAACGAGTTATATTCTTACTTGTTCAATATCCGAAGATGCGTGTTCAGTGGATTAGCCAGTGGCATGCGCGAAAGGAACAACACTCATGGTATGCCTTATCAATACGTGAGAGTTGGATTGCGCAAGCACACATAGCACTATATCAAAATCTCAATTTTATTAAGGTGTTAGTGGCGATTTGTCCAATGTTAGGCTTGCTTGGCACAGTAACAGGTATGATCTCGGTCTTCGATGTGATGGCTAATCAAGGTAGCAGTAATCCTAAATTGATGGCTTCTGGTATATCACTTGCGACATTGCCAACAATGGCGGGTATGGTTGCGGCATTGGCTGGCATGTTTGTTCACGCACGATTAGCGAAAGCATGCCAACTTCGAGAAATTAAATTAGAAAAATCTTTAAGGAGTCAGCGATGAGACTCGGTAGACGCCAACATAAACAAGAAGAGGCGCAGATCGACCTTACTTCGATGCTTGATATTGTATTTATCATGTTGATCTTCTTTATTGTAACCAGTTCATTTGTTCGCGAATCGGGTGTTGAGGTGAACCGTCCACAAGCTTCAAATGTGGTGAGCCAAAAAGATGCGGGCATATTTGTTGCGATTACATCCGCCAATGATATCTACATTGATAAACGAGTGATCGATGTAGAGCGAGTTCAAGCAACGTTAGAGCATTTGTTGCTGGATAAACCAGATGCATCACTCGTGATCCAAGCTGATGAACATGCATACAGTGGTACGGTTGTGAAAGTAATGGATGCAGCTAAAGGGGCGGGTGTTAAAAATATCGCCTTGGCAGCGGAGAAGATGTAGTGATGCGATTTTTACTCTCTTTGCCGATTGCAGGAGCGATAGCATTGGCATTGTTTAGCTTTATGGCATGGATGGTGGATGGTGGCCATCGCCGTGTAGTGGAATCAAGTGAAGCCGTTAGTTTTAATATGGTGATGATTGAGAATGAGCAAGAAGTGCAACGCAGACAGCGTGCAGTTCCTCAGCAGCCTAAACCGCCGGAAGTCCCTGAGCAGATGCCGCTATCTCAAGCAAAAGCTAAAGCTTCAAGTGTTTCACCGCTCTCAATGCAACCTACACTTGGTTTAGACACCGCAATAGATGGATTAGCGATCAATGCGCCCACATTTGGTGATTTTGGTGTTAATCAACAGGCAATGCCATTGTATCGCGTTGAACCGCGCTACCCTGCAAAAGCACTAAGGCGTGGAGCAGAAGGTTTTGTTGTACTGAGGTTTTCCATAGACCCAACAGGAAGACCGACAGACATCGAAGTGCTTGATGCAAATCCAAGGCGTATGTTTGAGAAAGAAGCAATACGAGCACTACGAAAATGGAAATATCAGCCCAAAGTGGAAGATGGTAATGCGCAGTCACAATTGGGGCAAACCGTTCGATTGGAGTTTAAGTTAGCAAAATGATGATTCGACTATTAGTGATTAGTTTAGTTAGCTTCTGCTCTGTATCTTCTATTGCTGCAGAGTTGAGCCAATACACTGCGATCCGAGTGCAGAAAGCCAATCAAATGGCGCAAGACGATCAGTTCAAACAGGCGATTACAGCATTAAATGCCATTGATACGTCAAGAGCATATGATAAAGCGTTTGTGGCGCGTATGTTGGGTGTATTCTACTGGCAAGACGGCAAAGCAAAACAAGCAATTAAACAGCTTAAAACTGCGGTTGAGTCAAAACAATTAGTTGATGAGCAAGCTTGGACAACCGAAAAAATGTTGGCTGATCTGCTGCTAAGTGACCAGCAGTATTCTAAATCACTACCGCATTACTATCAATTAACCAAGCAAGTACCTAAAACTCAGAAAGAAGATGAAATTTGGTTGCGCATAGCGCAAGCACATTATCAAATTAGTCAATGGAAACAGGTGGTTTCGGCGATCGATAAGTACCGCCGTTTTCAACGCCAAGACGAGCTGCAACCATTATCTTTAAAGTTAGGCGCGCAATTGCAATTAAAACGTTGGAAAAGCGCGATACCAACATTAGAAAAGCTGATTGTATTACAGCCTAAAAAGGTTAATTGGTGGCGACAATTGGTTAGCTTGCAAATTCAAGTCGGAAACAACCGAGGTGCATTGAATGCGCTTGCGTTGGCAAAGCAACAACGCATAGAGTTGTCTCAGCAAGATAGAAAGTTATTAGCTCAACTTTACGCGCAAAGTGGTATACCAGAACGTGCAGCAATCGAAGTTCGCGAATTAGACAACGCGAATACAGATATCGATCTAATTGTTGCTCAGGCGAGTTATTGGCAACATGCAAGAGAATGGAATGAAGCGCTCAATCAGTGGCAACTTGCCGCTAGATATGAGGCTAAATATCATTGGAATGTAGCCCAAATAATGGTCCAAGAAGGTCAATATAAAAGCGCGATTGCAACCTTGAACAAAGTGAAAGGACGCAAAGAGCAAGTGGCACTGGCGAAAACACGTGCGTATTACAAGCTAAATAATCTGGAACAAGCGTTGGCTCAAGCGAAGAAAGCCAACAACATTACATCCAGCAAGCAAGCGAGAGGGTGGATAAAGTACCTGACGCAATTACGTAAAGTCAGCCAAGAACAGGCAAGTTAAATTCGCTAGAGTTAGCAATACCAAAGAGAAGGGGAGCATTAAGCTCCCCTTCTCTTTGGTTAAAAATGATGTTGCCAATTTGAACCTACAAGTGTCGGTTTTCTAAATATCGGAAAAAAGTGGATAGCCCAAAGCAGATCAAGAAATAAACCAAGCCAACCAAAAGCCATATTTCAAAGATATATCCCGAAGAGTTAGCGATTTCAGTGCCAACAAAGGTCATTTCTTGGATGGATATCAGCGATACGATAGAGGTGTCTTTTACGAGTGAAATCGTTTGACCAGCAAGAGCGGGCGTTATAGAACGAAGTACTTGTGGGGCGATGACATATCGATACTTCACCCAAGTAGACATACCTAATGAATCCGCCGCTTCCCATTGTCCTTTATCTATACCCTGCAATCCCGCACGTACAATCTCTGCGACATAAGCTGAAGAGAGTAGTCCAACACACAAAACACCGGAAAGCAGGTTTTCCCATAAGTTAGCCGGGCCAAAAAGGACTTCTTGGAACAAGCTTATTTCACTTGAGTATTGACGTAAAATCGTTTCTAAACCAAGCAACGGGATCAATTGGTTAGAAATGAAGAAGTAGAAAATAAACACAAAAACCAGAGGGGGAATGTTTCTTACCAATTGGATGAAGACATTCGCAGGCTTGTTGAACCAAGACGATGAAGAAAACTTTGTTAAACCAAGCAATGTCCCTAGGACCAATGCTAAGCTAATCCCCCAAAGACTTAGCCTTAGTGTAGAAAGCAAGCCTTGAAAAAAATAGGGTAAGCTCCCATCCGCTCTAGGTGTAAATAGTAGTGATAAAGCATCGCGCCAATGCCATGTGTAATTTACCCCCGCAGATGAGCGGGAGTAAAGCCACAGTGCAAACAGCGAGCAGAGTACCAATAGTAGAGCATCTAATTTGTTAAAACGTTTAATCGTTTCAATCAAAGTGGTGTGTTTAATTACACGCTGCGTAGAGGAAGACTCAGCCACTATTCAATCCTAAATTTATGTCATAAGGTACGCGATTTTTAAGCCGAGGCTACTGACCTTGAGCAATTTGACTTTGCCAATCCAAGGTAGCGAACCAGTACTCGTAGCGCTCTTGTAACCAACCATCTTTAGTTCGTTGCTCAATCCATTGGTTAAAAAAGGCTTTTTTGTCTTGCTCATTGAGCCGAACAGCAAACGCTTCGTTACCTTGAGACAGGCGTTGATCAAACGGTAAAAACAGCTTGTCTGAGTGTTTGATTGCCTCATGTTCCGGTTTTGGGCTTGAAGCGATTACTGCATGCGCATTGCCATTGAGTACTTCTTGGAATGCTTGTGATTCATCATCAAACTGAAGAATTTTTGCTTTAGGGAAAGTTTCACGCGCAATTTGTACTGTATATGCACCACGACGTGCAGCAATTTTTATACGACGAGAGTCAAAATCAGAAAATTCTGAGAAGCCTTTTGCTAGCTCTTTACTTGCCGCTACTTGGACTCCAGAATGTGAGTAGGGTGAAGAAAATAGCACGCTTTTTGAACGTTCAGGTGTGATGGACATACCACCGATAATGACGTCGAATTTTTTAGCGAGCAATGCGGGAATAATGCCGTCCCACGCTGTCGGGACAAATTCGACTTTCCAACCAGAATCAGCGGCTAAACGCTTGGCGACATCAATTTCAAAACCAATCAATTCGCCTTGTTTATTGCGCATTGCCCACGGAACAAAGGTCGACATACCAACGCGTAATGTACCGCGCTTATTTATTGTGTCTAAACTTGATGTGGTTGTTTCCGTATTGGCTACGGACGGTAAAGCAAGCATAAGTCCTAATGCAGCAGCGATGGTCGCTTTGAATAACTTCATGTTATCTCCTTATAATTTGCGCCAACTGGCACCGAGTCTATATTCTAGCCATGCTGATAGACCAGAGAGTGATAAGGTTAGTGCTAGATAAATTGCCGCAACTGAAAACCAGATCTCAAATGGCATTGCGGTTTCAGATACGATGTTACGTGCTTCAGTGGTTAAATCAAATATGGCCATCACACTAACAATAGATGAGTTCTTCACCAGTGAAACCACCTCATTGGTTAGTGGAGGTACGGTGCGCTGTAGTACTTGCGGTAAGATGACATCTTTGTAGCTATACCAAGGTGATAATCCTAATGTTTTGGCAGCTTCAAATTGGCCTGTTGCGATGCTTTGCAGACCTCCGCGCAGTATTTCAGCCGTGTAAGCTCCTTGAAACAATGCAAGAGCTAGTACTGCCGTGCTGAATCTATCCAGCCCAATGACGGGACCAAAGACAAAGTAGAGCAAGTAAATTTGCACCAGCAAAGGCGTGTTGCGGATAATTTCAACATAGCTTGTGGCTAAAAACCGCCCAACAGAAGAGTGACTCATTCTTAGTAGTGCAGTTGTTAACCCCAGCATGAGCGTTAGTATTAGGCTCAATGCTGAAATTTTAATGGTAACCCAAAGTCCTTCAAGCAGTTCAGCCGACCACCATTCGCCGTCTTCGTAAAATAATATATAGTCAGCTACGCGATGCCACTGCCATTGATAGTCCATTGCCTTGGCGCCAGAATCAAGTATCCATATTATCGCTATCAGCGTGATGGTGATTTGCAGTGCCGCCTGAATAACAGGCTTAATGATTCGATAAATCATTAATAACTCAATATCTGGTTTAAAAAC
Organism: Vibrio kasasachensis; assembly: GCF_050337565.1. Lineage (NCBI taxonomy): Bacteria > Pseudomonadati > Pseudomonadota > Gammaproteobacteria > Vibrionales > Vibrionaceae > Vibrio > Vibrio kasasachensis. Next base: position 278,945 of record NZ_JAKJTB010000012.1, on the reverse strand, counting down.
GCTTGTGTACGTTGGTGTTTTGGCGATTCAAACAAAGCAGCAGGGCTTCCAATTTCAACTATTTTACCTTCATCCATAAACACCACACGATCAGCAACCTTTTTAGCAAAGCCCATTTCATGAGTAACACACACCATAGTCATACCTGATGTCGCCAGTTCAACCATCACATCCAACACTTCATTAATCATCTCGGGATCAAGTGCAGAAGTAGGTTCATCAAACAATAGAATATCGGGTTCCATGCACAGTGAACGAGCAATGGCTACGCGCTGTTGCTGACCACCAGAAAGTTGAACTGGGTATTTGTTAGCTTGTTCTGCAATATTGACGCGTTCGAGGTATTTTATTGCTCGCTGCTGGGCTGCTGATTTGGATAATTTTAATGTCCTAATCGGAGAAAGGGTCAAATTGTCTATCACAGTGAGGTGCGGAAAGAGGTGGAAGTGTTGGAACACCATGCCGACTTTGCCAGGAAGAATGATTTTGCTTCCAACCGAATGGTCAAACACCTTTAACGTGCCTTGCTGAAAGTTCTCTAAATGGTTTATGCACCGAATTAAAGTTGATTTACCGGAGCCAGATGGTCCACATATGACAACAATCTCACCAGTTTTGACCGATAGATTAATGTTTTTCAGTGCGTGGAACTCACCATACCATTTGTTGAGTTCACTAAATTCAATGATGGTTTTTTCTTCTTTCAAGGCAGCAAAATATTGTTATTGTTTTAAATACAATAACAATTAATTTCAATCATTGCACATGATTAGCCATATGTGATTAAACAAGTGAGGGGGTTGTAATATCTTTGCTTATTTTATCCACAGTATCTGAGGCATAGCACCAATATTAGTGGTGACTGAGCTATTTACTGGTGTTGTTCCATGGTGAACAACTAGTGTGGTTCCCGTTGTTCTTTGAAGTGATTTTCATTGTGTTACGACTCGATGGTGGCTGGTTGAATATTTTGACTTTGTTGCTTATACGATTAAGGGTAAGATTACTAGTAACTCATTAAACTTAAGGTGTTTTGTTCGCAATGGAATACGTTGCTATTTTAGTTGTCCTCTTTATTTCATTTTACCTTTTCGTTCATCAGCGCTACCTCAAGCAAGATGAGCTAAGAGAAAGTGATTACAAAAAGAAAGGTCCTTTGCTTAATAGCAAAGAGTCGGCATTTTACAATGCACTTAATAGCGCGGTAGGGCAGCAAGCGGTTGTTATGTCAAAGGTAACCATGACCAATGTATTGACGCCAAAAGCAACCGATAAAAAACGTTGGTTTATGGCTAATAATCGAATTGCGAAAAGCTATTTTGACTTTGTCGTTTGTGATCCTCGCAGTTTGGAAGTGAGAGTGATCATAGAGTTAGATGATGGCTCGCCATTAACCAAAGGTAAAGTCGAACGGCAGAAACTTCTAATGCATACTTGTAAGTCATCAGGCATCCCGTTAATTGGTGCAACCGTTAAACACAGTTATCAAGTGGGTAAGTTACGCCGATTGTTAGCTGCTCACATTGACCTTATCGAAGCTGAAAAAGATGTGCGCTTTTGTAAGCGTTGCGGTAGCCCGATGACTATCAAAACGGCAGCTCATGGGGATCACAAAGGGCGACGTTTTTTCACCTGCAGCCGACAGCCACATTGCACCTATACTGAAAACTATAATGTGGTTTTTGAAGACGAATAAAGGAGTTTAAATGGTGTCAATGATACCTTCATCATAATTTGACACCATTACTTGATTGCGACCGCTTTTCTTCGCTCGGTATAATTCAATATCTGCTTTACCAAGCACACTTTCTAGAGTGTTGAAGTGATGGCATTGGTATACCCCAATACTCGCCGTTAGGGTGATGATTTTGTCATTGGCTTGGAATTCATGGAGCTCTATAGCAAGCCTAATTCGTTCAGCCTTTAACATCGCTTGCTCTATGGGCGTGTTATGGAAAGCGATACAAAACTCCTCACCACCGATTCGATAGACTAAGTGCTCTTCACTTAATGCGTCTAACAAAGCCGCCGTTTGAGCGAGTACCTGATCGCCGACATCATGCCCATGAGCATCGTTTATTCTTTTGAAATAATCGAGATCCAAGATCAAGAGTGAGAGGGGTAATTTCTCACTCTCTTGCCGGTAACGCTCAAAGTTGTGAATTAACGCATGGCGATTATACACTCCTGTAAGCGCATCTCTTGATGCAAGTTTGCCTAATGAAGCTTCAGAACTTGTGCGCTTAATTTCTAAGATGTGTGCAGCAGCCCAGATCCCTAAATAACTTAAAACGAAATTCACCAACAAAGGAATCGGAAGGTCTATTTGGTGTTGTTTAACGATCAGTGCGACGATACAGGTTAAGGCGAATGGGGTGACTGCTTGGGCTAATTTCTTACCCAATATCAAATAGCACATAACAGGGAATAGATTTGCCCATACATGTACGCCATGGTGGATTGGGCTGTGAATAACGCCCCAACTAACTGTGATTATAAATGACCAGACGTAACTTTTACGTAGAAAGCTCGAACCCACATCTCGATATGTTTGTACGCACACGTAGGCAGAAAAAATGCTGAACAACAATTCTATAACTGGAAAATCAGGAGACTGACTTTCTCTTATAATGAGATAAGTGAAAATCAAAGCAGCCGCAGAGAGGAACATACTTAGCCAGATCAGAACGGATCGTCTCAAATGATGGGAAGGATTAAATATGTCGAAATCCATAAACAATGCCCTTAGGTGCCATCAGTGAGTTAAAGAAGAAGTTATCCATAGTATGCTTTTATGAAATAGCGTCAATAGCAACTGTTAACATACTTCACAAATTTGTTAATGAAATGAAGGGTGAGAGAGGTGGGTTATAAGCTTGATGTTAATTTTGGCTCTCTCTCAATAGTGATTGCTCCAGATTACTCGCAAAACCATGAAATTTTTGTAGTAGTGTATTTCGTCGGCAAACCCAGTATGAAGCATTATGTGAGTTAATTTAAGTTGCGGAGCTCCGCATCGTTTTAGATGTTTTGGCAAGCCATAAGCAAGTATGCAAGCCTGTGATCTTGAATACTTCGCGACTCATTAGCACATTGCTTAGAACCAGTGAGACTGATACAGCAATTGCAGCTCCAATTTGTTGATACAACGGCACTAAGAACAACATAAGACCAATATTTATTATTAGTGACAAAAAGAGTGTTCTCATTGTCTTTTGTTCATTGTTAGTCATGTTAAGAACTGGTGCTGCTGAGCCCAGTTGGAGGCTAACGAAGTGACCGATGCAAAGAATGACTAAAGGAATATATGCATGACTGTATTCATTACCAAATAGTAGGTGAATAAGGGACTCTCCACCGAAAACGAGAACAACAAAAATGGCTGACGAAGCCAATACTGTCAACCTTACCGAACGTGTAAGCAAAGCTTGGATACTATCCAAATCATCATTGCGATAGAAACGGGCAATTTTTGGCATGATCACCGCATCAATCGAAGTACGCATAATGGTAATGAGCATCACTGCTTGAGTGGCAACGCGAAAGTAAGCGACCGACTCTAGATCGGTAAACCACCCTAGTAATACAATTGCCAATTCTGCGTTCAAGGTGAATACGAAAGAGATCATCGCAAAGGGGAGTAACGATTTAATCCATGGTTTATTTGAGTAAGTTGGCTTAGCTGGCTGGGAGTTCTTGGAGACGACATATCGAACTAACAAGAAACTCAGTAAACAGGTGAAGATTAACGCAAGCACTGAAATAGACACTAAGGTCATTGACGTTAGCTGCGTATCTGTTGCCACAAAATACAATAGTAGCGACAGAGTTATAATGGGCGCCAATAGCTTTGATGGTAACTGCGCTAGGATCGGTTTGCCAAATCCATTTAATGCAGCATCTTGCTGGGTTGCAACTCCCCGCAGAGGAATGACCCACATGGCTACAAGAATGAGTGACGCGATATGAGGTTTAAAGTACTCTAAATTTACCAAAACCATCATAATGGCTAATATGATCAACGAAAGACCTAGTACGTAAAAGCGAGACCACAAAAGTATCCCTCTTAAATCTGTCCACTTTTTTTCCAAATGGAAGCTAGCTATCTCTCGGACCATTAGATGCGGTAGCCCTGCTAGAACGGGTAACCCGGCAATAGTAACAATGGAAAAAACGTAAGTGTATAGACCGTATTGTTCGGCGCCGAGAAAACGAGCAAATATCACACCGGCGATAACGGAAATACCTTTACTTAAAAGTTGTATTCCAGCCGTGCCAAAGAAGAGCCTAGCAAATGCGTTGGTACTCAAGACTTAACATCCTTGTTTAAAGGCCAAAACGTTCGCGCAATCGCGTAATGTATACTCAAGTGACTTCAAGATGCAGGATTCAGAGCCTTGTCACTGGTTCCAGTTCAAGGAAGACAACGACGTGTAATAGCCATCTATTTCCGAGTTGTTTGACGAAAAAATGTCTTGAGGTTACTTGGGTATATACTTGTCTGGCTTCAATTAATCGCGCAATAGTATATAGAAACAAGGTCTTAAATCTGAGAATATCAGTGAATCAAATTCGCGATATCTCTACTTTTGGGTTATTCGTCATACACCATGATATCGCAAAATTGCCCAATTTCTGTCAGCGGGACAGGTTTAGAATAAAAGTATCCTTGAATAGTGAAGCAACCTAATTGTTGCAGTAAAGCTTGCTGCTCCATCAGTTCTACGCCTTCTGCTACGATTTGTAGATCGTTAGAATGGGCGATCGCGATAATGGTTTTGACTATATTTAGATTTGACTGATTATTTAACATGTCTGTGATAAACGATCGATCAATTTTAATCTCGGTAATAGGCATCACGTTAAGGTAGCTAAGTGAAGAGAAGCCAGTACCAAAATCATCTAAAGAGAGCCCAAAACCGAGATTTCGCAACTTCTCTAAGGTAGGTTGTATCGCATGTAAATCTTCAATGAAAACGTTCTCAGTTAGTTCCAAAGTAATGAGATCATTCGATACGCCATGTTTGGCTGTACTTTGCTCGACCATATCAACAAAATGAGGATGAAGTAGCTGTTTCGGTGAGATGTTTATAGAGACCGAAATGGGGTGGTTAAGTGTCTTGTTCAAGGCTCTAGTATCTTTGCACGCTCGATCAAAAACAAATTGACCCAATTCTAAAATTGAATTGTTTTTTTCAGCGATATCGATGAATACGACCGGAGGTATAATACCTAACGTAGGGCTGTTCCAGCGGCATAACGCTTCAATTCCTCGGATTTTTCCAGTGACACAATCAATTTGAGGTTGATAATGAACATCAAGCTCACCGTCTTTTAACGCGAATTTAAATTCATCTTCAAGTAAGAACTTATGTGCTAGCTCATCACTGATTTTTCGGTCAAAAAAGGTAAATTTCCCCTTACCTTGTTTTTTTGAACGTGACAAAACAATATCAGCCTTTTGCATCAACTCTCGCGGGCTCTTACCATCATTTGGGTATAAAGAAACGCCAATTGAAGAACTTAACTCAATGTTATTGCCGCGCACTTGGAAAGGGCGTAATAAGCAGGATTGAATTTTTGTGACGATTTTTTTTGCTTCGGCTTGGTCATCCAGTTTAGGTAAACAAAACACAAACTCATCACCTCCAAACCGAGCAACAGTCCCTTTGCTGGCGACCAATCGAGAAAAGCGTTTAGATATTTGAATAAGGAGGTCATCACCAATTTCGTGCCCGTATTGATCATTAATTCGCTTAAACTTATCCAAATCGACGAATAGTATCGCAAGTAACGTTTGGTTTTGGCTACTTTCTGAGATGCCTTTGGTTATTCTTTCTTCAAGTAACAGTCGATTAGGTAACTGGGTGAGGGGATCATGTTGCGCCAAATAGCGTAATTGTTCTTTACGTTTTTCTAGCTTAGAAAAATCAGCTTTAATACGTTGTTGAAACCTATTAAATCGGCGACCAAGATAGTTGCTTAACAATATTGATAGAAAAGCGAGAATCAGGGCAAGGGAAATGCATATGATAAGCACCTTAAGTAACTCTTCTTTATGTTGTGCTCGAATTTGTGATATTTGAGGAGCAATACTGTGCTGGATTTCTTCGGGGTATACGCCTGATCCAATTAGCCAACGCCATTCGTGATCGAATTTGATGTAGCTGATTTTTTCCAAGTTACGCAGTCCATCAGGATGATAAGGCGATTGGTAGTTGATATAATCGGCATTGGTATTTTTTTGGTCGAAGGCTTTAGTTGCGCTAATTATTAGCTCTTTGAAATGAGTTCCAATGTATATAGGGTCTTTATGTGCGAGTACTTGACCTTGCTCATCTAAGACGAATAGATAGCCATTTTTGCCAAAATGATAGTTCGATATCCAACGCAATATGTTTTGTTGAATCTGATGTTCAACATTTTCAACGTACCCGCCAGATCCTATCATCCAATCAAAGGGTTCAAAATATCGACCATAGCCAATTTTCTCATGCTCATCGGCGCTTTTTGGCTTTGAGTACCACCAACGGTGATACGCGGCGCCATCTTCTGATTTTCTAAGTGTAACGATATATTCCTTGAGAAATGGAACACCTTTAGAGTCGGTCATCTCCAATACCATCGCACCTTCGTGCTCTGGTTGGGTGGCATGCATAACGTTTTGACCATCCATACTATAAATAAAGAAATAGCCTTGACCGTCGTTGTAACGGATATTCCTGATTGCATCAGCAATCATTCGTTTTACTTCGTGTTCAGGTTTTCCTAGGTTGGCGTTATAAATAGAGGATGCCACTTGATGAGCTATATCGACTTGATGCTTTACTTGAGATTTGAGTATGGAAACGGTTTGGCGCCTTTCATAGCGAATTTGGTTGTATGCACTCTTGACGCGCTGGGCAATTATTTCTTTTTGCTGCGCGAGACTATTTTCAATTAGATTTTTCTCCAATTGATTGGCACGCGTTTGATTGTCATTAACAACGACTACAAGTAGCAAGCTGATAAAAATAACAATTAGGACGAATGGTAGGGTCTTAATTATGTTTAGTAGCTTCCTATCCGTTAGCGCTTTCATACCAAATGTTCACTCCTTTTGAACAGCAAAAGTCTCAGAAATGCGACGGCAATTTATTTTGAGTCGCATAAATGATAAACAGCGCTATAAAATTCCATAATAAAACTACTCTTACTAGCCCTCACTGGTAATAACGTTACTCTTATCACGGGTATTATTGGATTGTTGCGACACTATACTAAATTTCAATACAAGCATACGGTTCCCCATTTATACTCAGTATGTTTACGTGTTGCGTCTTTTTGTGCGTTAGGATGATTGGTGCATAGGTGCTAATCGTATTTCTGTGTCGCATTCGTCATTACCGGACTTGAAACACATGCCAGCATATATCACAGTACAGATTCAATAAAGAGGGGATAGTGATGGCATATTTGGCGCTTGATTTTGGTGGAAGTGCAGTAAAAGGTGCGATAATGACAGCAGACGCGGCCATTATTGAAAAGTTCACTTTGCCGAGTCGGGTCGCCAGCTTAGATGCATGGTTTATGCTGGCAGATCCTGTATTTAACCGATATAAACAGCAATACCCGATAACTGGAATCGCGGTGAGTGTATGTGGAGCGGTTGATGTGGAAAAAGGACGAATCTATGGGCAGAGTTCACTTGCTTATCTTCACGGAGTCAATATTAAACACCTGTTGGAGCAGCGATACCAAGTCACAGTAGAGATTGAAAATGATGCCTGCTGCGCAGCATTAGCTGAAAGTTGGTTAGGCAGTCATTGTGAATCATCAAATATATGCTTAGTCGTCATCGGTTCGGGTATTGGTGGTGGGTTGATCGTTGATGGCAAATTATATAAAGGGCATCAATTGTACAGTGGTGAATTTGGTTGTGCCATCTTAGGGTTTGATAATGGTCAACCACGAGTAGCCTCTGAGCTGGCTTCTACTTGGGGCTTGGTCAAACAAGTGGCGTATGCTCTTAACATTCCTCGTCATAGTTTAAATGGAAAAAAAGTATTCGAGTTGTATAAAAATGGCGATCCTATCGTGATAGAAGCGGTCGAAGCATGGAGCGGCTATTTAGCAACATTGGTGTTTAACTTGCAGTACACCCTGGACCCAGAAGTTATCGTATTGGGTGGCGCTATCAGCCAACAGCCCTTACTTATTCCAATACTAAATAAAGTCTTTGAACGATACATGAAGGCGATGCCTTTTTGCCACATAATGCCAAATGTTGTGGCGTCTAGGTTCGGCAATGATGCTAACTTAGTTGGCGCGGTGGCGCACTTTATTGAGCGTCAACATGAGCACGCTTAAACTTGTTCGAAAACACTGAATGAGTAGATCAAATTTCGCTGAGTCTTTTTGGTTTTTTTACTCTTAAACTGTTCCTAGCGTAAACAATAGGAAGTGCACACATGAGTAAACTAAGAAAGATTCATAAAATCATTGACGCGACACCTACATCCGATGGCGATGGGGTAAAAATACGCCGAGTAGCGGGTTTCAACAATACTGCGTTTTCTCCATTTTTGATGGTTGATGAATTGAACTCGGATCAGCGAGCTGATTATGTTGGCGGTTTTCCTCCTCATCCACACAGAGGTATAGAAACCCTGACCTATATGATACAAGGGCATTTTCAACACGAAGACCATATGGGGAACGTTGGTCAATTACGTAGCGGTGGTGCGCAATGGATGGCTTCGGGCAGAGGGGTTATACATAGTGAAATGCCAATTATGCAAGATGGTGAATTACACGGTTTTCAAATCTGGATAAACCAACCAGCACGCGACAAAATGAAACCAGCGCAATATCATGATTTTCAGCCAGAAACAATTACGGAATTTAGCCAAGATAGTATGGGCTTAGTACGTGTACTTTCCGGGGAAATAATCGCAAACAACTCACCTCTACGTGGACCACTTTTAATCACCGGCGTACCACTCAGCGTAGTGGATTGGCGCTCAGAACAAGGTAGCAGCAGTACAAGACTACAGGTTCCTGAAACGTATAACGTAATGTTATACGTATATAAAGGCGAGGTGATAATTGGAGACCAAGTGGTAAGTCAAGGTCAAATGGCATTGTTAACAAATGGTGAATTGACAGAACTACACACCAAGCAGGAGAGTGGAGTATTGGTATTGAGTGGGCAACCGATAGAAGAGCCAGTGGTACACTACGGACCATTTGTAATGAATAGCTTACAAGAGATTGAACAAGCGATTAAAGACTACAATGAGGGTGTATTCGAGAGCTATTAGTTACTTCACTATTAACGTTAATGCCATGGTGGCGCTTTTTTGACCGTAATGCGAGGGTAGAAGAATTTATGAGAATAGTTGAAGCAAAGTGGTCAGATTTAGAATCTTTCTTCGAGTATATAGGGACGCAGCTTCTTGAAAATGCGGATGATGATTCTCCACTTTTTCAGCCAATACCTAAAGAAAACTGTCTAGTTTCAGAACAATTTAAGACCAAGTTTCGAGATGGTTTTGAGTGCAGTCCTGGTGAACATGATTGGAGAAAGCTCTGGGTAATCAAAGATTCTAATGAACGAGTGGTTGGTCATATTGACTTACGTCATTACAGTGAAGAGTATAAATTTCATCGCGTTCGTTTGGGCATGGGCGTTGATTCAAGTTTAAGAAAACAGGGTTTAGGTGCAAGACTGATTGAATGCGCAACTCAGTTTTGTACTGAAAGTTCAACTATCGATTGGTTAGATCTTAACGTTCTTTCCAATAATCTGCCTGCGAAAAATCTGTATTTGAAATGTGGTTTCGAAGCCGTTGGGGAAATAACAGATTGCTACCGTATAGAAGGAGAGGCCGTATCAGAAACTACGATGACACTATGTACGAGTAATTGCGCATAACAAACGACTATGGCGTCAATAGCTAATTTTTGGCGCTATTTGTTGACTGTGGTGCGGCATGATGAGGTCTGTCAGGTGTCGTAGATTCCTTTTTAGGCCAGTTATCATAGACGGTTGCTTGAATATTGTTGCGACGCAAGAGCCATTTGAGTTGCGACTTAGCATCTTTCAAGTCTTTCATTGCGTTTCTTTGGCTCGACATTAGTCACGAATGGCTTCAGCTTCAGGAACGTGGATAGGTGTGAATTTTTCAGTCTTAAACAACTAGGCGAGTTTCATCAGTGCGGATTTATTGGGTTTTATCCGACCGAGGTGCAAGGGTTGTGCACCGCGTAACTGTTGTAGAATTGCGAACTGAATAAGGGACTTACGCGTACTTAAGCCTAAATATTATGTTATCGTTATTCATGTTAGCCTCCAGTTTAGTCGTTTGAACACATTAATTTATGGCTATGGCTTTTAGTTAACCCACGATATTGCAGGCTGGCACCTCGTGGGAGTTATTTTGTCTAAATGATTTCCAATCAAAGTAGGTCTGCGGTAATGATAGAATTAAAGGAAATAGATCCTCAATTAGCACCGATGAGTTTGTTGCTCGAAGCGGATCCATCTGAGGAGTGTATTAATAATTATCTTCCAGGATCTTGGTGTTTTGCTGCATATAAGCAATCAAAAATTATTGCTGTATGTATTGTAAAGCAAACGGAGCCTGAAATAGCTGAGTTATTTAATATAGCGGTTGATTCTAGTATTCAAGCCAAAGGTACTGGCACAAAGTTACTAAAATTCACGCTTAGATTATTACAAGATAAGTCAATTAAATCAGTTAACTTGGGCACCGGTACATTTGGTCATCAGCTTGCATTCTATCAACGACAGGGTTTTCGGGTCGACTCTGTAATCAAGGATTTCTTCGTTGATAATTATGATGAGCCTATTGTAGAAAACGGTATTCAGCATAAAGATATGCTGCGGTTAGTATGTCATCTAAATTAACAACGCATTTAACAATGCGCTAAATTTGGTCACCAACAGGTGGCGTTTTTGCTTTGCAAAGTATATACCACGGTTTCCGGTAGTTTAACGCAGCGTTTTAGGTTTCTTCGCTGTATTATTTAATCTAGGAATTTATATGAAACATGTTTTTGGCATATTTCTTTCAATATTGCCTCTTATGATAAGCGCAAAAACTGTAGTGGTATCGGACTTAACGCGAGAGCGTTCTATTCCAATCGAAGTTAATCTATCCACAAGTATGAAGGCTTGTACTTCTGAAAAACGTTGTCATGTGGCTTTTATAAGCGCTGGTAATCGTGTCCCGTTTACAAAGTACAAGTTCATCACTGAAAGCTTAAACGACTTAGGTTATATGACGGTTGCAATAGATCATGAGCTTCCTAATGATCCTCCGCTTTCGAAAACGGGTGACTTATATCAGACGCGTATAGAAAATTGGGAGAGAGGGGCGAAGACTATAGATTTTCTTCAGCAAGAATTGGCTTTGCGTTTTCCTGCCTATGATTTTAGCAAGTTAACCTTGATTGGGCATTCTAACGGCGGTGATATTTCAACATGGTTAAGCAATGAAAATAAAAGTAATATTTATCAGTTGATTACGCTGGACCACAAGCGAGTAACGTTACCTAAAAATGACGAAATTAGGATTCTATCGCTAAGATCACCGGAATATCCAACGAAGTCAGGTGTGCTGCCGACAATTGAAGAGCAGAATACATATAGTAGCTGTATCGTTGAAATTTCAGCATCAAAACATATGGACTTTACCGATTATGGCGTTGCAGCGGTTCAACAAAAAACCATCGAAATCATGTCAGGTTTCGTTAATGGAAAAACGTGTTCTTTCTTGAGGTCAAAAACCTAGCACATATAAGCCTTCTGCCTGTCAAACAGTTATCTACTTCGCTTTGGAATTTTGGTCATGTTTCCTAGTGAGTTATTGTCAAATTAATAGATTGTGCAAAGAGTGAATAATGACTACAGTCCAAAGCGATTTCGATTTCTTAGCGAAGTAACCCATAGCTAATCCAAAGGAAAAGATGTAGAGAAAAAGAATTGTGGTGCCTTGGTTATTGAGAATCCAAATTGGAATGTGAATCAAGGTAAAAAGAATCGACTGTAATATATTTGAGCTCCAATAGTTTAGCTTTTCAGAAAGCTTCTTAAAAATAAACCCACGAAAAACTATTTCTTCGGTGATACCAGCTAGTAACACTGCATTTATTAAATGAGACGCATCAAGGTTAAAACTGATTGAACCTTTAAGTAAGCAATTACTGGATAAAATAACTAAAGAGGCAATGATAAATATCCAACCACTTCTATCTATTTTATTAGCTAAGTTTAAGTAAGCTATAGGTTCATTTTTGTCTATTAGTCTAATATATAAAAGAACTGGTAGAATCCAAATCGATATTTTATAAAATGGTCTAACGTGTTCTGAGTCAGGTATTATATATAGCTCCATAACACACCAAGAAAGAAACAGTAGTAGCGTGTAGATTAATAGGTATCTGTTAGAACGGATCCCGTTCATTTTGTCTGTTTGTCTTTTTGTGTTTACTACGGTTGAATTGTGTTTTTGTTTTTTGCGCATAAAATTTTGATAATTGATCGAATATAGATAATTCTGTCTATCAGAATGGTGTGGAGTCATCTACGGATAACTGATTGGATTGCTTGGAGTGCGATGAATATCACGCATGGATATAAATTAACAAAATTACATTTATTGCAGCATAAGAAGGTAATCAAAGTGATCCATTGCGCTTGTAGATTTTGGTGTGAAGTTCAGCGTACCGTGTTAGTTCAGTGCGTGGCACCTTATTGAAGACGTTAGTAGCAAGGAGGCAAATATGACAACAAAGCGCATGCCTTATTTTACGCTAATCCGAAGCCTTCTGTTTATAGTAAATTATGCGATCGTGTTCGGTGAGTGTTTCGGTAAGATCGTTCGCGACAGCCCACGCACGCCATTTCATGTATGTTACTACATTTATCGCTTAACCTAGCTGACTCTATTAACACAGAAGGTTAAACAGTCATTTTCCCGTTGTCTTCAGGCTCAGCCAAGGGATAAGCAACTTTGTTGTTCGTTTGTATGCCAGTCGATTCAGTTTTGCACTTTACTAATCGCGAGTAAGAGGCAAATTGTTAATCCGAGGATAAGTATTTAACAATTACTTCACTCTTTAGATGAGTCATGAATCGGAGTTTATAATGAAATAATTGTAACCGCCTCAGTTCATAGCCAAATTAGTTATTATTCATTTTCATAATTAACAATTGTATTGGTGTTAAAAATTGAAAACGAGGATGCTCAATGAAGTCGAATCTTCCTGGTAAATTAGAACTTCTATTGTTTCCAATTCTGTTGAATTCCTTAGGTTCCTTTTTTGTCAATTTTTTAATACCAATAGTAGCTCATCAGCAATTTTCAGCTAATGGTTGGCAGATGGGCATATTATTTTCATTACAAGCTGTTGGTACCGGGTGTAGCGCTTTATTATTTTCAAAAAAAGTAAATAAGTGGAGTAATAGAGCAAGTCTAATGCGCTTTGGCTCTATTGTTAAGATGTTTGCATACATACTTTTATATATAGCAATAATTATATCAAGTTATGAGATGATGGTTATTGCCACTTTTTGCTTAGGCTTAGGCTCTGGCTTATTTTGGTTGGTCTGGAATACTTGTTTTGCTCAATTAAGTGCATTTAATAATAGAGCCGAGGTCTTAGGTATAGCCTCTAAACAAGTTGGTATTGGTATAATGTGGGGTTCTTGTTTTGCCTTCTCACTGATATCAGTTGCCGATTATCTATCGTTACCTCCAATGATTACTTACATATCCCTTATTGTTTTTTCCATTGCGTCAGCAATTGCGGGTTCGAAAAGCTATAAAGCTTTATCTGTTATAGCAACTCAGGAAATGATGGTGAATGTTGATCGGGTTGATGTAATTAAATTCACAGTGATCACTGTTTTTCTATTTTCTATGATTTTTGTTGGACAACTATCAGGATCTTTAGTCGCGCCGTTTTTAGAAGTCTATTTGTTAGAACATTTGAAAGTAACCAATATTGTCGAGCTATCTATGGCTTATATACCAGGTGGTATTCTCTCGATGTTACTAGCTCCTAAGCTTGGGCATTATGCTGACAAAATTAATTCTGCTCTATATTTAGGAGCTGCTGGAATAACTGGAGCATTCACAACATGGCTTATGTTACAGTCAACATCTTTATGGCAAATCAGCCTACTATTTATCATAGACGCAAGCATAATTACCTCATCAGGGCTTGTTTTGGCAAAACTAATCAGTGAAGTTGCTGGAGAAAGTAAAGGAAGTGCTTTTGGGCTGCAAGGTTTTATAAGTAATTTGGGCGCCATTTCCGGCCCGTTGGTTGGCGGGCTGTTTTGGCAAATTCAAGGCAGTAAAGGACCATTCATGTTTTCTATTTCGACGGAAATAGTCTTAGCATTATGCTGCTTCACTATTTTATTGCCAGCCTTACGCAAAAGTAGCCAGTTCTCAAAAGTTGTGAAACCTAAAACATGACAGTCAATACAATGCTGTTTGTTAGGCGTATCTGTTGCAAGCGTTAGGTTTAATACCACAATTCATCAAAGACAAGGAATGTATCAAGTGATCACCAAGAACAGAGTCATCGAGATTTTCTCGTATTTGGAAACTGGTAAACCAGAACTTTTTTTTGCCAATGTTAGCGATGACGTTAAGTGGGAAGTGACCGGAAGTCATCCTCTTGCTGGCGTTTATTCGTCAAAACAATCGTTTATCGATGGTACGATCGCCAGATTAAACCAAGTCTTAGAATCAAAGTTAAAACTCAAAGTACTTCACTGTTTTACTGACGGTAATGAGGCAGCCGTTGAATTAGTTGCTGACTCATATACTAAAACTCAAGTTCACTTTAACAATCGCTATTGCTGGGTTTGCCAGTTTGAGAATGAGAAAATAGTTAACGTCAGAGCCTATCTAGATTCGGCGTTAGTATCTGCGGTGTTACCGCAAAACACAGAGAAGTAATTAAACTTAACAAATATAATGTTGCGGTGTTATACGAAAACTGGAGAGGTTAGAATGGAGTTCCAATTAGTACAGGAAGTTATCAATGCCGAACATCGATTAAAAGCTTCGATGGTTGCGTCTGATACTGTGGTATTAGACGAGCTGCTTGCCGATAGTTTGGTATTCATAAATCATTTTGGGCATAGGGTTTCGAAACAAGATGATATTGCGCTTCATCAATCAGGCTTGTTATCTATCGCATCAATTGAATTAAGTGATCTACAAGTCGAGCCTCATGGGAATTGTGTCTTGGTTTATGTGAATGCAGAAATTGCAGGGACATACGATGGTGCAGACGCTAATGGACGTTTTGTGTTTTCGAGAGTTTGGCTTAAAAAAGATGGCAAACTTCAAGTTGTGTCGGCTCATTCAACAAGCTGTTTAAGCTGACAGCTAATGCGTGGAATCTTTAGCTGCAAATGGTTGAGTTAATAACATACGTTGCTGAGCTTTCAAGTTTACGTTGGTCTGTAACTTAACAGGACGACATGGATTCCTCCGATCGTCAAACATTCGCTATATTCAAGGAGAATAAATGGAACTTTGGAGTTTACCGTGTACTTTTGAGTATGAAGGTAGGAAAGTGAAATATGGGATTGAAGGAAAAGGAGAACCTCTTGTTTTGGTTCATGGTACGCCTTGGTCATCATTCAATCTTAGACACTTGATTAAAGCGTTTTCGAGCCAGTATACGGTCTACTATTTTGATTTACTGGGTTATGGTGAATCAGATAAAAGTGATGCAGATGTGTCTTTAAAAGTACAAAATCAGTTATTAGACGCTTTGATAGATCATTGGCAGCTGAAATTACCTTTTATTGTGGGTCACGATTTTGGTGGCACAACAGTACTGAGGAATTACTTACTGAATCAACGAAAGTACAAAAAGATAGTAGTAATTGACCCTGTTGCGCTGTCCCCATGGGGCTCTCCATTTTTTAAACATATTGAAAAGAATGAAGCAGCTTTTGCCGGAGTACCTGATTATATCCATTCGGCAATTGTTGAAGCATATATAAGAACAGCGGCATATCAGCCATTAACTCAAGAAACAATTGATGGCATTCTTGCACCGTGGTCGGGAGAGCAGGGAAAGAAAGCATTTTACAGGCAAATAGCCCAAGCAGACTCAAAGTACACGGATGAATTTCAAGATAAATTTTCTGATTTTGATGTGCCAACATTAATTTTGTGGGGAGAAGAAGATCAATGGATTCCTGTTGAACAAGCTCACGTACTTCACAGTAAAATTAAAGGCTCTAAGTTGGTTACAGTTCCTGCATCTGGGCATTTAGTGATTGAAGAAAATCCAGACATATTGGTCAAAGAGATCCGCGCTTTCTTTGAAAATTAAATATAACACAGATGAGCCTTCCGCCTGTTAACAGGCGATAGCAGACAATTCCTTTTTAACAACAAAATTATCTATTTCGCTTTGTCATTTTGGTCATTGAGCATTGCATACGACAACATTGGTTTAGGTTGAAGGAGTCCTATAACCCGTTAGATATAGGAGGCTAGCACCTCATGGTTTCATTGTGTTTAGGCTTTGAGCGTAAAGAGTTAACATTTGGTGAAGGGAGAAAATGTTGCGATTTGTAAATGAGAAGTATGATCCGTTTCAACCTTTTCTCGCTGATCGAGTTCTTGAGAGTTGTGGTGTGATTTTGGAACAGCACCAACCACCAGAATTATTAAGAGGTATTGTTCATTCATACTTGCAAGTCACAACAACTAAACCAACTAGATATTCGGTCGTACCAGATGGTATGGAAGCATTTTTCATTTCTTCTTGTGGTGTGAAAATCAGTGGTTTTCAAGAAAAAGCATTTGATATCAATTTAAATAAATCAGGTCAATTTTTTGGTATTCGTTTTCATCCAGGTGGGTTGCAGTGCTTTTTAGATATAAAGCCGAGTTTAATCTCTTCACAAATTGTTGATGCTGATCTGGTATACAATGAAAAATTAGATCTGCACAATCAGATCTATCAGTATTCTGATTTTACTACTCGTGTGAAAGTTTGTGATAAATGGTTGCTTCAAAAGTTTAAG
This sequence comes from Vibrio kasasachensis, assembly GCF_050337565.1. Taxonomy (NCBI): domain Bacteria; kingdom Pseudomonadati; phylum Pseudomonadota; class Gammaproteobacteria; order Vibrionales; family Vibrionaceae; genus Vibrio; species Vibrio kasasachensis. Next base: position 261,868 of record NZ_JAKJTB010000012.1, on the reverse strand, counting down.
CCGTATCAGCCATCTAAGTTTGATTCAGCATTATTAGAGATTTACAAGGTGCATGGTAACATCCCTGTTGGCGAACTGGCTGATAAAGTTAGTTTAAGTAGCAGACATCTCAATCGTATTTTCCAGTCATATACCGGATTGAGCACAAAAGATTTCATTCAAATTATTCGAATTCAGAGCGCGTGTAAAATGGCATGGAAATCAGATTTTTGTCCTTCAGAGTTAGCATTTTACCTTGGCTACTATGACCAATCTCACTTATTGAATGACTATAAGAAACGTATTAGAACGAAGCCTAGCGGTCTATTATCTCGTTTGATGTCCGATTTTTACAATAATTCAAATTGATAAATTGCAAAACTGCATCTTCTATTAATATGGAGGTGTGAATGCAGTTTTCAAATGAACAAGTTCTGGCAATGTCTAATGGTTTTTTCTTCGGTGCAGGTAATGCTCAGTTACCTAACTCGTTGATGCTCATGATTGATAAAATTAACTATATCTCGAGTTCTGGAGGGGAGTTTAATAAGGGTATGCTCGACGCTGAATTGGCTATTAAGCCTGATCATTGGTTCTTCAAGTGTCATTTCAAAGGGGATCCCGTTATGCCGGGCTGTTTAGGAATTGATGCACTTTGGCAATTGCTAGGAGTCTATTTGGGTTGGTCTGGCTTGCAAGGGAAAGGGCGTGCATTAGGTGTTGGTAGAGTGAAATTTTCAGGACAAATTTACCCAGATGCAGGCAGTATCCAGTATAAATTGAACATAAAACGTGTATTTACAAAACCAATGCCGCTAGGAATCGCTGACGGTATGGTAATACACAATGGTAAGGTCATTTATGAAGCTAGAGATCTGAAAGTCGGATTAATTTCTAGTTAGATGTCAACTAACGAGCCTAACACAGATGAGCCTTACTCCTCTCAATAGGCAATAGTATATCCTTTGGCTGCGTGTGCAGCCAATTAGCTCGAACAACAAAGTTGTCTACCTTTTTTTGTCAGAACCGCCATCATAATTGGAGGTGCTTATTCCAGCTTATTATTGATATTACCTAGACGTTCTAAAATGCTCTTTACGAAACACGGCGAGCGTGACCCCGACTCGTTTTTTGAATTGCAGCGAAAGGTGCTGTTGCGAGGAAAAACCGCATGAGATCGCAATGTCCGCTAACGTCATGCTATGACAAGAAAGCAACTGCTTCGCCATCTCTATACGTTTAGAGAGAACATATTGGTGGGGTGTACAGCCAAAGCTGACTTTAAACATTCTTGCAAAATGAAAGTCACTTAGATGTGTAAGTGTTGCCAAATCATTTAACGTAAAAGAGTCAGATAGGTTTGCTTGGATATAATCTACGACTCGGCGCTGATTGACGGTCGATAAACCACCTGAACTTATTATACTTTTAGGTGTGTTATGGCAGTATTGCCGAATTAAGTGAAGTAATAGTAATTGCTGGGAATGAGACATCATGAGTTTGTCTGTCGGGCTATCCCAATTGAGCTTTAATACCGTTTCACGAATCAACTGATTTACGAATGCGTCTTCAACGTATGTTTTTTCGGATAGCTCTATATGGCGACCTTCTTTGTCAAACACTTGCTCTGCAAAATTCTGAAGATGGGCCTGCTCAAAATAGAAGTGGAAGAAGCGAAATGGTACTGAAAATGTCCACTCTGAACGGTGGTCTTGTGGCATCAGGCAAAGCTTACTTGTTCCGCCACATAAATTTCCGGAACCTATCACTCGCTGCGTATTTTGCCCCCCTTCTAAATATAAGCTTAGAGTGTGATGGCTGGGTTTATCATAACTTGCACTTCCGTGACTGTTACTCCATACAGCCGAGCCCATGCCGTTGCTCAGCCATAGCTCTTTGTGTAGCTGTGCAGTATTGTCAGTCAACACATTGAATACGCGTTGGTTTTTAGTCCCTGACAGAGTTCTTTTACTCATCAACGCTCCTTAACTTGTGCCCAATAAATATACTGGCATTTCGTTATACGTAAACACCTTCCGCGATAAAAGCGCAAGAATCGATAAAAAAAGCAGGATTATGAACGCCTGTCGCTAACAAAAACGATATCGTTGAGGTTATCAAACTAAACAAAGAACAGCATAATGAACACTATTTTATATGCAACAACCGTATTTATATGGGGATCTACATGGCTTGCGATTGCCTATCAAATAGGGGATACCCCTGTAATCGTATCTGTTGCATGGCGGTTTGCTTTAGCCTCCATAGCTCTGTTTGCGATATTACTCTTTAGAAACGGATTACCGAAACTGACCGCAAAGAATCACAAGGTAGCAGTGTTATTAGCTTTATGTCTCTTCTCCAACAATTTTCTTTGTTTCTATTACGCAACACAGTATCTTCCTAGTGGTTTGAATGCGGTGGTGTTCTCGCTTGCACCAATACTAAATGCGCTTAACCTCTGGATTTTGGAAAAACGTCGACCATCACGTGTGTTTCTACAAGGATCGCTATTGGGATTTTCTGGTGTGGTCCTGCTGTTTGCGTCACAAGTTATGAAAACAGAAATGGATTGGAATATTTTGCATGGGCTAATGCTCAGCTTGTTAGGAACTTATCTGTTTTCTATGGGAAACATGGTCTCTGTAAGAGCGCAAAGTGAGGAAATGCCATTATTACCGACTACTGCATGGGCTATGGGGTATGGATCAATTTATCTGGTTGTAATCGCATTGGTATCAGGTATATCACTTTCTGTGACCGCGTCACCAATGTACCTGTCAGCTTTGATTTATCTTGCCGTTATCGGCTCGGTTGTCGGGTTCAATACTTACCTTGCACTTGTTGGAAGGATCGGTGCTTCAAAGGCAGCTTACTGCACGGTTCTTTTTCCTCTGATCGCTTTAACGCTATCGACTATGTTTGAAGGGTATGAGTGGACATGGTTATCAGTTCTGGGGGTTATTTTTGTAATTACAGGCAATGTGCGGGTATTTGGAGTACCAGAGCGTGTAAGATTTTGGTATCACGCGTTTAGAACTAAACTAGAATTCAACTAAAAATGACATTTTAAGCATGTCTATTAATCGGCAGGAATGAATTACCTGCCGAGCCCAATGGATAAGTTAAAGATCCTCAATAACTCATCATGCTGTCTACATTAACAATCAAGTTAATTCCTTTATCTCTATACGCTCTACCTACGCTGAGGGGTGTGCCTAACGTGCTGGTTAGAGCAAACCTCAGTGTGGCTATTTCCTCGCTGCTATTGCTTATCGTTCAGATCGACGGTAGCTAGAAAATCAGCCGTACCTTCATCGATAATCAGATCCGAAACATAGCCACCCAAAATAGCACCAAGTGTCGCTTCATAGTTACGTTTACCACCGGCGAGGAAAATACGACTCTCAACTTGGCGCAGTTGCGCAAGGCTGATCCCCAAGATGCGCAGATCTATTTCAGCCACAACAGGTTGACCAAACTTATCGTAAAAACGACCACAAATGACGCCAACTGCTCCTAAGTCTCGGTAATTCTGCATTTCTTTTTTAGAAAGCACACCGACACGAATCAGGGGGTTTTCTTCTAGTGCGTTACCGACAACAAACAGCGCTTTGTTGCACCTAGTGAGAGCATCAAAATTCGCACGAATGATAGGCTCTGCTTGTAATTCCATCGCAAGGCGTGAGCTTGAGACCACGGCAGGAACATGCAATGAAACAACGCGACCTGATAGACGGTGAGCAAGCTGAGAAGATGATTCAATCGTAGTAAAATCGGGTTGTGCAGGCATAGAGCCGAGCATTTGCATCACGGTGACGTCTTTACAACTCTTAGGAGTCATTAGGTGGCTCATTTGATGGATAGTTCGTCCCCACGCAACTCCGAGTACATCACTATCTTCTATAACCTGATTGAGATACATGCCGCCTGCACGGGCGAGCCGTTCGCGCATTAATTTCGAATCTTCGCGTTGTGCCGCGTGTTCACCATTTGGAACAATAATGACTCTTTCAAGGGCGAATTTGTCTTTTATCAGTAACGAGGTTTCAATTGAAGAAAAGGTATTCAAATCGAGACTAATCTGAACTAATCCTTTTTCTCGAGCGGTTTGCAAGTATTTTACTACCGTTACCCGCGATATCCCCATCAACTTAGCTACTTCGGTTTGACTCAACCCTTCTTGATAATAGAGCCAAGTCGCATGGAGTATTGGATCATTGTTAAAAGCGCTGACGTTTTTTAGCACAGCATCGGTCATCGATTGCCATCCTTATGATGATTATTTGAATTCTGTAAGTGTTCTCATGTTTTGACAATTATAAGAGTTTTGTTGTCTACCTAACATAAAAAAATGTAATAGACTTTTGTATTAATGTAAATACAAAGGTAAATTAATAATGTTGAAACATATTGATAAATTGCTAAATGCTGAGTTGTTATTTGCGTTACAAAATATGGGGCATGGTGACCGATTAGCGATCGTTGATGCGAACTTTCCGGCGCGTTCTCATGCTAAGTATTGTCATATCTCACTTTCGGGAGTGGATGCATCACAAGTGCTTTCTAGTATTTTGAAACATTTTCCTCTAGACGCTTTTACCGAGACTCCCATGTGGATAATGGCAGAAGATGGAAGTGACCAACCTACTGAAGCTGCAAGGGATTTCTTGAGCGTTAAACAACAATCTGAAGAGTGGCAATACTCAACTGAGTTAATAGATAGACAAGAGTTCTATGTGATGGCTCGCGGTTGTCAGTTGGTCATCAGCACTAGCGATGTGCGCCCATATGCATGCATGGTCTTACAGAAGGGCGTGATATTTGACTGATGTCATAATTTGGAACAAATCGAGAGGGGAAAAGTTGTTCATTTTTTAAACTGGTATCTTAATCACAGAATGCTTAACAATTGATCATCTAGTATTACTTTTGTAAATTCCTTGGATGGTAAATGGAGTGTTCATGTCTGAAGTAGCAAATACTATTGAGATACGATCCATCAAAAAGGCCTTCGGAAGCAACACAGTCTTACATGATGTAAGTCTGAATATCGAAGGAGGGAGTGTTCTGGCGTTGTTAGGCGCTAATGGTGCTGGTAAGTCGACATTAGTGAAGATATTAAGTGGCGTTTATTCTGCAAATGAAGGCGCCATTTTTATCAATGGAAAGGCAGTCGATGTTTCTACTCCTCAATCTGCGCGTGATGCCGGTATTATCACAGTGCATCAAATCATTAATGATGGCGTGGTTCAAGACCTGAACATTGCTGAAAATCTATTGTTAGATAAGCTGTGTGATGGACGTTTTGGTACTTTCATTTCGAAAAAAGAGTTAGAAAAGCAAGCACGACCAATAGCCGATAAAATTGGCTTAACTTTGCCTTTAGATACTCAAGTCTCTGAGTTGTCGCAAGCAGACAAGCAACTTGTCGCCATTGCACGCGCCATCTCTGATAAACCTAAACTACTTATTCTTGATGAACCCACCTCATCACTTTCTGATACCGAATCGGTCAAGTTATTTGAAGCAGTGCAAACCATGCGCAGTGAAGGTGTGGCTGTGGTGTATATATCACACCGTATGTCTGACATTCGGACTCTTGCCGATAAAATTGCTGCTTTGCGTGAAGGTCGAATTGTCGGTTTGTTTGAACCCCCTTTAGATTACGATGCCGCTGTTGATTCAATGCTTGGTCATGCCGTTGGCGCTGTGAGCCACCAATATCGTGAGGGCGAGCAAACTATTCTAGAGATCTTAAATATTCGTCTGAAAGCTCATTCAAAACCATTTGACCTGACCTTTAGAGCAGGGGAGATCGTTGTGCTTACCGGACTTCTATCATCGGGATGTACTTCGGTGGTTGAAGGCATTTTTGGCATGGCTAAGTTTGCATCTGGTCATATCACGCTAGAGGGGCATGATTGGACACCTAGTACGCCAACTCATGCGATTGATAGCGGTATCTTTATGGTGCAAGAAGACCGTGGCAACAATGCGCTCATTCCTGATTTTTCGATTGAACAAAACGTAAGTTTACCTTTTTTAAAACAATTTTCATCGTTTGGTTTTATCAATACAAAGCGTGAGAAAGAGCGGGTTACCGCTGCAATTCAAACCACTAAGGTGAAATATACCGATCAAGAAGATTTGATGTCGACCTTATCGGGAGGCAATCAGCAAAAAGCCATGGTGGCGCGATGGATGATGGAATCATGCCACGTGTTATTGCTCAACGAGCCATTTCAAGGTGTTGATATTTCATCTCGGCGCCAAATTGGTGAGCTTCTACGTAAAACGGCAAGTGACCGTGTCACAATTGCCATCTGTACTGATGTGGAAGAAGCACTAGAGATTGCAGATCGAATCATAGTGTTTAATCACAATAATCTGGTTGGAATACATCGGATCGATCAAATCCACATGCCAACGCTGATAAACCAAATTGCTGCCGCGCCAGACCAATCAAACGACAACAAAACTACAACAGAGGATGTCACTGATGAAAGATATGCGTGAATTCGCCATTAAGTATGGTTTGCTCATTTTACTCGCTTTAATGCTGATCCTGTTTTCAGCCGCTGAACCCGCGTTCTTAAGCACCATTAATATGATGATCATACTTCAGTCGGTATCGATTGTTGCCATTCTGGCGCTTGGTGTAACGGCAACGTTAGCGGTTGACGGTTTTGATTTGTCGATTGGTTCTACCGCTGCGTTTTCGATGATGACAGCCAGTTATGTGATGGTGGTGTTTGATGGCGGCACAGGTATGGCTATCTTCGCGGCGATTACTGTAGGGGTATTAGTCGGCTTGGTGAATGGCTTTATGACGGTACAAATGAAAGTGCCGGATTTGTTAACCACATTAGGGATGATGTTCCTGTTGTTAGGTTTGCAGCTTATCCCAACTCAAGGGCGTTCTATTTCTACTGGTATGAGTTTAGCTGATGGTGAAACAGCAACGGGTACGTTCTCTGAAAGCTTCTTGTTCCTAGGACGTGCGCGTATTTTCGATATCATTCCTGTACCTGTTGTCATCATGCTGATCCTTGCGGTGATCACCTATATCTTCCTTGAACGAACTCGCCATGGTCGCGTTATGTATGCGATTGGTTCAAATGAACAAGCAGCCAAACTGGCTGGTGCTCGCATTAAATTTTATCGCTATGTCGCCTATGTCATGTCTGGTGTCTACGCATCAATTGGCGGCATCTTACTCGCAGCGCGCATCGGTCGTGGAGATGTTAGCTCGGGCAACTCATTATTGATGGATGGTGTCGCCGGTGCATTGATTGGTTTCGCGGTGCTTGGCGCAGCAAGACCAAATGCTCAAGGTTCAGCAATTGGTGCGCTGTTTGTTGGCGTGCTGCTAAACGGGCTCACCATGATGAATACTCCCTATTACACACAAGACTTTATTAAAGGTTTAGTTCTGGTAGCAGCGCTAATGTTTACCTTTGGCTTATCCAATAAACGTGCATAAATATAAGGAAATAATAATGAAGACCTTAAAAAAACTCACTCTTTGCGCTTCCATTGCTGGTGTAATGGTGACAGGTAGTGCGATAGCGGAAACTCAATCTCCTTTTGAAGGAAAAGAGTTAAGAATTGCACACGTCCGCTATTTGTCGCAGGGTGATTTCCCAGAATTGTACCTTAAAGGTGTTAAACGCCAAGCAGAAGCGCTTGGGTTTAAATTAGATGTTTATGATGCAAGGCAAGATGCGTCATTGCAACGTAACCAGCTAGAACAAGCAATAATGAAAGGTTATGACGGTATTGTGTTGCAACATGGCTTCACCGATTCAATCAAAGATTTAGCTGATTTAGCCGTGGAGAACGGCATCAAAATGGTCGCTTTTGATGTAAACGCTGATAACCCAGCAATTCCACAAATCAACCAAGATGATCACTTGATTGCGCGCATGTCGTTAGAACAAGCAGTGAAAGACAATGGCGAAGCATGGAAAGCGGCTTATGTCTATGTGCCGGGCATTCCACCGTTGGATCGTCGTGATGAAGTGTTTGCCGAGTTCAAAGCTACCTATCCAAATATTGAAGAAATCGCGCGTTTTGGCACCATGAATAACCCGATTCCTAACCAAGTAGCGGACCAAGCTGCAGCGGTATTCCGCGCAAACCCAGATATTTCTGTTGCGTTCTCACCTTATGATGAGTTTGCCAAAGGGATCAAAATCGCAGTGGATGAAGCGGGTTTAGCTAGCAAAGTTAAAATCTACAGTGCGGATATTTCAAACTCCGACATTCAAGCTATGCGTGAGCCTAATAGCGCATGGGTGGCAACAGTGGCAACGAACCCATCAATTATGGGCGAGGTGAGTGTGAGAGCACTTGCGATGCTAATGAATGGTGACCAAGTTGAAAAGCAAGTGACAGTACCGCCAGTGCTGATCACTCAAGAGATGCTCAATCAACAAGACATCAAAAATATGGATGATTTGGTGAGTAAGATCCCTTCATTCTCATCTTCAACCGTATTGGTGACTGATTGGATGCCAATGCCAACAGTTAACTAGTCTTCGTCTAAAAACGAGTCACGTATATAAGGGCGAGAAAGCTCGCCCTTAGTTTCGTATTACAATATTAAGGATGGTCGTTATGTCGAATACCGTTCCAGCTGGCTACGCGCCTCTAACCAGTGAATCTTTATCTTCATACCTTAGCAAAAAATTACCAAGTGATTTGGTCTTGGGTGGCGAGCCCAAAGAGTGGACAGTAAAAGAAGTCGGTGATGGCAACTTGAACTTAGTGTTTATCGTTGAAGGATTAGAGAAAACCATAGTCGTTAAACAAGCGTTACCGTATGTGCGAGCAGCTGGCGAGAGCTGGAAGCTTTCTTTAACGCGCGCCTACTTTGAATATAACGTACTCAATATCGAGGCTAGATTTGCCGGCCACCGTTTGGTACCACAAGTGTATTTTTATGATGGTGATATGGCGATCTTCGCGATGGAGTTTTTGTCTCCCCATATCATTTTACGTAAGGAACTTATTGAGGGGAAAACCTTTGCTAGTCTGGCTGAAGATGTCGGCATCTTCTTAGCGAAGACCCTGTTTCACACCTCTGATATTGGTATGAATGCCGAAGAGAAGAAGGCATTAGTGTCCAAATTTTCTGGTAACCATGAGCTTTGTAAGATCACTGAAGACTTGATTTTCTCTGAACCTTATTTTGCTGCAGAACGCAATAATTGGACGTCGCCTCAGTTAGACGAGGATGTACATAAAGTATGGCAAGACGAAGAAATGATCCAAGTTGCGATGCGATATAAGTACAAGTTTATGACCGAGAGTCAGGCATTGCTGCACGGTGATTTGCATTCAGGTTCGATCATGGTGACAGAATCTGAGACTAAAGTGATTGACCCTGAGTTTGGTTTTATGGGACCGATGGCGTTCGATATTGGTAACTATATTGGCAATTTACTCATGGCATATTTTTCACGTCCTGGCTGGGAAGAAGATCAGACATCATGTGCCGACTATCAAAACTATTTGCTCAATCAAATTACCTCAACTTGGCAAGTGTTTGTCACTCACTTTACCCAGCTTTGGAATGACAAGCAGCAAGGTGACGCTTATCCCGTTGAGATTTATCAGCAAGGTTTAGGCGAGAAGGTACTGCAACAAGCTCAAAGTGAATTCTTTGAAACCTTGTTAGAGGAAACCCTAGTCAACGCTGGCTTGGAAATGAACCGCCGCATTATAGGCTTTGCCGGTGTGGCTGATTTTAAACAAATTGAAAATGTTGAGCTCAGAGCAAGTTGCGAGCGACGAGCACTGAAACTAGCTCGTGAGCTCATCGTTAATGCGAAAAAATATAAAGATATCGCCACTATTGGTCAGTTTGCGCAGAGTTGCTAAGAGGTCGCTATGAAAATTAATGGAAAACACCAACGCACAGTATGGGTGGCAAAAGATGGTTGGACGGTAGAGATCTTAGATCAGACTCGATTACCGTTTGAGATTGAAGTGATACAACTTAACTCAATGAAGTTAGCGGCCACCGCGATACGTGAAATGTGGGTAAGGGGAGCGCCTTTGATTGGTGCTGTTGCTGCCTATGGCATGGCGCTAGGCATGACGGAAGATACCAGTGATGAGCACCTGCAAACCTGCTATGACGTATTAATAGAAACTCGCCCTACGGCGATTAATTTGAAATGGGCACTGGATCGTACCTTCGCTCAACTCAAAAAAGTGCCAAATGATCAGCGCAAAGTAGCAGCGTACAAACTCGCGGCGGAAATTGCCGATGAAGACGTGCAATTATGCGAAAGTATCGGTGAACATGGGCTTGAGATTATCAAGAAAATCGCGGAGCAGAAACCAGCAGGTAGTGTGGTAAATGTATTAACTCACTGTAACGCAGGTTGGCTCGCGACTGTGGATTGGGGCACCGCTATTTCTCCTATCTATAAAGCGCATGAAGCAGGAATTAAAGTTCATGTTTGGGTGGATGAAACACGCCCACGCAACCAAGGCTTATTGACCGCTTTTGAATTGGGTTCTCATGGTGTTCCCCATACCTTAATTGCTGATAATGCTGGTGGTCACTTAATGCAGCATGGCGAAGTTGATCTGTGCATTGTCGGTACAGACAGAACCACGGCTAAAGGCGATGTATGCAATAAGATTGGTACCTACTTGAAAGCACTTGCTGCCTATGACAATAAAGTACCTTTCTACGTCGCATTGCCGTCACCAACGATTGATTGGACTGTTTATGATGGCGTTAAAGAGATCCCAATTGAGCAGCGTTCAGGTGATGAGCAATCCCATGTGTACGGTATTGACCCAACTGGGAAACTTAGTTGGGTGAACACAGCACCAGCAGGAACAGAGTGCGGCAATTATGCCTTTGACGTGACACCCGCTAAGTATGTTACTGGCTTGATTACTGAGCGCGGAGTTTGTGCTGCCACAGAACAAGCGCTTGAAAAGATGTTTGCCGATCTGAAGCGACCTGAATTGGTTTAGTGTTTTAAGAATAAAGGTGGAGCCATTTGGCTCCACTAAATAGGATTAAATTATGAATCGAGAACAACTTGCCCAAGAGATCATCGATACTTGTCTAGAAATGAACGCGTTGGGACTTAATCAAGGTACATCAGGAAACGTTAGCGCCCGTTATAAAGAGGGTATGCTGATAACGCCTAGTGGTATTCCCTACAAAAAGCTGACACCCGAAATGATAGTTTACGTTGATAGAGAGGGTAATTACGAAACGGATAAAGTCCCTTCAAGCGAGTGGCACTTTCACCTGTCTTGCTTTGAAGCCAGACCTGAATTAAACGCTGTGGTTCATAATCATGCGGTGCATTCTACTGCGGTTTCTATCTTGAACCGTAATATTCCAGCATTGCACTATATGGTGGCGGTGACAGGAACAGACCACGTACCGTGCATTCCATATGCGACATTTGGTAGCCAAGCATTGGCTGATAGTGTGATAAACGGTATTCGGGAGAGTAAAGCAATTTTGATGCAACACCATGGCATGATTGCCATGGAAGTTAGTTTAGAAAAAGCATTATGGTTGGCAAACGAAGTCGAAGTGTTGGCAAATCTCTATTTGAAGATTGCCGCAGTGCAAAATGAAATACCAACATTGTCAGCGCCAGAGATGGCTGTTGTGCTTGAAAAGTTTAAAACCTATGGTTTGAAATCGGAGTAACTTATACCCAAGTAGCTCGCCCTTCGGTAGCCTGTATCTTGAAGTCTCTTGGGTATAATGACAAAAACCACAAAGTTCTTCTTATGAAGGCTTTGTGGTTTATTCCAAAAATACGTTAGCTTCTTATTGTATTAGAGGTTGGATTTTTTGGAGCTTAATCTGAATTGTTGTGGTGTTATACCGTGTTTCTTTTTAAAAATAGTGCAAAAATAAGCGGAGCTATTAAATCCACTTAATTCTGCTACCTTTTGGATGCCAAAATTTGTAAATGTCAAATAGTTTATCGCGATACCAAGTCTGACGTCATTAAGTATATTGGAAAAAGACGTATTTTCTCTAGCTAAATTACGTCTTAATGTAGAATTACTGGTGAAAATACGCTGAGCTGTGTTTTCCAATGTCCACTTTAATTTTGGTTCTGCCATGAATAGCTTAGTTAGTCTATCTGATAGAGAAAGATGGAAATCTTGTTGGAATAATATTCCAATATCTTGACCTTGCATATATAACGTTAATAGTAAGTGGAAGATACTTTGTTTGATAGCAATATTTCTTACTAATCCTCTTGTATCGGACTGAGCAAAAGAGTTGTATAGTTCAAATATATCACAAAGATCATTGTTTTTAGTTACTATGTAACTGTTACTGTTTTTTCTGTCTAATATAAAGCTATTAACAGAAATAAGTTGAGCCTTAATATTGATGATATCTCTTTTATTTATGGTGAAAAGTTCGAGTTTTCCATCAGAGTTATCTTTTTTTATATTACACTGAACGAGCGAACCCTCAGGTATTACTAGTAAGTGCTGATCGTAATCAGTCACATTTGTTCCATTAATGATGACTTCACCGCTGTACCCATCTGCTCGTATCAAAAGACTTTGTTTGGTTCTAAATGGTTGAAGGCTAACGCTGCTTGTGACTATTTGATGAAAAAACATGTTTTTGTCCATTAGCTATCTAGTAGGTCGTTAAACACAAAGCAATATTGAATACTGCGAAAATCACTAATCGTTGTTATGTGTCTCTCTTTGGGCTACTCCACGTCTTACCAACGAGAGCAAAACGCCAAATAATGAGTACTAAAGCAATATAGCTCAAACCAATTCCAACTGCTTGCCAGTGCATGCCATTATACATGGCAATCGGCATTAGCGAGATGATGAAAATATCAGTAATTGAACCAGGTACATAAGCAATAGCGTAGTCATCTAAAACTTTGCTACGCATATTAGGATCTACGATACGTAACAATGCAATACCCATTGCTACTGTTCCTGTTAGCCAGCCCCAAGAGAATAATCCTTTTTCAAACCAATCTTCACCAAGTAGGCGTGGTGCAACCCAAAGAACTAACCACAAAGTAAAGGTGATGCCTCCAGTGGCTAAAACAACCATCGGGAGTAAATATTGAGCGAGTACAGTAATTTTTATCGCTGAAATACCAAAAATGATCAGATAGTCTGTACTAATGCCTGCGGCATGATTGAATGCTCCATCGCATAAGTATTGGTTTGCGCGCGTCCGCTTGGCAATGATGCGTACAAACATACCGCCGAGAAACCCTGTAACAAATGTAGGTATTTGTACTTTGTCGTAGAATGAAGATAAGTAATTAGCTGAAACGAATGAAAACGCCGTTACTAACACAACTAATGCCATATGGATTGCAAATGAATCCACAGAAAGAGACGACATCGTATCTTTCATTACTGATTGTTGTTCAGATGGTTTGATTAGTCCCTTGCGTTGGTATTTATCCATGCTAGAAAAGGTAGTAAATGAGCTAATCCAGCCCATCTTCAAAGCGAATTGCAGGATTAGCATCCCGATAGATATGGATAAAAATATCCCAACTGTGGCAAAGGTTAGCCCTAACGTGAAACCATCTTCCCATCCTAGGTTCGTGAGAATGTCACCCACTACCGTGGCAGAACCATGTCCACCCATAAAGCCAGCGGAAAGAGTAACACCAATTGCTGGGCTTAGATCTGGCCAGAACCACGTTGTTAAGAATAATCCAAACATAGCCGCAAATAGCCATTGTGATACGGAAGCAATTTGATTAAATGCCCATAGTGAGCCAGCACGTTGGGCAACTGTTTTTGGTGATGGTAATTCTGTAGCAAGCCCTAATGAGGAAAACAGAGCGGCAGTAAGGATGCCTGCATTTGCTGTAAACGTATCAGTCCATGGAAGAATGTTCGCTACCGCTGGGCCGAGTAAAAGACCGATTAAACCAGCCAAAACAGCTGAAGGGAGATACATACGTTGAAGCAGAGATAAGTGAACACGAAGAATTTTTGCAAGTAATAATAGACAGCCTGCAATAGCTAAGTCGGTAAGCATTAAACCTTGTGGCATTGATACTCCAATAAGACAATTAATATAGACGTAACTAGGTTACGAGTGATGGGTATAAATCAGTAATGTACCGAGCAATATGACTTGCTGGTTGATATATTGATATGCGGCAAACGCCGAATTGAGCGGATGATCTTTAGTGAGTGACCTTGCTCCAAAGCGAGGCTATGGTAGTTTATATTGGTTGGATTATGCAAATGCACCCATTGAACAATATGCTCACTTTCTATCATAATTAATCCAAATTGTAGATTGTTGTCATATATTTGTCTGTTTTGAGATTTTTAGTATTAATCGTTAAAAATGAAAATCACTAGCTGTTGTTCTATGGGACTGCATCAAAATGAACAAAAATTAAAACCAAATGAACATATAATAAGTGGTAATTATTGATGAGATTGCTTAGAATTGATTTGTAATTTAGAGTGGAAACCACTTGTCTGAATTACATTAGCTTTTCTACTAACAAAGCTTAGATGTCCTTTATTTTTGTTAATGTTTGTTATAAAGAATAAATTGTCTTTATAATATTTTGCCCACCTATATTATAGGTGGGCATTTTTTTATATATAGTTGGTCGATTTCATAACGACATTTACTCAGATTTGGATTGTTAGTTGTAGGCTTGATTTCGTAAATAGCAGAAAATAGAATTTATTGGGCGCATAGTAGATTGATGTTAATTGGAGGTGAGGTTAAGCTGTTTATATAGTTTGGCTACGGTGACATAAAGCTCTGTTCTAAATTATTCAGTCATAATCGTCTTCCTCCTAGTATAAAGGTGATATTTGCCTCTATATTTATAATAATAAAGCTATTGGGTGATTTTTGCCCTATAATCCTTGCCCACTTTTTCGGAAGTGGGCTTTTTTTCTTCTCTACGGATCTAGGCCATTTGACCTTCAAATCGATGCCTTGCTTGCATACCTAACAACTCTCGCTCAACTAAGCATTTTGAAGTCACTTGGGTATAATAGTTCATTGACCTCTGCCGTTAAACATCACCAACACCGTCATTAAAATGATGTTTGTATCCATCATTAACCAAGATTTGGTAGATCGTAGCGAAAGGGCATAACTATGATCAAATCCTACCTTGCTGCGTACATCATCTATACAGGTATCATAGCCTTGGTTGATCTGTGCTAGACCGGTTATACCTGGCATTACACCATAAGTTCGGTCGGCAAAATACGGTATTTCCGCTTCCAATTTATGGTAGAAAGTTGGTCGCTCTGGACGCGGACCAATTAGCGACATTTCACCTTTTAGAACATTAATCAGTTGAGGAAGTTCATCAAGGCGTGTTTTCCTTAGGAATAAACCTACGGGAGTGATTCGTGGGTCATTTTTTGTTGCCCAAATGGCTCCTGAGCGATATTCGGCGTCTTGGTACATAGTACGGAACTTGATGATGTCAAAAAACTCCATCTGACGCGGGGTCGATTTACCGACGCGTTGTTGTTTGTAAAATATAGGACCTTTTGAGCTTATCTTTATTGCAACGGCGATCAATGGAAGCGCGGGTAGAAATATCAATAGCGCAAAACATGCCCCCAATAGATCAAAAACACGTTTAGCGAGCCAGATCGGATAGTTAGCGATGACGTGTGGCATAGTATTCTCCTTAAATTCGTCCCCAATGACCGTTTTCACGACCAAAAAGATAGCGTAATCCACCATAAAAATTAGCCGTATGTCCAGTAACGAAATAGCTTAAAAACTGTACATAGCGATGGCAGAACAGGGTGGGTAAAAGTAAACCGAGTGTGGCGACTGTGTAGGCTGCGAGTTGAACCAACATCATGATAGAAAACAGAGGATGCTCAATTAGTAATAGTGAAGAAATTAAGCAAGTTAGCATTAGGTATGGCGTTAGTAGGCGTAATGTTTTACCGGAAGCAAATGCAAAGGCAACCGCGCGATATCTCGGCAGTAGTAGCTCGGCTAGTAATATCGTTTGCTGCATGTTACCGGCTGAAATACGTAAACGTCTTTTAAAGTCATTCGCTTGGCTACTGGCTTCGAGTTCAAGTGCGACTACATTTGGCTCATATACGGCTTTATAGCCAGCACGAACTATCGACATTGGGATAATGAAATCATCATTGATGGTGTTGTTCGATAGAGTCTCAAACAGGTGAGTGCGGAAGAAATAAAGTGCACCGTGAGCCCCAATATTAGCGCCTAGGCTTGCTTCTCCTTGTTGCACCATTGCTTGATAATGCCAATACTTTACTTCCCCTTGGTTGATGCTGTCGAGTAATTGATAGTGGCTGTTAACCACGCCTACTTGAGGTTGGCGAAAACACTGTTCAGCTAACAGCAAAGCATCAACAGAAATAAGCGCCGAGACATCACTCAACGCGGTAATATCGCTATCGATTAATGTCATCATATGATTAATTAGCGCCACTTTGCCGCGATTTTTGGTAAAATTGATCACTTCAAAATAGGTTTCACTGCAGATGGCTTCTTGAATGGTGGCTTCAGCTATCTCTACGGTGTCATCGGTGCAACCATCACAAGCGATAATGACTTTATAGCCATTTCGCGGGTAGTCTAAGCAAGATAGGTTGCGAATTTTCTCTGCTATCCATACTTGTTCATTATACGCGGGTACCAGAATCGTGATGCTTGGTCGCGTTCTATCAGCTTTGCATTCTTGGTAGTGGCGTGCAGTTTGGCGACAAACGCTGACAGGTTTTGTTCGCGATACCCATTTTAGCAAGATTGGGTATCCAACATGATGGTATATGACCAAACTCGCAGAGATAAAAAACAACACAGCAAGGGTTATGTCAAACATGTTAGCGCGCCTCCATTGCAAGGTTGTGATAGGTTTGAATCATTTGTTTTAAGTCATTATGATTTAGAACGAATTGTCGAGGGGAGAACGCCTCCTGCCGAGATAACGTATTGATTACAGCTTCTGCGATTGCATTTGGATTCTCAGGGCAAACACTGACCCCGCTTTCTGGACAGAGTGTTTCCTTGGCTGCCCCAACATTAGTGGCGATAGAGACGATGTCGCAAGCTTGGGCTTCTAGAGTCGATAATGGAAAGCCTTCATGACGAGAAGGTAAACAGAAAAGGTCGAGTGCCTGATAAAAACGCGGCATATCGTCAGTTAACCCAAGCCAAAAAACCCGTCGCTCAATACCTAAAGACATTGCCAGTTCTTGCAATACTTTGAGTTGGCTACCATGCCCAGCTAACACCAGCGAGATATTGTCAGGCATCATCGTCAGTGCTTTTAGTAATACATCTTGCCCTTTGACGTGCTCAAGTCGCCCTGCGCAACCGATAAGAGTTTTACTTAGCGGTAACCCCATCTTTTGTCGAGCTAGCTTTTGAGAAGCAGGCTTAAAACGTTGACAATCTATGCCATTTTTTATTATCGAGAGGTCGTGATAACCAAATTTTTGGCTTAGTTGGTCTGCAACCAGATCAGCATCCGCTACTAAGCGAGGTTTGCATATCGTCAGTGCTAAGCCTTGCATGCGAGCATGTTTTGGGTTGTCTAAGTGCCAACAATCATGTTCGGTGTGGATTAGGCATTTTACTTTCGCAATTCGTGAGGCGCATCCGGCGTAAATAAGTGGGCCAATATGATGGGTATGCACCACATCGGGTTGCAAAACACCGAATAAACGGCTGAGTTTGGATACTGTGGAAAAGCTCACACCGTTCGGTTTATTGAGGAAGAGTAATTGTTTATTGAATTCCGCCAATTTAGACCAAGACGATATAGCGTCTGAACGATTACCTTCTAGGCTGATGACTAAAGCTCTATTATTCTCATCGGAATAGCGCAATATTTCCAGCACCAAAGATTCGATCCCTCCGGGGGAGAGGTGTTGCACCACATGCACCGTGAGCCGTGTACGAACCTTGGTTTGCTTGTGTTTTTCAAAGATGGAGTTGTGGGCTGGTTGCATAAATTTTCTCCTGTATCTCGAACAGGATTTGCATCTATCGTGCCAAAATTTATTTTTAATAAAATCAATGCATTAGGATTTAAGTTGTTGCTCTGAAGTGATGTTTTCTATTTTGAGACTCGGATTGAGATTCTTGGGATTGTGGTGAGAACGTGTTGTTTCGTGATAGTAGTAATTTGCTCCGGGCTGCGGATCGCTGAGTTAAATAGCTCAAAAATTATCGCCAAACCAACACCTAAGGCAATACCACCGAATAACCCAGCGACGATATAGATCAATGTCGGTAAGTTGGACGGTGTGCTGGGCGTGAAGGGGAGGTCGATAATTTTAACTCGCTTGTTTTGTTCGAAAATACTTAGAGACCCGGTTAGTTGTGCCATTTCGAAACGCTGTAGCAACTCGTCGTAGAGCTGGCGTTTTAACGTTGCATTTCGCTCCAATTGGCGCATGGTTTTGGCTGTATTACCAAAGCTTTGTGCTTGCTGTGTAATTTCTTGGATCATTGAACGCAAGCTTTTAGTCTCTTCAGTTAAAGACTCGTATCGACCACGTACTAGCTGCAAGCTATGCAGTTGAGTGATAAGTAAAGGCTGAATTTCATTTATATCAGTGAAGGTGGCATTGCTGGCGATCCCCCACAATTGGTCATTACTCATATTCGGCTGTTCAACAGCCAAAAGTTGGTTGCGTTCATTTTCTAAGCGAGTGAGCTCGCGCTTTTTAGCCTGCACGGAACTGTGATTGTCGGTATATTTGGCTTGTAGTAACGTGAGCCGAGAGCGAATGTCTATTATTTGGTCTTCAATCTTACCAATAACCGGATTCGTTTTTGATAACTGTTGATCGAGTGAACCTAAGCTCTTTGTGACGCCTGCTAATTCAGCTTCTTTTTCTGCTAGTGTTTGTTTGAGCATGGCAAGTTGTGTCAGGCTTTGTTGTTGCATTTCAGGTGTTACCGCTAAGTGCTGATTACGAAATACTGCGAGTGCATTTTCTGCTTCTTCTAGTTCTTGGTGTCTTTTGTCTATGTGGATATTCAAAAATTCACTGGAGTCACGAATAGAAGAACGTTCTGGCGCAAGTAGCTGCTCGATAAAATGTTCGCTTATTGAGGTCAGCAACGCTTCTAACCCATCCGCCTTAGGGGCTTTAAGCTCAATCTTTAAAAAGTCTTTGCCCTGTTGGCTAACAGAAAGATTTGCAGATAGTTGACGGATAACCCATTCGTGTTCTTTCGCCGACATATTGTCAGTGATCATCCCTCGTTCCTTGGCGACCGAGTGCAAAATATGACGGCTTTTTAGCAAAGTGCTCAAATCATTCAAGCGTTCTTTGAGCATGGTAGAGACCGCTATATCTTCAAGGAACGGGTTCATCTTGGCGGTTTCTTGTACCAACATACTGGTATGAGATACATACACAGTCGGTGCTAATTTGGCGACCAAAAATCCGACAAAAGGGAATAGTAACGCAGGCAAGACAATGATATAGCGTTGGCGCCATGCCGCATTCAAAATTTGAATTATTCGTAAAGACAAGTTGCTCATATAAGCTCCATGATCTGACGAACCCATTGACTGCGAGACTGCCAGCTTTCACCATCAACGATCCCGCTTGGCAAGCGTTGCTCGTTGGCTGACAACTTTAACGCTTCACACATTTCATTGCCGTTTTCAACAATATTGATATATCGACAGTATGGTGAAAGTGCAGGGAATGGTGTTGCAACAATCGGCGCGCCCGCGGCCAAATACTCACGCAATTTTAGCGGATTGCACGCTTGGATCTGCTGGTTAAACTTAAAAGGCAGTAGGCTGGCTTGCCAATGTTGACTATAGCTAGCAAGTGTAAAATGGGGTTTGGCACCTAAATAGTGAATATTGTCTAATCTTGGTAGCGGGTAATAGGGAAGCTCATTGGGACCGATAAAGACAAAGTCCCAACAAGGTAAATTGGTCGCCACGTGGTTGATTAACTCATAATCAAGCCAGCTTGATAAGCTGCCATAAAAACCAGCGACAGGCTTGCCATTTTGGGGCAGGTCATTAGCGCGCGGAGTTGGGGTGGTAAATAGCGCGGTGTCGACACCATGCGGTAGATACATGGTTTTACAGCGAGGAAATCTATTGGCAATGGTTTCGCTGGCAGCAAATACTATATTGGCTCGTTTGACTAATCTGGCTTCATGCCGTGCGACAATATTGTGATCAACACCAGCGAGCGCTGAGAAATCATCACCACAATAATAGATAACCCCAGACTCATTGAGATGCCCGCAAAGATCTGCCGCAGTTGGCAGCGAACACCACAAAATTGGTGACTCAATCTGATGTTTACTTAGTATTGGCTGTAGCTGTCTTAACATAATTGAACGCGCGAGAGAGCGGCTTAATTGGCTGCTAGGTGCTGGTATTGTGCGTAAGTTAACCACATGGATATGGCTAGGTGTTGATTCGAGAGTGTTTAACTTTCGATTTGTTCCTCCGAGTAACTTATACATTGCACGTGAGCAGTCATGCTTAGTTAAGCGGGGTTGCCGCAGACCAATGGAGTTGATCCAAATGATTTTGCGCATATTCGGTAAGTGTTTGATTAGGTGCTGGGTACTTGACGGAAGCCCACCAAAGTCTTCGCCAAAAACGATCATATCACGCATCCTATTTCTCCTTTAAGTGGCGAACCACCCGGGCAGGGTTACCGACGGCAACGACAAAATCAGGCAGGTTATGAGTGACAACGCTGCCAGAGCCAACTACCGTTCCTTCACCGATAGTGACATTAGGGCAGACCGTCACGTTTGTGCCTAACCATGCGTCTCGTTTGATCATAATGTCACCCACATCTTCATCGGCATCAGGGGCATTATTTGCTCGTAGTTCGGCATCAAGTGAGTGACCTGAGTAGCCAAAAATAAACGCGCCTCCGGCGATTTTAACATTGTCTTGCAAGGTGACTTTATTACCAATGGCGAACGTATTCTGCCAGCCAATATCGACATTATTGCCAATTTCCAAACATGGTGATGCTGACTGAGTGCGACCTGTAAATGTGGTTTGTCCTGACATTCGACAATCGTTACCGACCACGATTGTGAGTGGTCCGGCAACATAGGGTACTCCACCATAAAGATATAAACGCTTACCACATTGGGCTAACTTCCCTTTAAATACAGGAGTATGGATAAACAAGCGTAACGATGTTTGCCAAACTGCAGCACAGGCGTGGTATCCATGACTAAACCCGATATTGAACCATTGGGGAGTGGGAAGACCTTGAGCTCGTGCGCATTTCAACCAGTTAAACAAGCTGCGAAAGCGTGGGTTAGGATGGTTTTTTAACCAGACCTTCAAAGTGATAACTGACATAAATAGCCCTCGATAATCTCGTGATTAGCTTAGGTGTATCATTTTATATGCCACTTATATTTTTATTTAAAAACAATTGGTTAGATTTGGTTTTGAATCATGTTTAACTTTGAGTTTTATTTTGAGAATCAATTTGGATGAGCTGATGACAGGCTATGGCGAGAGAAGCTAGGATATAAATTGGCCAATTAAATCCTTGAGTTAGGAAAGTACCAGAGACGATAGTACCAACTAGCCCTGCAAATACGGCATAGGTGGTGGCGTGAATATAAGGCGAAAAGTGTGAAGGTGCCGAATTAAGCATTTGTATACTTGCGCGGCAAGTTTTTAGTACGCTGATAATAAAGCAGACAAAAACAGCTAAGCCAACAAAGCCTGTTTCTGCAAGCACCCCAAACCAGGTGCTGTGGACAGCATGATTCAACCCATCCCAGTGAGGGCTATAATAGAAATAATTTGCATAAAAATTGTCAAGCCCAACACCGGTGAAAGGACGGTCGAGTGCCATTTTGAAAGCCGCTTCCCACGCATAGAGTCGCCCCATAGCTGAGGAATCAAGTCCTTCTTCAGCTGCGCCACCTGATTGTCTGTCAGATACACCAGCAACAGCGAATAAAACTACCGCGGCAATGACGCCAATGGTGATTAACAGTGTTTTTGAGCGGATATGTTTTAGACCCAGCACGCCCAAAACTGCAACACAGCCTAATAAACCACCTCGACTTTGTGTCGCTATGACTGCTATGAACGCCGCTATGGTACAAATTAGCCCAAGAAGCCGTGCGATACCCAGCGACTTAGTCATCATCAAGCTGAGCGAAAAGGCTAACGGAAACATCAATACCAAGGAGAGATCGTTGGGGTCACCAAGCATAGAACCGAGATCTCGACCGATAGTCACTCGTGTTCCTTCTACTAGCCCAACACCATTTATCGAATTACTGATGGCCACCAGCGCAACTAATAAACCCGAGAACACAATCAAAACGGAAATACGCTTTATGCTGGATGGGTTGTTGACGAGCCAAGTGATGGCCAATGACATCAACATAATCTTCCAATAAATTGACTTGAAATATTCAATAGCGATCCCTCTATTGGCAGCAAATACGATCCCTATGATAGCCAGCAACCAAAAGGCACTCATCCATGAAAGCACAGGATGCCAATAAGGCTTGAGCTGTTTGGTGATGACCACATGCCATAACAATGCGCTCAAAGAGCCTAGAGATAGCAGTAGTGGGATACGTAAGTTATATAAAACGGGCAGCGCTTCATGAATGCGGAAAAAAGAGAACATAACGAATAAACTGACTAACCAAAATGTTTGATTGATGACAAATAGTGCGCCTAGAGGTAAAGCGCCAAGCACGACAATCAAACGAGGGTCAGGTAGCAACAGCCACCCGAAAGCGATAAGTACACTGGCGGAAACGACAATAAATAAATGTAGAGTTGGTGTCGCTTGCCTCATATGTTTAGCCTCTGCATTGCTTTGCGCACATGCTGGTAAGGGAAGCTAATAAGATGGTACATCTGAGCAAATATCAGCAATACGCAAATTTGGCTTGTAGCAAAAATGACGCCTGTCATTAAAGAGTCAGTCAACCACGTTGTAGCGGCAAACAATACAGTAAGTGATAAAAATACAGTCATTGCTGTGAATTGATAAGGTAGGTAATCAAGACGCTGACTAAATATAAAGATTACGCAGCAGCGAATCATTTGCGCAAATGCCACACTGTAGCAGATTAACCAAATCGAGTATTGTGGGTACAGTTGTACAGCCAGTACAACGAGGAAAAGTGTGGTCACGGCAATGACGACATTGATCGTTAGTAGAGTTTTAGTTTGTTGTGCTTTGAGTAAGCCAATATTGGTGAGCTCTGCTAGTTCTTTAAACAACATGGCAATTGTAGCAACCCCAACTAGACTGGCGGCTAATTGATATTGAGTTGGTAAATATAGGGTGATAAATAGTTTACCGACCCATGCGACGAGTATGGTTAACAGACCCGCGTAAATCATACCACTTTGGCTAATTTTGGCGGTTATCTGTGGACCTTGATTTTGCCAATATTCAAAACGCTTCGGCATCCACCACATATGAAATGGCTGCAATAATATGCCAACGGCTAACGCAAATTTTAGCGCAATGGCGTATTGCGCGAGTAGTTCAATATTTCCAGCTTGCATTAATACCCAGCGTTCACCGCCATTTAAGCCAAAAGCGACCACGGCTGACCACATAATCGGTAAACAATACTTTAGGAATTGCTTTAGTTGACTCAAGCTCAGTAGCTGAAAAACAAACTGATTATAGTGATGTAGGATCATCAGTTGAATAAACGCACAGAATACGCCAACGGCAAATACCGCGGTGACACTTGGGATTATGTTGACAACTATTAGTATTAAACTGACTTGCAAGCAGGTGCAAAACAAACTGAGTTTGAAAAATACCGCAGCTTTATTTTGTAAACGAAGCCACGCAAGGCTAATTTCCAATGCACCTTGAATCGTTAACGCACATACCATCAGAAGGATCTGACTTTGAGTAAAGAAATTAAATATTGGAGAAACGTTAAAAACCGTTTCGATGATCCCGTAAATGATGCCAATTAATATTAGTAAGCTTGCGGATAGAAAAATTGCACTACAGTAGAGTTGGCTCGTCATCAATTTTTGCTGAAGTTTCCCTTTCGCGACGGCAATAAAGCGGTACAAGTTTTCATGCATAGACAATGAGATAAGCAGTGCAAAAAAAACCTGAGTAACAGCGATCAGTTCAAGTTGTCCCACTTGTTCTACGCTTAAAAAATGTGTCATGACTGGTAGGGTAATCAGTGAAGCGCCTTTCAGTAATAATAACGCCACGCCATATAACACCATTTCTTGTAGTGCATTGCTTTTCTTTTCACTCATAAGTCCCTCTCAACGGTATCCAATTTTTCGGAGGCGAGAGTGATTGCAACATCGTTTGTGTTTATCGCTTTCACTATGTTTTGATAAGTTAATTCAGCTCGGTATTGCTGAGAAAAAGCATAAGCTTGGTGTTGAACATTGGCTAAGAGATCAGGGTCGTGATGGAGTCGAAGAATGACTCGACTCAATGCTGCTTCATCTCCTGCTGGATATTTAAGGCAGTTCATAGCATCGGTTAGAGTTGTATCCCAGTAGCTGCCATCTTGAGGGATGATGACGCACAAACCTGCAGCCAGTGATTCAAGAATCGATAGCCCAAAGGGTTCATTTTCACTGGTAGAAACAAAAATACTGCATTGGCGACGGATCTGATCAAAATTGTCTGGGTCATGGTGCCAATTGGTATGGGGTATTGGTACTGGAGCTAGAGAGACACTTAAATTGATTTGTTGAGGCTTGATGTAGCATATTTCGCTAGAGACAGCTTCAGTTCGATGTGCAAGACGCAACGCATGGATAAACCGCTCTAATCCTTTCCATTTTAAAAGTGAAGCAGCCCAAAGACAGCGAGGTGATGTAACTTTACTGCGGCTTGGCCAGTTGGCTTTGGAGATACCGTTAATAAAGCTCGAAAAATGTGCCTGTTGAAAATAATCTTCTGCCACGGGATTGCAGTCAATGAGTCGATAACGACGTTCAAAATAGCGTTGCAGGGCTGCAATTAGGCTTTGCTTTGTCGATGGCAGATAAAACACTTGCTTGGCTCCCGCTAAACACCAGCCGATGGAACCAGAACTCGCGACATCGCCATGTATGAACTGCATGACAGGTGTTTTGAGTAGGCGACCGGTCAGATAGATTGGCATATCAACCCCGGGTCCAGAGGCGCCAATTAAGCGATGAGCCTTAGCTGTTAGACACAAACAAAGTAGTAATGTGAGTGTGAAATAAATTTGGTTAAGCCAGAAGAAAATACCATGGACTTGGCGACTCAACCATGGAACCGATTTGATCGTGACAATCCTGATGTTGTGTTGTTGAGCCAATTTACTGTTTGACCAGAATGCTTTGTCAACAGTGACGACCGTAAAGTGAGCCAATTTCGGGTCGCACAAGCTTAAGGCCTCACTCGTAGCGATTTTAGACCCACCTTTGAAAGGAATAGGGTCAAATATGATGTTGTGCTGGTGCGTCATAGCTGCCTCCATTTCTGCGGTGGTTTGCGATTGCCGTTTTCATTGGTTTGAAATTGGCAATTAAAGGGGGGAAATCAGGGAAAGGTTCGTTAATTAACCGCGAATAGAGTTGCTCGATTTGTTTTACATAACGCTTAACATCAAAGTGCTCGGTTACGTGCTCATGTGCACGAAGTGCAATCTCATGGCACTCTTTAGGGTGATTATGGATACATCGCATCATGTTCAGAAGCGGTGCATAACCGTGATTAGCGTAGAGAAGTGCGGTATCTCCATGTTGGACGATTTCTGGAATCCCGCCTTCAAATGGCGCGATGATAGGCAAGTTGGCGAGCGCAGCCTCTGTGACCACTAGCCCAAATGCTTCTTCACGAGCAGCGCTAACAAACGCGTGACAGCCTTTAAGCCAACCGACAACGTTGGTCTGCTCGCCAATAAAGTGAACATGCTTATTAAGATGAAGTGAATGAGTTAGCGCTGTTAATTCTTGCTTTTTTTCACCCGTGCCAATCACAACTAAGTGGCTGTTTGGGTATTCCAGTATTAGGTGACGCAGGGCGATTAGAATCCGGTCAACGCCTTTACGGTGGATCAACGAACCCACGGTGGCATAAACAACGGCATTGCTATCCAAATTAAGTTGTTGTGGTACATCAACTGGTGGCTGTTCCCTCAAGCGTTCGACATCAATGCCATTGTGTACAACAGTAAGCCTATCTTCGGGGTAACCGTCACGACGCAGATTTTCAGTGATGGCTCTACTAGCAGCAATAATGCTTGGCGACATATGAAGCGCTAATGTTGTTCTATCACGGCTAAGATAATCACTGTGTAGATGTGTCATCAGTGGGCAACGACAAAGCCGCGCTGCAAATGTCATCCATTGGCAAGGGGCGGCGCTATTAACATGGACAAGGTCAATCTGCTTGCTGTTGATTATCTGCCGTGCTTTAACAATGAGCTTTATCCAGCTTTTGATATCAAATTGCGGCTTTTGCCAACCAAACAAAATCGGGAAATCATCAAGACAGCATTCTACGTGCTGATTTTTTAGCTGCTGAGCTAACATCGAATTGTTAGTCCAGACGATAGGCTCAAACAGCGTGCTGTCTAAATGAGAGATAAGGTCTAAGAGACAACGTTCGCTTCCTCTGATCCAACTATCACCATAATGGACAAAGAGAATTTTTTTAACCGATTTCATTTGCTAGCCTTCTGATAAAATTATTGGATATCAGAGGTAACTGCAAGGCAAGTGCCAATTGCGAGTGTTGGCTAATTGGTTGATTTTTAGTGATTAATAATGTGTTGTGAATAAGTCGTTGGCTTAAATCGCAATATGAGAATCAATTTAGCCATCGTTAGGTAAGTAGAGTTTTAGTAATTTAGGAATAATTACTTGCTGTGAGTAGCATTGGCGTATGGTGTGAGCTGCGTTGTGACGTAAAACCGCTTGTTCGCTCGATGAGAGAGAAAGCCACAATTGCAGGTAGTCACTTAGCTGCTGTTCGTTTTGGGCAATGAAACCATTTTGTGTGTGGTCAATCAATTGTGGCATTTCCCCGACTGCAGTAGAAATGACCACAATACCTCGCGCCATTGCCTCTAATGCGACCATCGGTAACCCTTCATAGTATGAACAGATCACTAGTAGTGATATTTTTGGCCACACCGCCGACATGTCAGATTGGTGTCCATGAAAGAGGACATTGTGCGTGGAGCTATGTTGCAGTGTTTGAGCTAATGGTCCCGCGCCATAAAGATGGAATAGTTGTTGAGGAAATATTTCAGCGAGTTTAATAAAGCGTTCGGGAGCTTTTTCCGCACTAAGCCTGCCGACAAAAGCAATATTATTACCTTGAGAGATCTCTAAGTTGTCCACATTGATAAAGTTTTCTAAGTAGCTTGTTCTTGAGAGTATCTTTTGACCAATCGCGTGACTTACCACCAATGCATGATCCGCGATGGCTGCGCTGATTCTATCTAACCAGTCATATAGCCGCACCCTACCTTTGGAAGTTTCGCCAGCATGATAGGTGGAAACGAGTACAGGATTAGTGAACAGCTTGGCTATCTTAGCAATGAGGTTAGCTTTATAACCATGAGCATGAAGTGCAATAGGTGAATTGGCGCGGATCAGTCGACAAAGACGATATAGTGCTTGATAAGAAGAAGCCCCCAAGTATTGGTAAGGTACTCCAAGCGTGTCTAGTTTAGCGCAAAGAGGTGAGGGGGCGGGGTACTGTTGGATCATCCATACCTTGACGGGTTGATTGTACGCTAGCAACCCTGCAGAAAGCTGAGTGACGTATGTTTCTATTCCGCCAAATTGGCGGCTATCAATGAGTAGCCAAATCTCGTTACCGTTATTGTTGCTCATTAATACCCTCACTACTCATACCGAGTTATTTTTGCTCATTATCTCTTGTTGCGACATGTTATGAGTACGCTAGGCGATATTAGCCAGCCACTCGTTATTGAGAATAACGCGGCTCCATTTGTCTCGTAATCTTTTAGGTATAAATTTAAAGCGATTAATCTCGCGCACGATTTCTTGCCCTAACGTGGCTTGCAGCATGTTATTCAATATCACGCCAATTATGTTTGCGTTGCTGCGTAGTAGTAATTCGTTTGCTTTGTCTAACTGTGTTTCTGTGGTGTGCCCACCTAGTACAACAATCAATGTGTGGTCACAAGCACTAGCAACGCTTTGCGCGGGTATATTGCCGCGATTAATTTGCAGCAACGGTGAAGTGTCGATGACTACACGGTCAAAATGTTGCAACCATGATTGGATTTTTGTTGCTAGAAATTGCGGGTTTCGGTAATTCACAATTGCGGAAGTTTGCTGTGGTTTGGCAATACCAGTAAAGAGGCGTTCGCTGTTTACGGGGTGCAACCACTGTACTTCAGAATCGATTGGAGTATCAATCAATGAGTAGGGCTCAAACCCAGATTTAAATAAGTTAAAGTCTACCAACAATGTGGAGTAGCCGGCCAATAGCAAGCGCTCGGTGAGTGCACTAGCAATCGATGTTACACCGTCACCAGAATGACAGGCTGTTACGCAGATTGAACGCGAATGGTTGCTTTCGGCTGCGAGGTAGATTTGTTCAATTTCATTATGTGTTGCCGGGATCATCACAATGCTCCAATTAATACGATGGTGGTCGTCAAGCGCAAGATATCTTCTAAGCCGACACGCGCTTTCTCAAGAAAACTATCGCGGCGATCTGGAATAAAAATGGTGTCGCCAGCACGTAGTACAGGTAACTGATAAATGTTGGCGGTTTTGCTGAATCCAATTAAATCGAATGTGCGCGCTTGACCTTGGCAGCATGATAGATTGACCACGGAGATTTTTTCCAAATAGGCATTGTCGCTTGGACCACCGGCCTCGGCGATGATATCAAGAATGGTCATATTGTCATTGAATACGTAGCGACCGGGTTTATTTACGGCACCAAGAATTCGGACCGTTGACTCTTTGGAGCGATCTAACCAAATTTTGTCTTTTTCCGGTATGTAAATGGTATCGCCCATAGTGACATTGGGAAGTAGTGACTCGTCACCTGTTTCAAAGTACATTGATAAATTCAACTTACTCACTTTTGAATAATTTTTGTCTCGGTGAGTAATGCGAATATTGTGAATATCGGCGTCTTTGGTTGGTCCATCGGCTGCTGATAAAATGTCGAGAAAATGCATCTGTTCAGTGAATCGATAACGACCAGGTGCGTTAACCTGACCAAATACATAGATCGATGCATCTGAACTTTGCCTCACCCACTGTGATTTATTATCTGAAGGGTCTTGTGGGAGGTCATGGATACGTACAATAGATCCCGCACTAATAGAAGGAAGTTCGTGGCTAGGTGCTCCTTTAATAATAAATTTATCGAGGTTAAAGGTGTGCAGCTTACCGTTACTTGTGACCACCTCAATTTTGGTTGTATCCGCACGTAAGGTAGGGCCGCCAACGTGCGCGAGTAAATCCATTAAATCCATTTCGTCCGACCACTCAATACGTCCAGGACGTACAACCTCACCGATAACACTAACAGCGCGATCTGGTGAAATTTTTAACCATGATTTTTCATTCATGTCGGTTTTTTCGGGAACAAAGATAGCATCACCGGGTGAAATATTAGGGGGAATTTGTCCATTTAATCCTTCCGTGTAGGCGGTAAGATCAAATTTAATTACCGAACCATCCGCTTTTATTAGGCGTATCTGACGCGATTCAGCAAAGCGAGTTGGTCCACCTGCGTTGGCAAGAATGTCCATAAATGAAGCGCCTTGTTTGCCTTCGTAGGCTCCTGGGCTGGCTACTTCGCCCATGATATAGACGACGTTTGCACCAGATTTTATCTCTTCTTCTTGTTTGGGGACAAAAATAGTCGTTCCTTCAGAAAGCTGAGGCAGAATAGAATCATCACCGCTGTCTAAATAGCGTTTCAAGTTGACTAATTTAGGCGTGTTGTTACTAATAACGCGAATTTGCTCAACGGAAGCGTAACGAGTAACGCCGCCTGCGCGCATTAGGATATCGACCAAGTTAGAACCAGCTTTGTAAGAGAATGAGCCGGGTGCGTTGACTTCACCAAAGACTTTGATCGCTGTGCGACTGTCGGCACTGTCGCCTGCATTGGCTTGTTTCGCCGCATCAAACTGTTGTTCGATATTTCCCACTAGAGGAGAGGCGGGAACAAATAAACTGTCCATCGATTGTAATGAGGGTAATAGAGACTCATCACCACTGTCCAAAAAAGCTTTGTAGTTAAAAGGAATTTTTTCTTTGCCACGCTTAACCATCATATTATCAAGTTGCGCGCCCGAACGAAGCCCTCCAGCGGCATGCAGCGCGGTTTGAACATCTGCATTTTGCGCGAGTGTATATTCTCCGGGCGACTCGACATACCCTTGAACGGAAATGAGCAGCTGTTGCTCAGCGATATAAACGCTGGCTGATGAGAGATCACGATGTACCGCATTGAGAGCGGTGAGTACTGCCTCAGAGAGCTTATCTTCGGTGTATCCAGCCACGTAAACGGTACCAACTTCGGGTAGATCAATCCGTCCTCGTTTGTCGACTTGAAAACCTCGGTTTAGCGTTTCCTCTCCGGGCAAGTTTACCTGAATCAAATCCCCGATATGCACTCGTGTCACATCACTTTCGGCGAAGGCGAATGGAGTCAGCAACAATACTATTAAAAACCACCGATTAATTATCCGCATGATAGCCTCCTTGGCGATTGTGTTCTGCTAACTCCTGAGTTGCGATAACTTCAATACTAACGCGGCGATTGGTGAGTCTGATTCCTTCACTCACACCTTCATATAATGGTAGAGAGTCTCCCAGCGATTGGGTGGTAATACGCTCAGGTTCGAGTCCGAAAATGATCAGGTAGCGTTTGACTTGTTTGGCTCGGTCCATGGCCAATTTCTGATTATATCGTTCATCACCTTTCGCATCTGCGTGACCCGTGATGGATAAGTTAAGGCTTGGGTCCTCGCGTAGGATATTGGCTGCTTGGGCAAGATGTCCCATGTATTTGGGGTTCACTTCAGTTGAATTAAACGCAAATTGATTGTCTATATTCAGTAAATCGAATAGTTGATCAATGACAGCAAGTTGCTGACGGAACGAGTTCTGATTGAGAGGGGGAACGCAGTTGGCTTGGGAAGTGACATAATCTAGTTGACGTTCTAATTCGCCTAACCGTTTACGTTGAATCACTAAATCATTAGCGGCATCAAGTAGCAATCCGCCTTCAAGCTCTCGAGCAATCCGATTCTGTTTCTCAAGTGCTTGAACAACGGCGGCGGGAAAACACCACCGCGCGCCTTCACGGATCAGCGAGTCGAGGTGCAGTTTGGTTAATTGCCAATCGAAACGTAGTCCATGCTCTGGTCCAAGTGGTTCTTCTGGCATAACTGGTGTAAAACTATTTTCTATATGTTGTTCAGCAAGCCCGCCACTACTTTCGGGTGGGTAACTGGTACAGCCGAACAGAGTTGATGCAAACACAAACAGATATGTTAAATGTACAATGGTAAATCGAACTGCGATGCCTCGATTTTTCCGCATTTTTTGTATGCTTATCAAAGCCTGTTCTGTGCGTTCTCCAACCATGCCAACTGCCCTTTATAATTAGTATTCATTTGAGTTCACTGGAATCGCTTTGTCGATGCGCAGAAGGCTGATGATTTCAAGAGGTTGCCCTGTGACACGTTCGATTCTCATTGTGCGTTGCTTTTCAACTAGTCTCTTATATAAATACACTAGTGCACCAACACCAGAAGGATCAAGAAATTGTACGTTTCTAAAGTCGACTTCGACCTCGCTATGGCTTTGATTTGCAATTATATCGTCGATCTGAGGTTGAGCACTTCGACTACCATCAGCATCTAAATTGCCGTTAATAACCAGCTTTAACGTCGTACCAGTGATTTCAATTCTATGTAGTTCCATGTTCGTTCTCCTCAGTGTTTAGGATAACTAGGGCATAGACCGTGCCAAAAAATTAAATTTAGTAATTACAATAAGATAAAACTTGTCCATTTACTTTTGTCACTTTTGAAGAAGTAAATTCTCAATTTGAGAATCAAAAAAAAAAGGCAAATGGAGTTTGGCTGTCAAACAACGCAATAGCTATTGAGGGAGGATGGGATCGGGAAGGACAGAAACAACAAAGCCCAATTTTGTTCATGGTCATAAAGGGCGTATTTGGCGGGTCTAGGCGAACACGCACCCGACCCAGCCATATCAAGGATATTACTAAATTACATCAATCTATCGATTAATATAAAAGTTGTATCTCTTCCAATTTTTACGCCCCCTAGCACTGTTAATAGCTGGCTAGTTCCTAATAATCAGCGTTGTTGGGATGACCAATTTTGTATTGATATTCTCTTTGTTGTCGATTTGTTCTCCAATCAAAGAGCAAGCATTTTTGGCTATGCTAACAGCATCCTGTTTCGCAGAAATGACAGAGTTAGGTAAGAACTCTAACATTGTGTGGTCATCAAACGTACCGATGATCACTGATGTAGGAATGGTGCCTTTATGTGATTTAATGAAATGTAACGCCCCTTCTAATATGGGTAAGGAAGAAAAAACGATGGACTCCGGGAAGCGATTGAGTTCTTCAAATAGAGATTGCATACCGTTATAACCGTCTTCAAAGGTACTGTTGGTGACAGCGTGTAACCAGTTTGATACCGGAGAAAGGTTGTGGTTTTTATAACTATCGATGAAACCTTGTAAACGGGAACGAATACTAGGGAGGTTGCAATCACCACTAATGACATAGATTTCAGATACTTGTTTTGCCAAGATTTGATCGGTGATTTCAAGGAATCCTTGGTAGTTGTCACTAACAATAGTCGATTGGTTTTCTATCTGATAATCCCGATCTAAAAATATAATTGGCTTATTATTGTATTTTTTAATGGTATCTTTCTGTTGTTGCTTTGAGTTTGGTACAATAAATAAACCGTCGACACCACGTTCGATTAAATTTCGTGTTACCTCAGTTTCTTTATCATCTCGATCATAAGAAGATGCAGTAATTAGTTGAAATCCTGATTTATTGCACTCTTTTTCTAAACACTCGATTAACGATGAGAAAAATATATTTGTTATCCTTGGGACCACTAAGCCTAGCGTGTTTGTTTTTTTTAGTTTTAGGTTTCTTGCTGTTTGATTTACCGTAATTCCATGCTCTTCTATAAAATTCAACACTCTAGATTGAGTTTTCGTTGAAATACGATATTTATCTGCTTTGCCATTATAAACTAGCTTAACTGTCGTAATAGAAACGCCTAAGTTATTGGCGATTTGTTCAATTGTCATAGCCATTTTTTATATTCGCTTCTTATATTCTACCTAATGTTCTCACTTTCAAATGAAAAACATATTGTGCATTAACGCATGTTTTATCAGACGTGCATTGCGCTTATCAAGCGTTATATCACATTTCACCGATCTGTACATTGTGTGTTCAACTTTCCGTTGCTATAAATTTGCTAACACGAGTTAGCAGGCTATATTTTGAGCGTATTCCAAAGGGAGTTGATAAATGAGTAACTATCTGGTCGGTGTGGATGTTGGTTCTGGAAGCGCGAGAGCGGGCGTATTTGACCAAACGGGACGCAAATTAGGCATGGCTGTTTGCCCAATAATACAATTCAGACCTAAGAAAGATCATGTGGAACAATCCTCTTCTGATATATGGAATCAAGTTTGTAAAGTAGTTAAAGATGCCATAAATGAGAGTGGTGTTGACCCTGAAGATATATCTGGCATTGGTTTTGATGCAACATGCTCACTTGTCGCTTTAGATGCTGAAAATAAACAAACTACTATTTCTATAACGAACGATAACAACCAGAATGTAATAATGTGGATGGATCATCGTGCTATTAATGAAGCGAATGAAATAAATTCTACTGCTGATGATGCATTGAAGTTTGTCGGCGGTGAAGTTAGCCCTGAAATGGAGCTTCCTAAGATTTTATGGTTAAAAAAACACGCGTATGATCAATATCAAAATATTGATAAGTTGTTTGATTTAGCAGACTTTCTTGTATTTAAAGCGACAGGGAATCCTGTTCGAAGCGTCTGTACAAAAAGCTGTAAATGGAATTACCTAGCACATCAAAGTGATTGGGCTCACTCTCTTTTAGAAAAAATCAATTTAACCGATATTATTACTGACAACAAAGTTGTTGGTCCTATTGCGGACCTTGGCGTTAGTGCTGGTCATCTTAGCAAATTTGCTGCGTTTGAATTAGGTCTCACGACAAAAACAGTCGTATCGACAGGTATTATCGATGCACATGCTGGCGGTTTAGCCATTATTGGTGATGAACCAGAATCCACATTGGCCATTATCGGGGGGACTTCTTCTTGCCACATGGCTGTTACTAAAACAGAAACTTACGTTCCAGGTGTTTGGGGTCCTTACTGGGGAGCGATGCTTCCAGAGTATTGGTTACTAGAGGGAGGTCAAAGTGCTGCTGGTGCTTTGGTTGATCACGTGATTCGAAGCTCTTCCGAATACGAACCGCTGAGACAACGAGCGGAAGTTGAAAAGCGTACTGTCTATGAAGTTTTAAATCAAAAAGTTCTTGAGCTAGAGAATGAAACCCCAAGCCTCATGGCTGAATTTCATATGCTGGGTTATCACCATGGAAATCGTTCACCGCGCGCAAACCCAACACTAAAAGGCATGGTGACGGGTCTTAGTCTCGAAGAAAGCTTGGATGCTCTGGCGATTGAATATTTAGCTGCGATCCAATCAGTCTCTTATGGTACTCGCCATATTATCGATGTCATGCGTAAAAATGGACATGAAATAACAAAGATAACCATGTGTGGCGGCGGTACCAAAAATCCTATATGGCTTAGAGAACACGCCAATATTACGGGGTGCCATGTAGTTCTTTCTGAAGAGCCTGAAGCGGTTATATTAGGTGCGGCAATGCTGGGTGCCACCGCTAGTGGGGTATATCCAAGCTTGATGGAAGCAGTAAAAAATATGGGGCGAGAGGGCAAACGTATAAACCCCGATGTGACTCATAAGGATTTTCATGATGCCAAATATAAAGTGTTCTTAGAAATGCACGAAGACCAAATGAAATACAAAAACATGATGGCTGAAATCTAGGAGGCGGTATATGGATTCAATAATTATACAAATGACAGGGATTACCAAGCGCTTCCCAGGTGTATTAGCTCTTGATAATGTAAGTTTCAATCTTAAAAAAGGTGAGGTTCATGCGTTACTTGGAGAAAATGGTGCGGGCAAATCTACCTTAATGAAAATACTTTCAGGGGTTCATATCCCCGATGACGGTCATATTGTTTACGAAGGTAAAAATGTGACTTTTAACAGCCCTATTTCGGCGTTAGAGAAAGGTATTGCAATCATTCACCAAGAATTCAACTTGTTTCCAGAACTGACTGTAGCTGAAAACATATTCATTGGTAGAGAATTCACAGGAAGCAATAAGTGGGTTCTTGATGACCAATCTCAGAATAAGGCAACCAAAGTACTGTTGGATAAACTGAATCTCGATATTCAACCCGACACATTAGTAGAACAACTAACGGTTGCCCAACAGCAAATGGTAGAAATTGCTAAAGCGTTATCCGTAAATGCGAAAGTGTTGATCATGGATGAACCAACAGCGGCGTTGACTGAGTCTGAAATTGAAAGCTTATTTCAAGTCACCAATATGCTGAAATCTCAGGGAGTCGGCATCGTTTACATTTCACACCGCCTTGAGGAACTCGCCTTGATTGCTGACCGAGCGACGGTTATGCGTGATGGGACTTTCATTAGTACAGTGGATTATCACACCGTCAAAGTCGATGACCTCATTGCAATGATGGTCGGTCGTGACCTTGGAGATATTTATCCTAAACGAGCAAATGAACCCACAGAGGAAATTGTTCTCGAAGTTAATAAACTAACGAGAAAAGGCGTCATCAATGACATCAGTTTCAAACTAAAACGGGGTGAAATTTTAGGTTTCTCTGGTCTTATGGGCGCAGGAAGATCGGAAGTGGCACGTGCAATTTTTGGTGCTGATCCCATTGATAGCGGTGAGATAAAATTATTTGGTAAGCCGGTTAAGATTAAAAATGTTCATGAAGCCATTTCGCTTGGAATTGCCTATCTAACAGAAGATAGGAAGAAAGATGGTTTGGCTTTAGGGATGTCAGTGAAAGACAACATAATGTTGAGTAGTTTTAATGATTATTCCAATATTGCTGGAATTATCGATGAGTTATCGTCTACGAATATTTCGCAAGAACTTAAAGACAAATTAAGGATAAAAACACCAGATTTGGAACAGTTGGCAGGTAATCTTAGTGGCGGTAACCAACAGAAAATCATTATTGCGAAGTGGATATGTAAAAATACTGAAATATTAATATTTGATGAACCAACTCGAGGAATTGATGTTGGCGCTAAGTTGGAAATTTACGAATTAATTAACCAACTAACTAAGCAAGGCAAATCAGTAATAGTGATTTCGTCTGAACTTCCTGAAGTGCTAGGGATGTGCGACCGAATTCTGGTTATGCGTAATGGTAATATCACAGGAGAGCTCCAAGCGGAAGAAGCAAGTCAACAAAATATCATGAAATATGCAACTTTAGAGGGATAATAAAATGAGTAGTGATACTAGTGCTGTTAAGAAAGATATTGCTCCAGCGCAAAAGAAGAATCTTATTGATAAAGAGTTAATAATGAAGCTCGCGCCATTAATTAGTCTTGTCATATTAATGATATTTTTTAGTCTTGGTACACCCTATTTTTTAAACTTTGACAACCTATTAACGGTAGCGTTGCAAACCGCGGTGATCGGTATTATCGCAATCGGTGCAACTTATGTCATCATTACATCTGGTATCGACCTTTCGGTTGGTTCTGTGATGGCATTTTCAGGTGTCGCAGTGGGATTAGCCGCTTCAGTAGGTTTACCATTACCAGTGTGTGTGTTAATCGGCGCGTTAGCCGGTGCTGCATGTGGTGCTGTTAATGGAGCATTGATCACTCGATTGGCTATTC
Organism: Vibrio kasasachensis; assembly: GCF_050337565.1. Taxonomy (NCBI): domain Bacteria; kingdom Pseudomonadati; phylum Pseudomonadota; class Gammaproteobacteria; order Vibrionales; family Vibrionaceae; genus Vibrio; species Vibrio kasasachensis. The sequence continues at coordinate 224,809 of NZ_JAKJTB010000012.1, read as the reverse complement.
CACCCTTTATCGCGACATTAGGTCTGATGATGTCTATTCGTGGCATTAACTTAGTTCTAACTGATGGGCGAGCTCTCTATTTTACTGAATACCCAACTTTTAAATTAATTGCGCAAGGTAAACTATTTGATGTAATCCCTTACCCAGTTATCTATTTCGGTATATTAGCTTTAATTGCTGCATATATTCTAAAAAAAACCATCATTGGTCGTTATATTTACGCTGTTGGTAGCAGTGAAGATGCAGCGCACTTATCAGGAATAAAAGTTGACCGCGTTAAAATGTTTGTTTATGCATTCTGTGGATTAATGACAGGTATCGCCGGCGTAATTATTACATCTCGATTGAATTCTGGTCAACCAACAGCAGGTGTTGGGTACGAACTTGAAGCGATTGCTGCAGTAATCATTGGTGGCACGAGCCTAATGGGTGGTATCGGTACGATTGGAGGTACAATTATTGGAGCGTTCATCATGAGCATTTTAAAAAATGGCTTAAACCTGATGGGTGTTTCACAATTTTGGCAAATGGTTGCAATGGGTGCAGTTGTTATTGCAGCGGTTTACTTAGATACACTAAGAAAGAAAATAAAGTAGTTAGATATACCTAAATAATGTTCTATTTAATAACTGATTCTATTAATTAAGAGATAAGCCCTACAATATAATATTGGAGAATTTAGAATGAAATCAATAAAACTCACTTTACTCGCCACAATAGCAATGGTTGGAATGGGTACAGCACAAGCAAAAGATGACATTTATATTCCGGTCGTTAGTAAAGGTTATCAACACGAGTTTTGGCAAACGGTTAAATTAGGTTCAGATACAGCAGCGAAAGAACTGGGTGTTAAAACGAGTTTTGTCGGCCCCGCTGCAGAAACTCAAGTTTCAGAGCAAATTCAGTTGATGGAAGATATGATGGCTCGTCGACCTGATGCTATTTTGCTTGCTGCTCTTGACTCTAACGCGCTTGTTATTCCGGTTGAAGAGGCGAAATCAAGAGGCATTGAGATCGCAACGTTTGACTCTGGTATTAACTCCGACATTCCAAAAAGCTTTATTGCCACAAATAACATTAAAGCAGGTGCAGATGCTGCGACAACCCTAGCGAATATGATTGATGGAAAGGGCAAAGTAGGCATTATTGCCCACGTTGCTGGTACTCAAAGTGCCGTCGAACGTTCGCAGGGTTTTATTGATGCAATAGCAGAAAAATATCCAAATATTGAGGTGTTAGAAGTTCAATACAGTGACGGTGACCCTCAAAAAGCCATGGATAAAACCATTGACATGGTTCGAGCTAATCCAGACCTAGCGGCTGTTTATGCGACGAATGAAGGGGCGACTTTAGGTGTTGCGAATGCAATAGACAGCCTTGGCTTAGCAGGCGAACTTAAAGTAATGGGTTTTGATAATACCGAAGGTATTATTGCGTTTCTTAAAGCTGGAACAATTCAAGGTTTCGTTGTCCAAGATGCTTATCAAATCGGTTATCAAGGTTTAACGACGCTTTACAATGTATTGGAAGGTAAAAAAGTATCTAATATCATCGATATTCCTGTAAAAGTGGTAACGATGGATAATATCGATAACCCAGATATGCACACTTTACTTTATCCATTTGGTAAGTAACCGTCTGATAGACTGCATTAGCTAAATAGGAAAGGGAGCGATATCAAATATACTCTCTTTCCTAATCAAGGTTTCTTGTATTAAATTTGTATCCTAGTTAAGGCGTTGATAACGTGCGATTGTTATATTGTCTGACTTATTTTCTATGGAATAAGTAAGTGTTAATTAATTATCAAAAATGTGGCAATTGCTATAAGTGATAGAATTTTGATGTGTATTTTAAGTGGTGAGTATTGCGCAGGATATACTTTAATTAAATGACGATTCTTAAAAACTTTAGTTAGGAAGCCAACAACAAAGTCATGATTATTACGTATTTGAATGCGTGTTTTTAAATTCTTGTTGAAAGTGATAATTAATTGTAAATCTTAGTAATAAATGTACTGGTTTTTTTCTTCGAATTAATACGTAGGAAATTTAATTAGTGTCGTTAAAATTAACGTGAAATAAGAGAATATTAAAATGAGCAACTTAGTTAAAATCGGTATTCGCCCAACTATTGATGGTCGTCGTCTTGGTGTTCGTGAGTCTCTTGAAGAGCAAACAATGAACATGGCTAAGAACCTGGCCAAATTTATTAATGACAATGTTAAGCACGCTAACGGCGTAAATGTAGAATGTGTCATTGCAGATTCGACAATTGGCGGCGTTGCCGAGTCCGCAGCCTGTGCTGACCAATTTAAACGTGAAAATGTTGGGTTATCCATCACTGTAACACCTTGCTGGTGTTATGGAACCTCAACCATTGATATGGACCCACATATGCCAAAGGCAATTTGGGGTTTTAATGGTACCGAGCGTCCAGGGGCGGTGTATTTGGCCGCTGCAATGGCAGGGCACTCACAAGTTGGCTTGCCTGCTTTTTCTATTTACGGGGAAGAAGTGCAAGACAAGGACGACACGTCAATTCCTCATGACGTGCAACTGAAAATTTTGCGTTTCTGTCGAGCTGGTCTTACGGTTGCGAGTATTCGCGGTAAGTCGTACTTATCAATGGGTTCTGTTTCAATGGGTATTGCAGGTTCGATTGTTGACCAAGCATTCTTCCAGCATTACCTAGGCATGCGAAATGAGTACGTCGATATGACGGAAATTAAACGCCGCCTTGACCGTGAGATCTTTGATAAAGAAGAGTTTGAATTAGCGCTTGGATGGACGAAAGAACATTGCCAGGAAGGTAAGGATTACAACAAGATCTCAATGACGGCGGAACGCAAAGAACAAGATTGGGAAACTGTAGTGAAGATGACCATGATTATGCGTGACATGATGCAAGGTAATCCGAAACTAGCGGAAATAGGATTTGGTGAGGAGGCGATGGGCTATAACGCCGTCGCTGGTGGTTTCCAAGGTCAACGTCATTGGACAGATCATCTACCTAATGGTGATTTCAGCGAAGCTATCCTCAATTCATCATTTGATTGGAATGGCGTTCGTGAACCGTTTGTTATTGCAACTGAAAATGACTGTTTGAACGGCGTGAATATGTTGTTTGGTAAAATGCTGACTGGTCAAGCACAAATATTCTGTGATGTACGTACCTACTGGTCTCAAGACTCTGTTGAACGCGTAAGCGGTTACCGTCCTGAAGCAGGTTTCATCCATTTAGTTAACTCAGGTTCTGCAGCATTAGATGGATGCGGTGAATCACGCGACGAGAAGGGTGATTCGGTAATAAAACCACATTGGGATATGACTGCACAAGACGCAGAAGCGTGCTTGAGCGCGACGAAATGGCCACCTGCAGATGTTGAATATTTCCGCGGCGGCGGCTTCTCGTCAAATTTCCTAACTCATGGCGGTATGCCATTTACGATGCACCGAATCAATATCATTAAAGGTGTTGGACCTGTGCTTCAAATTGCCGAGGGGCATTCAGTAGCGCTGCCACAAGAAGTCTATGAAACTTTAAATGAACGAACCAACCCTACGTGGCCAACAACTTGGTTTGTGCCACGTCTAAATGGTGAGGGTGCATTTAAAGACGTGTATTCCGTGATGGCAAATTGGGGCGCGAATCATTGCGTCATCTCATCAGGCCACGTAGGCGCAGATCTGATTACACTGGCATCTATGCTGCGTATTCCAGTTGCGATGCATAACGTGGATGGGGGAGATGTATTCCGTCCTCATACATGGAGTGCATTTGGACAGGATAAAGAAGGGCAAGACTACCGTGCTTGCGCAAACTTCGGTCCTCTGTACAAGTAACCGTAATGGGCGGGATATTCCCGCCCAACTAGGAGTTCCTATGTCAGTAGTGATTGTTTTAGATTGTGGTGCGACCAACCTCCGTGCCATCGCAATTGACCCTAAGGGAAACATTGTTGCTTCTCACTTCATTAAAAATGCGACTAAGCATGATAAGAAAAACCACGATTTGCATGTGTGGGATTTTGAAGAGATTTGGCAAAAGCTGGTCAAATGTGCGCAACACGTAATTAGTGAAGTTGGAGGCGAGAATGTTGTGGCTTTTACTGTGACAACATTTGGGGTTGATGGTGCGCCGTTCGATAGTTGTGGTCAGCAGATTTATCCCATCATCTCTTGGAAGTGTCCTCGAACCATTCCTATGATGAAGCTGGTCGAAAAAGAACTGGATCGCCTTGATCTCTATCGTAATAACGGAATTGGTGATTATAGCTTTAATACCTTATACAAATTACGTTGGCTTAAAGAGTATGAACCAGAAACGTACTCGAATATGGATAAGTTTGTCTTCATTTCCTCAATGATCACACACAAGCTGACCGAGGTCTTGAGTACAGACTTTACCATGGCAGGAACGTCCATGATGACCAGCCTCGACAATGGAGGTTGGAATCATCAAGTACTGAATTATTTGGATCTGACAGACAGCAGTTTCCCTCAATTTGTGATGGCGGGTGAATCAGTTGGTGTCGTTAGCCCAAGTATTGGTGAGTTGTTCGGCGTGCGTTCTGATACGCCAGTCATTTCAGCAGGACACGATACTCAGTTTGCGTTGGTTGGCTCTGGTGCCGAAGAAAATCAAGCATTCTTAAGTTCAGGTACATGGGAAATATTAATGGCGCGTAGCCAGCGCCCAGCGTTAAACCAACAAGCTCTTGAAAATGGCGTTACTGTAGAACTGGACTCAGTCAGGGGGTTATATAACCCAGCAACGCAGTGGTTATCAAGTGCTGTTGTTGAGTGGGTAGCAAGCCAATTTTTTGCCATCGAACAAAGCAATGGCAACTTGTACGCAACCATGATTAAAGAAGCACAAGAAGCGGGTGCTGGTGGAGTAGTCTTTACGCCTAGTTTTAACACCGATTCAGATGGGGTCGGGCAAGGCGCTATTGAAGGGTTGTCGATTCATACCACTAGAGGGCAAATTATCCGAGCGGTCTTTGAGGGATTGAGTGGACAGCTTAAGCAACGTTTTGATTATTTGAATCAGCTCTGCCATCTCAATGACGGTCCGGTGGTGGCGGTGGGTGGTGGTACCAAAAATACGTTATGGAATCAACTACGAGCCGATGCTCTGCAGCGACCTTTGCACATTGTTGAGCAGACTGAAGCGACGGTTATTGGTGCAGCGATGTTCGCATTTTACGGCGCAGGGCATTATCCGAGCATACAAATAGCGCAACAGAATATGAAGCCGTCGTTACGAGTAGTTAACCCACAGTTGATCGCGCAAACCAACACAGTAAAGGAGAGTAGTTATGCTTAAAGGTATTCATCCGGCTATTTCGCCATCCTTGTTAGCGACCTTATCTGAAATGGGGCACGGTGATGAGATTTTGTTTGCCGATGCACATTTTCCCGCACATACCTTTAGCCAAAATGTCATTCGTTGTGACGGAGTAGGAGTGGATACCTTGTTGGCAGGTGTAACGCCACTGTTCGAATTAGATCAATACGTACCGCAACCTCTTATCATGATGCAAGCAGTAGCGGGCGATGAGCTTGATGCATCAGTAGAAGAGAAGTATCTCCACTCTATGTCAGAAGCTAACGTGACAGTAGAGCACATAGAAAGAGTTGAACGTTTTGCTTTCTACGAGCGAGTGAAACAGTGCTACGCCGTCGTGCTGACGGGTGAAACGGCAAAATATGGAAACATTATCCTCAAAAAAGGCGTGACTAGTATTTAAGGAATATGAAAATGAATCGAGTAGAACTTTCACAACAAATTATCGACACTTGCCTAGAAATGACACGTTTAGGCTTGAACCAAGGAACAGCCGGTAACATTAGCGTACGTTTTGACAACGGAATGTTGATTACTCCAACAGGAATTCCATACGAAAAACTCACGCCAGATCATATCGTTTATGTTGCTCAAGACGGTAGCTTTGAAGAGGGTAAATTGCCATCGTCTGAGTGGTTGTTCCATCTGATCTGCTACAAGCAACGTGGTGATATTAATGCAGTTGTACATAACCATGCAATTAACTGCGCAGCAGTGTCAATTTTGAATAAATCCATTCCAGCTATTCACTATATGGTTGCCGTTTCTGGAACAACTGAAATTCCTTGTGTTCCTTACGCAACATTTGGTAGTACGAAACTCGCGGAATATGTCGAAGCGGGCATCACGAAAAGTAAAGCGATATTGCTGCAACATCACGGTTTGATTGCAGGTGAAGTGAACTTAGAGAAAGCACTTTGGTTGGCACATGAAGTAGAGGTCTTAGCCGACCTATATTTAAAAGTACTCGCGATTACACCTGAAGCACCGGTATTAGATGATGAATCAATGCAAGTGGTACTTGAAAAATTCAAGTCTTACGGCTTGCGCGTAGAAAAGTAAGGGAGTTATTAAAATGGCATTTGCACTAAATTTACCTAAGTTAAGTTATTCAGGTGTTGGCGCAGTTGATGACGCAATTACTTCATTAACTCAGCAACCAGTAACGCGTGTCTTGGTTGTTACCGACAAGAACCTTGTTGAGTTGGGGATTTTAGACCATTTATTTGAGTTACTTGACCAAACAGCAATTGATTATGTGTTATTTGATAGAGTGACGCCAAATCCAACGGCAACACTCGTTCGAGAAGGGTTGGCGATTTATACAGAGTCCGGATGTGACTGTCTTATCGCAGTGGGTGGTGGTAGCCCTGTGGATTGTGCAAAAGCAATTCGTATTGTTGCTTCAAACCCGGGTGATATCGTCGATTATGATGGTGTCGGTAAAGTGAAGAACGCTGGTAATTTTTTTATTGCTATCAACACTACCGCTGGTACAGCTGCAGAAATGACCTCCAATTCTGTAATTACGGATGAGCTACGCCAAGTGAAAATGGTGATCATTGATGCAAAGCAAATACCTGATATTGCGGTTAATGATCCAACACTAATGGTTAACTTACCACCACACGTCACGGCTGCAACAGGGATGGATGCACTTACACATGCGGTTGAAGCCTATGTGACACCTGGTGCGCACGCACTGACTAAGCCGACTGCGTTGGAAGCAATCAAACTGATCGCACAATGGTTACCTGTCGCTGTGGAAGATGGCAAAAACATTGAAGCGCGCGAACAATTGGCAAATGCCCAGTTTTTAGCAGGAATGGCCTTCAACAGTGCTGGCTTAGGCTTAGTTCACGCTATGGCACATCAACCTGGCGCGACGCATAACCTACCTCATGGCGTATGTAATGCGATTCTTTTACCACAAGTGTGTGCATTCAATGCAGAAAAATTTCCAGAGCGTTTCCGTGACATTGCCCAAGTTATGGGCGGGGATACACTTGGTCTAGACAATAAACAAGCGGCAGATCTTGCTGTGGATCTGATTCGTAATTTATCAAGTCGTGTTGGCATTCCAACAGGCTTGGCGACGTTAGGTATTAACAAAGAAGATTGCCATAATTGGATTGAGAAAGTACTTGCCGATCCATGCTTGGGTGGCAACCCGCGTCAGCCTACGCCGGAAGAAATAGAAGAGCTGTATTGCGCTTGCCTCTAATGGGTGAGTAAACGTCATTATATCAAATAGGCCTCTACTTCCATTACGCTAGTGGGTAACGGAAGTAGAGGCTCAATTGTATATACAAAGTGATGTTTGCTGTGGTCAACAATTTCCGGACAGTAAATGATTTACTTAACCTGTTGGCACACCATCATTGTATGCATGAGGTCGTTGCCAGTTGTAGTAATTCGTTCAATAGCGGTATAAGTATTGGCGGAACAAACGACTTGCGTCTTGGCTTCTGTAGTCAGCATGGTAGCTTCCATTGAAGAAGTAGCGACGGAGGGATTTTTGAGTTAATAAATGGATGTTAATCTTAATTATTTGTTCGTAAAACAAAATATTTTCAATAATGATGTTCACAATGATTTAAGAGAGTTTCAGTCTATAGCCAACTTTATAAAGTGTTTCGATTTTAATACCGGGAAGTTTATCCCTTAGATGTCGTATATGTGTATCCATGGTACGAGTTGTTGGATAATTATTATAGCCCCAAACATGTTCAAGGAGTTCGTTCCTTGTAAAAACACACCCAATATTACTTGCAAGAAATAAAAGCAACTCAAACTCCATTCGGGTTAAATCAATACGTTGATTAAAATGGAAAACTTGCTGCTTGATTTTATCAATAGTCAAATCGTTGAGCACTATTATATTCTCGTTAGTGCTATCATAACATCTGAGCTTTGCCTTAATTCTGGACAATAATTCATATTCTGAAAATGGCTTAGATAAATAGTCATCAGCCCCAAAATCTAAACCAGAAACCTTATCCTTCACAGAACATAATGATGAAACTACGATGATCGGAATATTTTTTCGATTCTTCCAATCGAGTAATCGTGATATTGAATCACCATCAGGGAGTTGGCGGTCTACAATAGCAATATCGGCATCCTGCCAATATAGACTAACATCTGAAAGACAATTTGATACTAAGCATTCATAGCCAGATTTAGTTAGTATCTTTATCAGACCTTCTGCTAGATTCCGATCATCTTCAACCAAAAGGATCTTTTTCTTCATGAAACGCCTCACTTGTAAACATTTCTAAAGTTATGCTTTGAACTATCAATTAAGCCTAAAGGTAAGGTTAGTGCTTTATTAAAATCCAAAGCATAACAAGCTTTAACGTCCATCCTTAAATAGCATTCTACTTTTAGCTGAGAGCACTGAAATCATCCACAACATCACTTAAACATTCAGGTGACGTTGAACCATCAGGGCACTCACTCGGCAGTTGTTCCTCATCTGTCGACGTTAGTACAAATTGCTCATCGCTATTGCCTATACATTCAGGTGATGTTGAACCATCAGGGCACTCAGTCGGCAGTTCTTCCTCATCTGTGTACGTTAGTACAAATTGCTCATCGCTATTGCCTGTACATTCAGGTGACGTTGAACCATCAGGGCACTCAGTCGGCAGTTCTTCCTCATCTGTGTACGTTAGTACAAATTGCTCATCGCTATTGCCTGTACATTCAGGTGACGTTGAACCATCAGGGCACTCAGTCGGCAGCTCTTCCTCATCTGTGTACGTTAGTACAAATTGCTCATCACTATTGCCTATACATTCAGGTGATGTTGAACCATCAGGGCATTCTTTCGGCTGTTCTTCAGAGACTGGTGCTGACTCAAACGAAAAACTGTCTTTCGGGTTTTTAGTACATTCATCACTTGATGATAACGATCCATCAGGACAAATTATTGATAGATCTTTTGTATCATTGCGATTAAGCGCTGAAGCATCACTAGTTTTTATTACATTTTCAATATTGCCGGTAATTAAATTATCTGCGGATACCTCATAAGGGAGAACGAGTGATAGTGCTAACGCACTTATTGAATATTTTAGATCAATCATGACAAATACCTCTTTCTTAATGGGTACACACATTATCAATCAAATCGAAACTACCAATGTCTTTGTTGAAACATAATATTGTCATGAAGTTGTGTATTCTTATTTTCCAACTTAATAACTGATTTTAACTAGTTACGTATTCCAATATTATTATGGGTGCGTTTCGAATTCGTATTCAAAGAGAGTACTACTAATATGGTTAACGATTGGATGGTCACTATCGTGCTAGGCATCCCTAACTCTGTCAGAATATTTAATGCTTTTGTCATACGTAGGTTTCTCCGGTCTAAACGTTTTTCCAGTGTTATGCTTTTTATTTTCTACTCACCCTCACCACAGACCCGCTGCATCAACGAGTAAGTGTTGTATCGTATGTCTTGAATGAAATATAGACCGAGCATGACAACGGCAGTTCAATGAGCTTGAAAGTAGAAGTGATATACCCGTGTGAAATTTTCAACGGTATTAAAGTTATTAGCTTGTTAATGAAAGCTATTCAGTATCTAAGGGGTAGTGTAATGAGAGTATATTACTTAATAACAGGATAGATTATTCCTGATCGCAAGATACAACAAAGCCCGCAAAAAGCGGGCTTTGTGCTTGTTCATAAGAACGAATATGGTGGATCCGGGCGAATTCGAATCGCCGACCCCCGCCATGTCAAGGCGATACTCTAACCAACTGAGCTACGGATCCAAAATGTTCTCTGCATTGCTAGCTAAATAACGATGCTTTTCAAGGATGGTGGGTCCGACCAGATTCGAACTGGTGACCCCCGCCATGTCAAGGCGGTACTCTAACCAACTGAGCTACGGACCCATCCCCTAAGAACGAAATGGATATTACCCACAGTTGTTTGAGGGTGCAAGAGTATTTTCTTTGTTTTTTAGCTGTTTGGCGTAGTTATGTTCGGTTTGTTTGAATTTCATTCTATTCAAGCGCTAAAACGTGGAGAGACTCACATATGAAAGCGATGATTTTTTCTATAGGCTATCTAAGATACGGCTAACGAATTGGCTTCGCACTTGCCAAGTATCACTGATTACAATATCACTGGGTGTTTTTTGCTCATAAGTGGCAAGTTTTAAGGCTTCACTCATTTCATGAGCACTCTCAACCACGTTGATGTATTTCGCATAAGATTCAATACTATGTGCGGGCGTAGTGATAACTGGCGCGCCTACCGCTAAGTATTCAAGTAGCGTGGTTTGAATCACACTCAGAGGTTCAATTGCAGATTTATACGGGAGTAAACTGGCTTGCCAATGTTGGCTGTAGCTTGGCAAGTCACAATGATGTTTTGGACCAAGGTAATGGATATTGTTGAGTCTTGGTAATGGGTAATACGGCAGCAAATTTGCGCCGATAAAGACGAAGTTCCAATTTGGCAGATTAAGCGCCGTATAGTGGAGTAGTTGATAATCTATTTTCTGATCCAATACACCATAAAACCCAGCAATAGGTTTGGCTTGTTTTGGCATGTCACTAGCAACCATGGTTGGTTGGCAGAATAATTCTGCGTCAACCCCGTGGGGTAATAGTAGTGTTTTATTGCGAGGAAAGCGTGAACAGATAATGTCGCTTGAGCCAAATATGATGTTGGCATTACGTACCATGGTTTGCTCTTGTTCAAATATTAATTGCGGATCAGTTCCTAAGTGGGCTTCAGCTTCTTCATTGCAATAGTAAACTAATGAAGCACCGCTTAAATGGTTTAAGAGATCAGCTATATAGGGCTCTGAAGTCCAAACGATGGGTGATGAGATACGATATTTGTTTAACAGCGGCTTTAAGCTCTGCAGTATACGGTGTATGGCATTTTCGCGATCTTTTGCTGATTGGATACGTGGTACGTTTTTAACTTGCACAAAGTGGTGCTTGTTGTAGGCAAAACGTTGATGTTGTTCATCTTGGTTTAGTTTGCCCAAAATATGTTCTGCAGTGTTGGATTGCCACGGTGAATTAAGGGGCGATCCAGTGTGTTGTATATCAACCCATACCACTTTACCCACATTGCGTAAGCATTTGATTAAATGTAGAGAGCTAGACGGCACAGCGCTTGTGTGATTACTGAAAACGATCATATCACGCATGACGACCTCCTTTATTGTAGGACGACAGTGCATTAATAGTGTGGGGTAGAGTTGACCAGTTGTAACCTAGATGAATAGAGTTTGTTTCCATCCTCTCATTGATGAGAGGATGGGGTATTGGCGCCGAAGGACGCATAGCTCTGACTGCTGGCAAATTACAAGGATTGGAATGATGTAAACATCTTTTCTCTATTGTTGTTTTTGACATGTTAAACCTTATCTAGCAACTGATAAGGTTCATATTGCACAATGCGCGCCATAAAAATAAACTATATAAAACAGTGGGTTATTGCTCTTCTTTATGGCGAATATAAACCGCTTCTCATTTTGAGAATGATTTTGCTTATAACATTGGTAATTCTCAAAAAAGTAAGTATGAGTCGAGCTTCATTTTACTAGAGTACAGATTCATCGTTCGGATTACCGTTCGTTTCCCAAGCTTGTTTTTTTCGATAGATGGTTGAGGGACTTAACTCCAATAACACAGCGGCATTCAAGACATTTCCGTCACACAATTCAATTGCTTGTTGAATCACGTCCCTTTCAATCTGCCACATTGGTTTTACTTCGTTATGGCTGACAACGGTTTGCGATTGTGGCTCATTTATTACCGGCTCTAATGAATCTTGCAGGGAAGGTAAAGAATCGCCAAGTATCTGTTTAGGTTGTGCGGTGCTTTTCCCTGATGTGAATTGACTGGGTAAAAGAGAAAGCGACAGTTTTGGTTGATCATTAAGAACAACAATATTACGTATAATATTTTGAAGTTGACGGACGTTTCCTGGCCATGCATACCGTTTTAATGCAGGAACAGCATCACCGCTTATGGTCGCAAACTGCTTTCCATCTTCTTTGGCGTAAAGTCTCAAAAAATGTTTGGCGAGCGTGACTATGTCGTGATTGCGCTCTCTCAATGGCGGCATTTCAATCGGTACTACATGCACACGGTAGTACAAATCCTCCCTAAAGCGCCCTTGTTCTACTTCTATTAGTGGATCACGGTTTGTTGCGCAGATAATGCGTACATCGACCTTGTGCTCAGAGCTGGCTCCTAATGGTGAGAAAGTACCAGTTTGCAAAAAGCGCAGTAGTTTTTTTTGCATCTCTAGTTCCATTTCGCACAATTCATCCAAAAATAGGGTCCCGCCATGGGCGAGGGTTGCTGCGCCCTTTCTATCTGTTGTTGCGCCTGTAAACGCCCCTTTAACATGACCAAATATTTCACTTTCCATTAGATCTTTAGGAATAGCTCCGCAGTTAATGGCTATAAATGGTTTGTTATTGCGTTTACTTTCTTTGTGAATCGCTTCGGCACACACTTCTTTGCCTGTACCACTTTCGCCAATAATAAATACGCTTGCAGAAGTTGGTGCTACAGAGTCAATAATTTTATATAACCCTTGCATAGGCAAGCTACTACCGATGAAGCCATGATATCGACGACGATCAAATTTGCTTTCGATATCTTCAACAAGGCTCTCTAGTTTCGTTTGTTGTAAATGGAGATTAATTGAGGTTTTTAAGCGGTCAGCGTTAATTGGCTTCTCGAGAAAGTCTTTAGCGCCTTTCTGTAACAGATTAACGGCAACATCGATTGAACCATGGGCCGTCGCTACAATGACGGAAGAGGGAATGTTATGTTCAACAAGCCAGTCTAGGATGGATTCGCCGGGTATATCAGGGAGTTTAAGATCAAGAATAACTAATTGCGGTGCTTCTCTCTCGATAAAACGCATAGCTTCATGACCTGTTTCAACATGAAAAAAATCATAGGCTTCATCTTTGACATATTGCTTATAAAGCATAGCCAGTGATTTTGAGTCTTCGATCAAGAGTACTTTTGCCTTCATGGTGCTCCCCCTAAATGACGTTGAAATAGCGCGCTGTGATCTAATTTTTAGAAGCCTTGTCGTTTTCTATTGTTAAGCGCAATGAGTGAAGCACTAGAGATAGTTGCGAAGTCTTTTTGGTAGCTGAGCGCATTTTCATGTTCGTTATCGATACAAAGATGTTCTATTGTTCGAGCTAAATGAGAAAGTGCCTGGTTCCCGAGCGCCTGAGCCGAACTCCCAAGTGCATGTGTTTCAAATTCGAGTTGAGCATAATCTTGGCTGGAGAAAGCACGTTCAATGTTCTCAATGCGGTGCTGCATTTCTTCAATGTATTGATCTATAAGCATTGGCATCACTTCAGAAGAGGTATCCGCGATCAATTGTTGGATAGTTTTTTCATCTACCAGTTCAATCACTAGCGTTTATCCTTAAAGTTATTCAGCGTGAAATTTGTTGTCCACGCGTAATGAGTATCGCTTGAACTTAATGTCAGCAAGACAACATCGATTTTTTGTATATATTAAGAATAGATCAATTTTTTCAATTAGTTGAGATACCAATTAAATTATGTGCGAAAGTAGCAGTAGGATACCAATCGTAATGATAAGAATGGATTGAACTCTACTGATTCTCAGAGGGGCTGCATTGATTGCTACCATCTGGGGAAAGGTGTAGCCTCTAACGTTTAGCAAAATGCACTAGTTTGCTGTGTAGAGGTTTGATGCAAATATATAAAGATGATGCAGTGAATTGGCTTTCAACACTCGCAGATGCGAGCGTTGATCTTTTGATTACCGACCCTCCTTATGAATCACTAGAGAAACATAGAAAAATTGGCACGACAACGCGACTTAAAGTGAGTAAATCATCAAGTAATCAGTGGTTTGAAATCTTTCCCAATGAGCGATTTGAACGGTTATTAAAAGAGATATACCGAGTACTAAATAAAAACGCACATTTTTATTTGTTCTGCGATCAAGAAACCATGTTTTTGATTAAACCAATAGCAGAAAGCGTTGGGTTTAAATTCTGGAAACCCATTATTTGGGACAAAGTTTCCATAGGCATGGGCTATCACTATCGATCTCGCCATGAATACATTCTCTTCTTTGAAAAAGGCAAACGAAAACTAAATGATTTGGCAATAGCCGATATTCTTGAGTTTAAACGAGTTTACCGCGGATACCCGACAGAAAAGCCCGTGCAACTGATAGAAACACTTATATCTCAAAGCAGCACAAAAGGTGAATTGGTTGTAGACCCGTTTTTTGGCTCGGGATCAACGTTAGTCGCGGCACAAAACTTGGGACGAAACTATCTAGGGTGTGATATTTCAGAGTCGGCGCATGAACATTTCCAGAACCGAACCAACCTAACCGAAAAATAAAAACATGTTGTTCTGGCTGTGACCTCGCTAATTTCAAGCTTATGTTGACTACTACAAGATGAAGCGTGCCTTCAACACTGGACAATTCTCTATATAGGAAAATAAACAAATCTAAATCGGACCAAACAACAGATCTGTTTTGAGAGCCATACGAGGCTAGATTAATACTCTGTCTCAATTGAGTTGCGATATTTTATGTGTTCAATATTGGTGGACATAAAATTCGGAGCAAATTTTGCAGATAAAACTGACCATAATAGCCAGTAGTTTGTTGATTGCCTTGCACACCAACGCCGATGAACAAGAGAAGAAACAGAATGTTATACCCGTTGTTTTAGCTCATCACTATCAACAGGGTATTGATGTCGCCGAGTATTGGCAAAGTGAGAAACTAGATGGTATCCGTGCCATATGGGATGGAAAATCACTAACCACTCGTAATGGTAGGCACATCCACGTGCCAAAATGGTTTAGTGACCCACTGCCTGACTACCCAGTAGAAGGAGAGCTTTGGGCTGGGCGAGGTAATTTCCACATTGTGCAGCAAACGGTTTTGGATCATAAACCAAAAGATAAGGCTTGGAGGCAGATCCATTTCATGTTGTTCGATTTACCCCATGCCGCAGGTGATTACGCTAAGCGCTACTACAACTTGGTCTATCTCGTAGAGCAGTTAAATTTGCCATATATTGAGTATATTGATCATCAACCCATTCAATCCGAACAGGAATTATTTAGCTATTTGGATAGTGTCGATCATTCCAATGGCGAAGGGATCATGCTGCGTAAGATTACCAGCCGATATCAAGCTGGACGTAGCTCCGATCTACTCAAGCTTAAACGTCATCATGATGATGAGGCGGTAGTTTTAGGCTACAAAGTGGGCACCGGTAAATACAAAGGTATGTTAGGAGCTGTGCTAGTTGAATGGCGCGACGGAAAACAATTCTACATTGGCAGTGGCTTTACTGATCAACAAAGGAGACAACCTCCTGCGATTGGAGCAACGATTACATTTCGCCACAATGGATTCACCAGTGGCGATTTACCTAGATTTGCTCGTTATCTACGTACTCGGGTGGAGTAGTACGGTTGAAGAGATATCGCTGAAAAGTGTTGTCCGTTATTAATGGGAATAGGATTAAAAAAGGTCAGCAATGCTGACCCTTAATAAGTGTAGAGTAGCTTACTGTTCTAGTGAACCAAGTTGAAATTCTTCAGGTTGCTTGTGCATCCAACGTAGTCGCATTCCTAGCATTATTGCTGCTGAAGATAAACCCGCTAGAAAGCCGTACCAGAATCCATGGACGCCAAGAGGTTCAACGAGCCAGTCTGTCATCGCAAGAATGTAGCCAATTGGCAAACCAATTACCCAGTACGCGATAAAGGTACATTTGAAAATTGCCGCCATATCTTTGTAACCACGTAGCGCAGCCGCCGCAACCACCTGAATGGCATCAGTACATTGATAAATTGCTGCAAGTAATAACAGCTGTAGAGCAATTTCAATAACTTCAGGGTTATTTGTATAAAGTAAGGCAATTTGTTCGCGCATGATAATAGTAAACGACGCAGTAAATAACGCCATCGCGAGTGCGACCATCAAACCAATACGTGACGCCACTCTAGCCTTGTCTACGTCGTTTTCCCCTAGTCGATAACCAACACGAATGCTGGTGGCAACCCCAATACTCATAGGCAACATAAAAATTAGAGACGAAAAGTTAATCGCAACTTGGTGTGCAGCGACAATCATTGGTCCTAAAGGCGCAATTAAGAGAGCGACGACGGCAAACAGAGTTACTTCGAAGAACAGTGCTGCTGCAACAGGAAAACCTAATTTAAACAGGCGAAGTTGCGCTTTGAAGTTAGGTTTATGAATCGTAGCAAACAGCTTAATGTACGATACACGCTTTGCTGTCAAAACATAAAGCAGTATCAGTCCAAACATCAACCAATACACAATTGCAGTGGCAACACCACAACCGACACCGCCTAGAGCTGGGGCGCCAAACTTACCGTAAACAAAGATCCAGTTGAGTGGGATGTTGCACAACAAGCCAATAAAACCGATAAACATTGCGGGTTTGGTGAGAGATAAACCATCAGTAAAACAACGTAACGCTTGAAATAACAGATACGCTGGTACGGCGAACATAACTGCATTCATATAACCAATGGTTTTGTTGCCCATTGAGGCTTCAACATCCATTAGCTGCAATATATATTGGGTTTGAAATAAGACGCCGATAATGGGAACCGAAATGAACAACGCCATGAAGATGCCTTGCTGTACTTCGTAAGGAATCTTTTGATATTTGGCTGAGCCATTTAGCTGAGCCACGACAGGTACTAATGCCATTAGGAGACCAACACCGAACAGGATTGAAGGTAGCCAAATGCTTGACGCAATTGATACTGCAGCCATATCGGTAGCACTAACGCCGCCAGCCATAACAGTATCGACAAAACCCATACCAGTTTGTGCAACAGAGGCAATAAGGACGGGGGTTGCCAACTTAATTAATGTAGTGGCTTCTTGTTTATAACGATGCACGTGAAGGACTCCAGAAAGGGAAAAGAACGACTTAATCTTTACTCAGGTGCTTGAGATCCAGCGCATTATACAGAATCTATTCGAATCGTCTTTTGTTTTAAGTTTATTTAAGCAATAAGGATTCAAACAGTCAGATAATCGATGTTTACGGTATCGTTGCAAGTATGGCTAAAGCCGTTGCTCTAACAAAAACTCTACTTTCAAACCGACAAAATTTGACTCGAAGATTTACTTGGTGAAGGTCTTACAATTGGTGCGTCGGCGCGCGCTGAAGCTAGGGTGACTTACCCTAGCTTATTAAAGTTGTTATTGCTTATCAGAGTCGGAGAGTGCTCTCTGGGCTGCTTGACCTATAGAATCAATATCTGCGTTATTTGAAGCTAAGAATTTCTCAAATAATGGCATCAAAGCGCCCATCTTTTCGTTAATAGCATCACGCACAGTATCAACAACTACTTGAGTACCACGCTCAATTTCAACATTGATATTTGAGCCACTTTGCTTATCTTCGAATGTAGTCATTCTACGAGTTTCCGGGATGAGCCAAACATCAAACCAGCCTTCATTTTTATTTACATCCGATACAGTCAAGCTTGCACCGTTGAGAGCTATGTAGCCTTTCGGAAAAATGTATTTAATCCATTCACGTGGCGTAGAAATACGTACACGGTAGTTATCATCTATTTGCTGTACATCTAGTACTGATGTTTTGAAATCAACGTGCCCAGATAGTGGATGTCCACCGATTTCAGCGCCATCTTTTGCAGCTCGTTCTACATTGATTTTTTGATTCTGCTTGTATTCACTAAGAGTCGTTATCTCAAGGCTTTTTAACATTACATCAAACTTAACTTGTATAGGAGTTACTATTTCAGTGGCAGTTAAGCAGACACCGTCAACGGCAACACTAGCCCCAACTTCTAAGTCTTTGCAGAAACCTTGTTCAAACGAAATGTTAAAAGTTCTGATACCTTGATAGTCACTTATTGATGAGATAAGAGCAACAGACTGAATTATACCCGTGAACATTAATGGCTCTCCTGTTATACCAATTTTATCGTAATCGCATTTTGAAACACTTATAACGCAATTAATAGTGCCTATCGTAAAGATTACTGCTTGATCAATTAAAAAATGAATTGGCATCGACCTTTAGAACGATAGTTAAGTCTTTGCTCATCTTATCTGTCATTCGATTTCGGACAGGTCAGTGAATATTAAAAAAGAGCGCCTAAGCGCTCTTTTTGTCCTCTTTGCCACTTTTCGAAGCGATTTTGTCTAGAAAATCTGCTCGTCATCAGCATCGATAGTTAATTCGATGGAATCCATCTGTTCATTAACTACCATGTTAAAGTGAATGGCGTTACAGCAAGCTGGACAATCATCATAAAAATTTTGATTACCGTTTGATGCGTCGAGGGTAATGCCGATGGAATGACCGCAATGCGGGCAGGAAACCATTTTATCTTTGAAATTGCGCATAGACTTTACCTCGTAGTTTACTTCTTGTGACAACCTAAATTTACGTCACTTCAATCTTGCTCACTACAAATGTTAAGCATCTAAGTTAGTAATGGTTGTGAATTAAGTACAAAGTTTGACTGCGACCATAAATTTTGGCTGAAGATCTCAGTTATTAACCAAATACAATGAGTTAACCCACAAAACCACTTGTTTGAAACTGATCTAACTGATTGTAAATTATGACTAAATGTAAAAATATCTAGTACGCTTGTATTCGTTCTATCAATTGTTGTGCTTCATCTAAGTAGTGCCCACCAAATAAATTATAGTGGTTTAAAATATGGTAGAGATTGTAGATGTTTTTGCGCTCGCTATAACCTAAGTTTAATGGAGCAATACTTTCATAGCCTTGATAGAACTCAGGTTGAAAACCGCCAAAAAGTTCTGTCATTGCAATATCACACTCACGATCGCCCCAATAGCTCGATGGGTCAAAGCAGATGGGACCGAATGCGGAGTTAGCGACGTTGCCATGCCATAAATCACCATGTAATAGAGAGGGGCGAGGTTGGTGGTTAGAAAGCAGATCTTGAATTAGATGAGTAAAGTCAGTGATATTAACCAGCGTGACACCTTTCTCTTTAATTAATTGTAACTGCCAACCAATTCTCTGTTCTGCAAAAAAACGAGCCCACTTTCTATCCCACTGGTTGGGCTGAATGGTGTTGCCAATATAGTTGTCTTGATCGAAGCCAAACTCTTTTTGCTCACCCCAAAGGTGGAGCTCAGCCAATTGGCGTCCAAATGTGTAACTTGAGTCGCCACTCTCTAACGGTTTGGTCGAAAGGTAATTAAGAATGAGGAAGGAATTGTGCTTTGAATGACCAATATCGACCCGCTCCGGTACAAATACTGTCCTAGTCTCTCGTAAGCTGCGAATATTCTCCGACTCTATCTCGAAGTTAGGTAGAAAAGCCCTGTTATTGATTTTGACGAAATAGCGTTGTTCCCCATCGCTAATCATATAGCTTTCACTTATATCCCCGCCAGTCAGCTTGGTTTTTTCTCGAATGACGAAAGAGAACATGAGTGTCTCTGACAATTGCTCCGAAATAGCTTGCCACATAATCAACCCCTAACTTTGCCCATTCATTTACATATTGTAGGAGATAGAAAAGCGCAATTCCGATTCATACAGCAAAGATTTCAATCATTTGCCCTAATCCCCTAATTAAAAAGGTTAATTTGTGAACAATGCCCACAATGACTGGCACTTGAGTTTGAAAAGAATAACTGTCGTGTCTAAAGGGGAATGTGGCTTTTTTGGTGCCAAACCGCTAGCATCATTAATAGCTTGATGGCGACGAATATCCCAGAGTTCATTCGGGCAGACGCCCAAGTTGAATAATATCAAGAGTATATTGTGATTTATTAGAGGAAATTCCCTTAAACTGTCGGACACACAGCAATAATTACTACTCATTTGACCAACGGTTGCTTATTCTTGCTCAATTACCTTAGTATAGAAAAAGTTAATAACCCTTATGATTTGGAGAGAAAATGGTTGTGGAGACAGAGGGATACTTGGCTTTAATTGAGTATCTTGCATCCAATCTCGATATATTTTCTACTGAAGATGGCGATACAGGTGAAGAGAGTATCGAAGATGTAGTGACTGATATGGTTGCGTCAAACATCATGGCAATCTTTGAACAGAACCCTGAGTTGCATTCTAGCGTTAGATTTAAACTGCTTAAAGAAGCAGATTCGGTCGTGGCGGATCTAGGCGAAGTGCTTGCTGGCACTTGGACTCGACCTGCGACCAACGAGCAGATCGCTTTTCTAGATGAATATATAGCATTGGTAAAAAATCTATTTGATACAGCAGTAGCGAAGTACGACTAGGCTAAATAGATCGCCCGCGTTTTTAAGTTTACAGGCGAGTGTTAACTCGCCTGACTTGCCAAAATACATCTGCCCAATATGGGTTATCAATTCTTGATAGCATTACGCCTTTCGATGTAGATGCATGCATAAACTGCTTGTTGCCTAGATAGATCCCCACATGGCGACTTGTTAAAGATGTCTTGAAAAAAAACAGATCACCAACTTTGGCGTTATTGTAATCAACTTCAATCCCGATATTCGATTGTAATGCAGTTGTTCTTGGCAATGTAACTGACGCTGTGTCTTGGTAGGCTAGTTTTACTAATGCTGAACAGTCGATACCATTAAATGACATCCCGCCTAGTCGATAGGGAACACCTTGCCACTCTTGATAGAAATCAAGAAAGGAATGACGTTGAACTTGTTCGTAAGCCGTTAGTGGGGTGGAACGATTCATTGTCGGTTGATTGCTGCATGCCCCTAGAGCTAGCACGATAGCTAAGAGAGAGACTCGATGTCGATGTTGGGCAAATAAATTGCTGTTAACCATGAAATTTCTAGCCTGTTAATGACATTATAATGTAATAAAGAGTTCCTAGACTGAGTTCGATAAACTTTCGTATGAATCAGTGCTAGGGTGCCATGACAAACTCAAATAATACCAATCTATCCATATCACTAATCCAATCAATCAGCGCAGTGTTTCTCTGCTTCCTTTGTTTATTGGTTGGCTTATCCGTGATCAGTAATCGTGGCTTAGAAGAAGTAGGTAGACATTTTACTACGTTGTCAGATAAAGCCTTACCGCTTTCAGCCACTAATGCCAAGTTGACCCAGTCTTTGTTAGAACAAACGAAACTATTGAGTTATGCAACACAAGTGACGACGCCTGAAGCACTAAAGAACAATAGGACTAGGGTAGAACAACTGATTAAAAGCACGCATGATCATAGTAAACAGGTGTTCAGTATTGCGCAGAACTTCAACCAAGCCATATCTAACTCACAACAATCACAACTCAATGTTAATCTTGAACGGTTAAATCATTTAACCAATCAAATAATCAGTATTCAACAACGCCTACTTCAAATGCAAGATGAAATAGACTCCGAGGTGATAAGTTTCCGATATGGTCTCAGTTCCATAGGCCCTGAGATGAATCGAATCAGTTCGTTTCTTTCTGTTGATAACCCTGAATCCTTTGACGCTGCAAACCGGTTTATTTCGAGTGCGAGTTCAATGGAAAGTACCTTTCTCGTCATGATGATGCAGACGAACTTAGTCAAAGCAGAGCAAGAATACAAAGAAATGAGGAATAGAATAGCGGGCATCAACTTAGCGTATGACGACTTTTCTGAGTTGCATCCTGATATTTCACAGTTTTCTAGCCTCAATACACCTTACGAAATGGTTAAATCTGGTTTTGAACAACAAGGTGTCCTTCAACAAATTTTGGCTAAGTTAGCGTTATTTGAACAGCAGCAAGTTCAAATTGCTGAAGTTCAGTTTATTGCTACACAGACCATTCAGACTCTCAATGAAATCACATTAACCGCGGAAGGCTTGATTGAAAATAACGAGTCAGTGGTGAAGAAAACCATCTCCTCAGTTAATACTACATTGAGCATGGTTAGTATCATCTTTACGGCATTGATCTTCGCTCTTTGGTTCATGTTGAAAAAGTGGCTTCAATTGAGCTTGAAACAAATCTTGGTTAACTTGAATAAAGTGATGCAGCATGACCTATGCGCGACAGTCTCGCTCAAAGGTCCAGATGAAATGAAGCAAATTGGCAACAAGTTGAATCGACTAATTGAATCAACCAGTGATTCACTAGTCAGTGTGACAAGAAATTGTGAGACTCTCTATCAAACCGCAGAGATTAGCTACAATGCAGCGGGTTGTTCTAATGAAAGTATCGCTCGGCAACACCAAGCATTAACTAGTATGGCAGCGACGATCAATCAACTGGAAGTGTCTATTCGTGAGATCGCTTCGGTCGCCAGTCAATCTTATGATGAATCAAAGCTAGCGACTGAACATACTAGTAATGGTGTTTTGGCTGTGGAACAAAGCTATACCCGATTACAGTCACTTGAAGCGACATTGAATATCAATGAAGAAGCTATGGTTGAGCTCGATGGACGAGTTAAGCAAATTCGTGAAATGGTGGACCTCATTTCAGGGATTGCAGATAACACTAATTTGTTGGCTCTAAATGCAGCAATTGAAGCCGCGAGGGCTGGGGAGCAAGGGCGTGGGTTTGCTGTCGTTGCGGATGAGGTTCGAAAATTAGCCAGTGATACCTCGCAGCAGACGACGAATATTCGTGCACGCATGAATGAACTTGTTGAATCAGCGGAGCAATCACGAAGAGCGGTTGAAAGTACGCGGCATGAAATGCACTTTGCTCTGGCATCGAATGAGAACGTGAAACATACTTTTAAAGACATTGAGCATTCGGTCTGCATGATTAGAAGTCGCTTTGAGCAAATTGCTGTAGCTACAGAACAACAGCAAAGGGCGACAGGGGAAGTAAGCCAGGCTATTGTTCATGTAACTGAACAGGGTGATGAGACAAAAACACAGCTCGAATCTATGTTAGAAAGTTCACAACAAGTATCTCTGATTGCCCGCGAACAACAGACCATGTTGCACAAGTACCGTTTTGCTTAACACCGATGCTTGGTGATAGCGGCAAATAGAAAAGGAGCCATGAGGCTCCTTTTTGACGACTAATCAATGGTCTATTTCTATATTGACTAGCTAGCCATAGGCAACACTTGGCAGCCAAAGTACCAGTTGTGGCCACATAATCAAACACGCCAAAGCGACTAATTGAATGAGGATAAACGGAATAACGCCGCGATAGATATCTTTTAGCGCAACACCTTCCGGGCATACCCCTTTAAGATAGAACAAGGCAAAACCAACGGGTGGGGTCAAGAAACTGGTTTGCAATGCCATTGCTACCAGCATAACGAACCAAACCAGACTCGGGTTATCGACAACTCCATGGCCATCAAGCTCAATTCCTAAGCTTGAGATCACCGGTGCCAATAGCGGCAAGGCGATGAGCGTAATTTCGATCCAGTCAAGGAAGAAGCCAAGCATAAATACTATCAACAAAATGAATGCGATGATCCCATATGGTCCAAATGGCAACCCACTTAGGAACGATTCAATCAGTTCGTCACCGCCCAACTCTCGTAGAACTAACGCAAAACAAGATGCACCTAAGAAAATCATAAAGATGTAAGCTGTGGTTCCGTACGATGCGAGTAATACTTCTTTGAGAACTTTAAAGTTGAGTTTGCGATTGTAGGCGGCAAGTAGAGTTGCACCTAGAGCCCCAATCCCTGAAGCCTCGGTAGGTGTCGCGACGCCTGCAAAAATGGACCCAAGCACACATAGAATGAGCATTAGAGTTGGTGTTATATCTTTGAAAACTTGTAGGATTAATCTCCAATCAACGGATTCAACGTTTTCTGGAATAGGCGCTTTGTGGGGATGAATCTTACCGACAATCAATATATAAGTTATATATAGACTACCCAACAACAAACCAGGAAAGATGGCACCCATGAACAAATCACCAACGGACAACCCCAGTTGATCAGCCATGATCACCAGCATGATGGACGGTGGGAGTAAGATGCCGAGCGTCCCCGCTGAAGCGACGGTACCAAGTGCTAAGGGTAGGTGGTAGCCCTGTCTCATCATACTTGGTAGCGACATGACAGTAAGTAGTACAACCGACGCACCAATAATACCAGTAGAAGCGGCGAGTATAATGCCGATCGCCATCACCGTAACGGCTAAACCACCATGTACTTTGCCGAACAACGCCTGCATTGATGACATTAATTTTTCAGCAATGCCTGACTTATCAAGCATATTGCCCATAAAGATAAACATGGGTAGCGCAACCAATATCCAGTTATCCATGATTTTATAGATTCGGTTAACCACCAATCCGAGGCTGGTGTAATCTAGCCCAGTAAAAGTATCAAGGTAGATATCGGCAAAATAGCCCACTGCGGCAAACGCTATACCAATACCACCAAGCACGTAAGCGACAGGTATACCAGTGAACAACAGCAGTATAAAAGAGCCAAACATGGCAATCACGATCCACTCATTTGCTTCCATGGTTTGCTCCTTTAAATAGGGTATCTAAATTACGTAGCACGGTAGCTAGCATGGAGAGTAGTAGCATCGTAAAGCTCAGTGGGATCACACTCTTTATCAACCAACGGTAAGGGAGACCAGACGGCGATGCAGAGCTTTCATTTACCCGCCATGATTCATAAGCGAAGTCATAGGAATGAAGAATGACAACAACAACAAACGGCATCGCAAGAAAGAGTAATCCTACGATATCGACCAAGGCTTTTTTCCGTTTGGAAAAGTTGTGATAAAACAGATCAACGCGCACATGTAGATTAGTGACTTGTGCGTACGCGGTTCCAAACATTACAGCCGTTGCATATAAGTGCCACTGAAGTTCTTCTAATGAAATTTGACCATTGGAGAACACTTTGCGTAAAACAACTTGAATAACAATTACGGCAACAAGTGCAAGGTTCGTCCATGCAAACACTTTGCTTACTGCGATAATCGCTTTATCTATTTGGGAATAGAAAGGGGGATTTGGGGGGGAATATAACACCTTACTCATTGGGCACTCCTTACAACAAATGACCGATAGCACTTATCGGTCATTCCAATTAAGAGGGATTATTGGTTATGAGTCGCGCGAGGTAAGAACGCGTTCGCTTCCCATAATGAGTAACCTTTGCGGAATTCACTCAGGTCTTTCCATACTTTGTCAAAGAACGGATCTGCGTTTTTCTTTTCATCAACGACTTCCATCCAAGTTGATTCAAATAGGGTTAGCATCTCGTCGTTCCAGTAGCGAATTTCAACACCGTTTGCTTTGGCTTTTTCCATTGCAGAGTATTGCAGAGCTTCGCCTTCGGCGATTGAGTAAGTCATCGTTGCCATACAAGTGGTTTCGACAGCGGATTGCTGTGCAGAGCTCATTTGACCCCAAGTATCTTTGTTTATTAGCAGTTCAAATACGGTCGATTGCTGATGCCAACCTGGGAAGTAGTTATATTTGGCCACTTTATGGAAACCTAAGCGCTCATCGATAGCTGGCTGTGAGAATTCAGATGCATCGATCGCACCTTTTTCAAGTGCGCCAAAGATTTCGCCACCGGGTAGTTGCACTGTACCCACACCAAGTTTTTCCATTACCGATGCACCTAAACCAAAGAAGCGCATGTTTAGCCCTTTAAGGTCTTCTGGCTTTTCAATCGGTTTTTTGAACCAACCTGAAGTCTCAGGTGAGATGATAGCGCAAGGAATGACTTTTACGTTATAGCCGCCCTGGTCATACATTTCTTGATATAGCTTTAAGCCATTACCAAAGAATAACCACGCCATATATTCACCAGCTTCAGGTCCAAATGGAACTGCGGAAAAAAGTGCAGAAGCGGGTAACTTCCCTTGCCAATAACCGGCGGTTGCGTAACCAGAATTTACTTTACCTGTCGAAACAGCGTCTAATATTTCAGCAGGGCTAACCAATTTTCCTGGTTCGTAGATCTTCATTTTGACCGTACCGCCGGAAGTTTGCGTAATGCGATCGGCATACCATTGGATTGGTGTGCCTAACGCCGGCAGGTGACTACCGAAAGCAATCGGTGTTTTCAGTAGGATCTTTTTATCTGCTGCTTGTGCGGTAACAGAAAGACCAGTAGCGGCAAGTGCAAGAGCCGAAGCGATGGCAACTTTCGTCAGTTTCATTGGTTATCTCCTTTAAGAGGCTAATTCCTTTTTATTGTCGAGAAATGTGAACGTTGCGTAGTAATTGATGTTAATGCAATGTTACATTTGCACTTGAGTTTAGATGTGTGTTCTTTGGTTCTCTATTAGGGAAATTGCGCAAATTTTATCGGTAGTAAGTGCAAAACGTTCGTTAATTATTCAGTAATACTACGTATAGATAGTGGAGGGGACATGGGATTTGTTAGCAATAGAAGGCTTACAATTAACATTATTTTGCTCTCTATCGTGCCGCTTATTGTCGTGGTCGTTATTGTGGCAAGTATTTTGTTTGGTCAAGCAAAACAATTACTTAGTGATCAAGTAGCGCTTACGCGCAGCAACATATTAGCGGTAAAGAAACAAGAGCTTAAACAATACGTAGAAATGGCAGTAAAAAGTATCGAGCCTTACTATCTTGATGACACTTTAACGCCCAAATTTGCCAAGCAAATTGTTGCTCAAAAATTGAGCCAGCTCACGTATGGACAAGATGGATACTTCTTTGCATATACTTGGGAAGGTGATGCTCTAGTTCTTCCGTATCAAAAAGAAAGAATCGGCATGAACTGGTGGGAAGTAGAAGATGTACAGGGAAAAAAGCTACTGCAAGAATTGATTAAAATGAGCCGAAAAGGCGGGGGCTTCGTTGACTATCTTTGGCAAAAACCGTCAACAAAAGAGCCGCTGCAGAAGCTAAGTTATGCGGTCTCGTTAGATAAGTGGCAATGGATGATAGGAACGGGCGTGTACTTAGATGACATCGAACGCCAAGTGTCGCACATGCAAACGGGGTTTGATCAGAATATTGGCAAAACCAGTACCGCTCTGTTTGGATTGATGCTTATCGCCGTTTCGGTGATTGCAGGGCTTGGTGCATCGTTAAACCTAAGTGTTCGTCGTATGGCTAATGAGCAGTTGAGTATTTTGAATCAGCAGATTATCGATTCTCAGGAAAACGAACGTCAACGGGTATCTCGAGAGTTGCACGATGGAGTCAATCAACTTTTGGTTGCGGCAAAATATCGGTTGGACAACGTTTCTAAACAACAAAATGACACGAAGAAAACATTAGAGCTAGACGCGAGTAAAGCCGCTATGGAGCAGGCTATTGTCGAATTGCGCCGAATATCTCAAGATCTAAGACCCCCACAACTTGATGATTTGGGTTTAGTTGCGGCGATTGAGTCTTACATCAATGGGTTGCGAGAACGAACTCAGCTTGAGTTGGTGTTTGAACATGATATTGAAGACGAAGAATTTGTTCCTGAAATTGAAACCACATTGTATCGGGTGGTGCAGGAGTCGTTGCACAACGTGGAAAAACACGCGAATGCGCAAGGTGTTGATGTCATATTGCAACGGGAAGGGCGCACTTTACTGTTAACCATCAGTGATGATGGAGAAGGTATCCCAACTAAAACAAAGAAATCGTCTAAAAATGAGCAGGTTATCCAAGAGCAAATGGGGCTGCAAAATATGAGAGAGCGCATTCAAGCCATCGGAGGCACTTTTACAGTGACCAGCGAACAAAATGAAGGAACGGAAGTGCGCGTGAGCTTAAACATGGAGTTTATATGATTAGATTGGTACTCGCCGATGATCACCGATTAATGCAAGATGGACTTAAATCCCGTTTAGAGATGGAAGATAATCTCGATATTCTTGCTTGTGTCGGAACCGGAACGCAAGCATTGGAAACGACGCTCGCATTAAAGCCAGACGTCTTGCTGCTCGACATTAATATGCCAAATCTTAATGGTATTGAAGTGGTCGAAAAGCTAGAGAAAAGTCGTTCGAATACTGCTGTAATTATGCTCTCAATGCATGATAGCCGTGACTATGTTGTACGTTCTGTTAAGGCTGGAGCTAAAGGGTATGTACTCAAAGATGTTGGTTCAGAAGAGTTGGTGATGGCGATCAATCAAGTCGCGGAAGGGCGTTCTTACCTTTGCCCACAAGCTTCAGATCGATTGCTCGAACAAATTACAGAACAGCCTAAACCTGAAGATGACTCTTTATCAAAACGAGAATCGGATGTGTTGAAAGCAATAGTGAATGGTGCGGGAAATAAAGACATTGCCGACACCCTACATATTAGTGTCCGAACGGTAGAAACTCATCGCTTACGCATTAAGAAAAAACTTGGAGCTACCTCCACAGCGGCGTTGGTTAAGTTGGCGTTACAAAAGGGGTTGGTGAACTAATGTCGAATAATTTACTCTCGAGCCGTCAACCAATTTTAGACAAGATCGTCTTTTTATGTGCGGTAATTCAAACTGGTTCTTTCCGTGAAGCATCCGCTCAGCAGGGCATCTCTGCAGCTGCTGGGAGCCGCTGGGTACGAGAATTAGAAGAAGTCATGTCGGTAGAGCTAATTAAACGAAGCACCAGACAGCTGGTGGCAACCCAGGCGGGACAATTACTCTTTGATCGTTTCTCACCTATGATTCCAGATATAAACAGTCTGTGTGAAGAAGTGCAGAACTTAGCTGAAAAACAACAGGGAGAAATTCGTCTTTCTTCGACGCCTTTGTTTGCTCGTCAATATTTAACTAAAATTGTCGCTGAATATATGGAGATGTACCCGAAAGTAAACTTTCGGATTTTCATTGAAGCGGGTGATTTTGACCCTCTTTTGATCGACTTTGCTTTTCGTGCTAGTGGCAGCTTTGAAGATAAACCAACACCGGACTCGTTACTTGTGCGACGCCAATTACTGCAAGAGCCTCTATATTTGTGTGCATCGCCAAAATATCTTGCTGAGCACGGAACGCCAGAAAGTCCAGATGACCTCAATAAACATCGTTGCCTCTATGCCCAAACACTTTTAGGTGGTAACTGTTGGAGCTTTGAAATACAGGGCAAACAAGAGATTGTCACCATTCGCGATACTCTAGAGTGTGATAACAGTGAAATGCTGTTAGATCTAGCGTTGGGGCATGCAGGTGTTGCCTACCTTCCGCACTCGTTAGTTCATCAAAAACTAAAGTGTGGCGATCTTCTGCATATACTCCCCACTTATCAGTGTGCCAGTTTCGATATTGATCTTTATTACCGACCAAGAGCACCGATGCCTGAACGGTGCAGTCGCTTCAAAGAGTATCTATTTGAGCGAGTAAAAAACCTCACAGCATAATTTCATATCTGCAATTCACAATCTCTATTTGTGCAATTAACAAGCACGCCATCTCAGTCTAAGATAATTGTATACCCAAGTGACAGACTCTCTCTGAGCTAATACTTGGGTATATATGATCGACTATCACAAAGGAAGGTGAAGCGTGGTAACCAAACTGACCCCAGAAGAAGCGGCGAACTGGATTAACGACGGCGATGCCGTTTTGTTAGGTGGTTTTATTGGAAGCGTTGTGCCTGAAGCCATAGAACGGGCAATAGGTGAACGCTTTGCGCAAACTCAAACGCCAAGAGATCTCACATTACTGTTTGCTGCGGGTCAAGGGGATGGACAAGCCCGCGCTATCAATCATCTTTCCCAGTTAGGTTTAGTAAAATGCGCGATTGGTGGTCATTGGGGGTTAGTGCCTCAGTTACAGCAATTGGCAGTCGACAATTTGATCGAAGGTTATAATTTACCTCAAGGTATTATTTCACATTTACTGCGTGATACTGCAGCCGGTAAACCAGGAACCTTAAGCAAAGTCGGCATTGGAACCTTTGTTGACCCTAGAATCGATGGAGGAAAGATTAACTCTGCAACGAAAGAGAATTGGGTAGAAGTAATTGAGTTGGCTGGCGAAGAGTATCTATTTTACCGCAAGCTTCCAGTCACCGTTTCTATATTGCGCGGCACCACGGCTGATGAAAATGGCAATATCACGATGGAAGACGAATGCTTAATTGTCGAAAGCTTAGCGGCGGCGCAAGCGGCGAAAAACAATGGTGGCAAAGTCATTGTTCAGGTGAAAAGAGTCGTTAAATCGGGTGAGTTGGACCCTCATGCGGTCAAAATCCCCGGTATTTTCGTTGATGCCATCGTAGTTTGCTCCGATCCACAAGAACATATGCAAACCTTCGCCACCATGATGAACCCAGAATTTGTAGGCCGAGCGGCTAATGATGGTGACAGTGTCACTAACTCTGCGGGTGGCGTAAAACAAGTGTTAGATGCCAAAACTATTATTGCGCGCCGGGCTGCAATGGAGTTGATGCCGGGTTCGATATTGAATTTGGGCATTGGTGCACCAGAATACATAGCGCAAGTCGCGCAACAAGCTGATGTTTTGCATCAATTTACACTAACTGTCGAACCCGGAGGCATAGGTGGTGAACCCCAAAGTGGGCTGGATTTCGGTGCATGTCGCTTACCGCAAGCTATTATTAGTCAGGATCAGATGTTTGATTTCTATGATGGCGGCGGTGTTGACCAAGCATTTCTTGGGCTCGCTCAATGCGACCAATACGGCGATATTAATGTGTCACGGTTCGGCAGCAAAATTGCAGGTTGCGGCGGTTTTATCAACATTACCCAAAATGCGAAACGCGTTTATTTTTGCGGAACCTTTACTGCGAAGGGATTGAAAGTTGAAGTCGATAACCAACAATTACAGATTGTCCAAGAAGGTCGCCAAGTCAAATTTATTGAGACCGTTGAACAAATTACTTTTAGTGCTACTCAGGCTTTACGTGCAGATAAACCCGTTATGTATATTACTGAGCGAGCGGTGTTTAGGTTATCGGCAATAGGATTCGAGTTAACTGAAATTGCACCAGGGGTCGATTTGGAGCGAGATGTCCTTAATCAAATGGCGTTTATTCCCATTATCAGCCCATCATTGAAAATTATGGACAGCGCTATATTCCAACCACAGTTTGAATTGAATTTAATCTAAGACGCAGACATAGCGTCGAACTAGTTTACATTTTGCAAAGCCCAACAAGGATACAGATATGTTTAACAACAAAATCTGCGTAGTGACAGGCGCAGCTCAAGGAATTGGTCGTACGATTGTAGAGAGATTTGCACTAAATGGCGCAAGCATGGTTTACGCCTTGGATATGAATGGTGAGGTTTTATCAAAAGCATTTATGGATAATGACAACGTTAAACCTATCGTAGTCGATATTTGCGATCGTTTGGCGATCGAATCACTAGTTCAACAGATCCTGCGTGATTGTGGAAAAATTGACGTATTAGTGAACAATGCGGGTATTACGCGCGATGCTTTGATTGAGAAAATGACTGAGCAGGATTGGGATATGGTGGTAAACGTAAACCTCAAAGGAGTGTTTAACCTTACCCAAGTCATTGCCCCTATCATGATGGAAAATAATTCGGGCTCGATTGTTACCATGTCTTCTGTGGTGGGAACCGATGGCAATATTGGCCAAACAAATTACGCGGCAACAAAAGGTGGCGTCATTGCCATGACCAAAGGTTGGGCGAAAGAATTTGCCCGTAAAGGCGCGCAAGTAAGGGCTAATTGTGTTGCCCCCGGCTTTGTTGAAACACCCATGACAGCCGATCTCCCTGAAAAAGTACTTGATATGATGAAAGCAAAAACACCACTTGGTCGTATGGGTACAGCAGACGATATCGCAAATGGCGTGGAGTTCCTTGCTAGTAACAAATCCAGCTTCATCACGGGGCAAGTACTCAAGATTGATGGCGGGTTGGTGTTGTAATATGGCGAACAAAGTATACATAGTTGCTGCTAAGCGCACGCCGGTAGGCACGTTTTTGGGTGGGTTAAGTTCGTGCTCTGCGGTTGAACTTGGCGCTATTGCGATTCGTGCTGTGATTGAGCAGGCAGGCGTTAAGGCAGAATTGATTGATGAAGTTATTGCCGGTAATGTTCTTAGCGCTGGTTTGGGGCAAGGCGTAGGGCGACAAGCTGCAATTCAGGGCGGCATACCTAAGACAACGCCTAGCTACACGTTAAATATGATTTGCGGCAGTGGAATGAAGACGCTCCTTAATGGCTATAACGCCATCAAATCTGGTGATAGCCAACTGGTCATCGCTGCTGGGATGGAAAGTATGAGTAATGCCCCTTTCGTTTTGGATGGTCATACTCGGCAGGGGAATAAGATGGGCGATATGTCGCTCGTTGATACCATGCTTAAAGACGGGTTAACCGATGCGTTTGAAGATTACCATATGGGGATAACGGCGGAGAATATTGCAAATAAGTATGGCATTACTCGCCGCGAGCAAGATGAGTTCGCCAGCCTGAGTCAACAGCGTGCCCAAAAGGCGATTCAAACTGGCGTATTCAAGCAAGAGATCACCGCGGTCACGGTTAAATCTCGGAAAAAAACAACTCAATTCGATACCGATGAACAGCCTAGGTTTGGTACTACCGTTGAGAGCTTATCGTCACTTCGCCCTGCGTTTGATCAACAAGGAACGGTGACGGCCGGCAACGCATCGGGTATTAATGATGGCGCAGCCGCTCTAATGTTAGCCAGTGAGCAAGCCATAGAACAACATGCCTTAATACCCCTTGTTGAAGTAGTTTCTGTCGGACAAGCAGGCGTTGATCCTACTGTAATGGGACTTGGTCCTGTCCCTGCCGTCAAACAAGCGCTACAGCGTGCCGATTTAAACTTGAGTGACATAGATCGATTGGAACTCAATGAAGCCTTTGCAGCGCAAGCAATCGGAGTAATGAAAGGTTTGGCTGATGCTCATGATGTTGACTACCCATGGTTTAGAGATCGAACTAACGTCAATGGTGGTGCGATTGCGCTGGGTCATCCAATAGGGGCGTCGGGCGGGCGCGTTCTGACGTCGTTGGTTTATGAGCTGATTCGTTCCAGTAAAACTCTAGGGCTTGCTTCCTTATGTATTGGC
Organism: Vibrio kasasachensis; assembly: GCF_050337565.1. Taxonomy (NCBI): domain Bacteria; kingdom Pseudomonadati; phylum Pseudomonadota; class Gammaproteobacteria; order Vibrionales; family Vibrionaceae; genus Vibrio; species Vibrio kasasachensis. Next base: position 191,497 of record NZ_JAKJTB010000012.1, on the reverse strand, counting down.
GGAGGCATGGGCATCGCGGTCATCTTGAAACGCGTAGGATAGGTTTGTTATACATTTCGCTACAGGAGCCAATAGGCTCCTTTATTTTCGTCTGAACGGTTGGCTGAGCATTTTATCGAGCCATTGTTCTCGTGGTGTTCTAAATTGAGCAATACCAATTTGAACTTTATCGTGTCCGAGTTTAGGCTGAGCGTGATAAGTGCCAAATCCACGATCCCAAATGGACAGAAAAAAACCAAAATTAGAGTGCGTTTCTTCAGTGACCACCGAATGATGCACACGGTGCATATCTGGCGTGACAATGGTTCTACGTAGAACAGCATCTAACTTTAATGGCAATTTTGCATTGCTATGATTAAACATCGCGCTGGCATTTAAAATAATTTCGAATATCAATACAGCGAAAGGCGAGATGCCTAGACTGATCACAACCGCCATTTTTATCCACATAGATAGAATGATTTCAATTGGATGAAAACGAGCACCTGTGGTGACATCAATATCTTGATCGGCATGGTGCATACGGTGTAGACGCCACAACCACGGCACTCGGTGGAAAACGACGTGTTGCACGTAGATAGCGAAATCCAGCAGCAAGACCGCAATGACGATTTCCAACATTGAGGGAAGAGCAAGTATATTAAGTAAGCCGTAGCCTTGTTGATTCGCCCAGATCGCCGTTTCGATCGCCATTAAAGGCATAAGCAAGCTCAAACACAAAGAGTTAAAGCCAACCAAGCCGAGGTTGTTCAACCAGCGTTGCCATTTGTTTTGAGTTAAGGGTTTACGTGGAGCCAACCATTCCCAAATACCACAGAGAAAAAGCACCGATAGAAAAAAACTTAGCCGGATCATATCTGGGTTTTGCATTGAACATCCTTAGCGTTTCACCTTGCATAAGCGCTGAAGGTGAGTAGAATTTGTCGCCTTCAACATTATTATCATTGAATCAGCATGAGAATCCACGCCTTTCATCATTTATATCAACAGCGCCGCGCACTTTCGACCCGAGTTTTTAATGCACGAGGTAGTAAAGTAGAGCGTTGCCAATACTGTCAAGTCGCCGTGAAATACTGTGTGTGCGCCCATCAGCCGGAGATTGACTGTGATGTAGCAGTGATGCTGATCCTGTCTGAAAACGAAGTATTTAAGCCAAGTAATACCGGGCGATTAATCCTTGATACCATCAAAGAGGGTTACGCATTTCAATGGAGCAGAACTGAGCCCGACCCAAAAATGTTAGCCTTGCTTAACAATCCAAACTATCAACCATTGTTGGTTTTTCCTGCCGATTATGTTGATGATCAAACTCGGATTGTCATACAACCACTTGCCAACCTTGGTGAGCAGAAAAAGCCGCTGATCATTTTGCTCGATGGCAGTTGGCGTGAAGCTAGGCGTATCTTCCGAAAATCGCCGTATCTTGATGGTTTACCAGTTGTTTCAATTCAACCACAAGCGATTTCACAGTACATCATGAGAAAATCCGAAAACGAGCAACATCTCTCAACTGCGGAAGTTGCCATTTTAGTATTAGAGCAACTTGGTGAGACGCAAGCAGGGAATATGCTTGATGGTTGGTTCCGAGTGTTTCGAGAAACTTACCTACTGAGTAAGACTCGTATAAAGCCAGATTTAACCAGACCAGAATTAAAACGCTTCTTGATCGAAAATACGAATGCAGATCATTGATATTAGTCGACGATCAGTTGTTAATAGTCATTATTAGCAGTTGTTGCTCAGGAAACATAACCTCTGTGTTATGAGAATGATGCGATTCTTGTGTAGATTTTTCGAATTACATTCTGGGAGAGAATAAGATGTACTACGGCTTTGACGTTGGCGGCACTAAAATTGAATTTGGCGCATTCAACGAGAAACTAGAGCGAGTTGCGACGGAACGCGTACCAACCCCAACAAGTGATTATCAAGAATTACTAGAAGTTATTGCGGGTTTGGTCAGTAAATATGACCAAGAGTTCAAGTGTGAAGGCAAGATTGGCTTAGGTCTACCAGGTATGGAAGATGCCGATGATGGCACCATCTTAACGGTTAATATTCCGGCGGCGAAAGGCTTACCTCTACGCAAAGATTTGGAAGCCAAAATTGGTCGAACCGTAAGAATCGATAATGACGCCAACTGTTTTGCATTGTCAGAAGCATGGGATGAAGAATTAAAAGATGCCCCTTCAGTGATGGGGGTGATCCTAGGTACTGGTTTTGGTGGCGGCTTAATATACGACGGTAAAGTCTTCCCGGGTCGTAACAATGTTGCTGGCGAAATGGGGCACATGCGTCTGCCAATTGATGCTTGGTTCCATCTCGGTGAGAATGCACCGCTATTTAATTGCGGCTGCGATAAGAAAGGTTGTATTGATAATTACCTTTCTGGTCGAGGCTTTGAACTGCTTTATAGCCATTATTATGGTGAGAAGAAAAAGGCAATTGATATCATCCATGCGCAAGCAGAGGGCGAGGCAAAAGCAGTCGAACATATAGAACGTTTTATGGAGCTACTCGCCATTTGTTTTGCCAACTTGTTTACCGCGAACGATCCTCACGTAGTGGTGCTCGGTGGTGGCCTATCAAATTTTGATATGATTTATGAAGAAATGCCAAAACGTATTCCTAAGCATCTTCTTTCTGTCGCGAAATGCCCTAAAATTGTTAAAGCAAAACATGGTGATTCAGGTGGCGTGCGTGGTGCTGCATTCTTAAATATCAAATAATTGATTTTGATATAAAAAGGGCTTCCATTCGGAAGCCCTTTTTACGTAATACTGAAAACTAACGGCGTACTATTTCTTGCCTACACCACGGTTTTCTTTTTGCTGTAGCGTCAGCTTGGTAAAACCCAGTTTCTTAAAATGGTTGTCACGATAATTGCGCACAGCTTTAGTGTCTGAAATCAGCTCAATTTGCTGTTCCATCTTCAAAAATGCAGAGATATCGATGCCTTCAGCTTCTGCAACGGCTTCATGGATGTTGCGGTGCTGTTGGTAAGAAAATGTCAGTGTTTTATCAACGTCTTTGTAGGTATAAAGAATAATACGAACCATAGTGCTCTATTTGCTTACTTAATATTAATTGTAAAGACCAGCGGTTTCACTGGTCTCGAATGGGTTAGATTCTGCCTTGAAGCGGAATGATTGTCACGCTTTCTCCAACTTTAACTGTGTCTACAGCCGGGGAGATTTCGATTAAACAGTTGGCTTCACTCATTGAACGCAAAATGCCAGAGCCTTGTTTACCAGTAGTTTGTACTGTTAACCGACCTGCGCTATCAATGTTATAAACACCGCGACTGAATTCAGTTCGACCTTGGCGTGAACGCAAGTCTTCGGTGGCGATAGCCATTACTTTGAGCGGTTGCCAGTTCACTTCACCCTGCATTTTGCGCAGAGCGGGCTCAACAAAATTAATGAAGGACACCATGACGGCAACCGGATTTCCAGGCAAACCAAAGAATGGTTTATCATTAATTTGACCAAAGGCCAGTGGGCGACCTGGGCGCATATTGATACGCCAAAAATCAATTTGGCCGAGTTTATCCAGTGCCAATTTTACATAGTCGGCATCACCAACGGAAACACCACCCGATGTAATCACTACATCAGCTTGCTGGCTAGCTTGCTCAATGGCATCAATCATCACTTGTTCGTTATCTTCTAAGATACCGAAGTCGATGATTTCACAACCCAGCTTTTCAAGCAGCCCCATAATCGCGAAGCGGTTTGAATCGTAAATTGTATTGGGCTTTTGCTCACTACCGGGGGCTTGTACTTCATCACCAGTTGAGAATATTGCGACTTTCAATTGACGATAGACAGGAGCTGCAGCAAAACCAAGTGATGTCAGCATGCCCATTTCAGCTGATTCAATACGAGTACCTTGGGTAAATACATCATGACTAATCGCAAGGTCTTCACCCGCTTGGCGAACATTCTGACCAGCTTTGATATTTGCCTCACCAAATGTGACGCGGTCACTATTTGTAACGGCTTGTTCGCGCATCACTACTGTGTCAGCACCTAAAGGAGTTGGTGCCCCAGTCATTATTTTAACCGCTTGTCCTTTTTTAACTTCATGCTCATATGCATGACCTGCAAGCACTTCAGCAACCACTTGGTAGTCTTGACATTGCAAGTCGTCACTTCGAATCGCAAAACCGTCCATCGCTGAATTAGTATACTGTGGCACATTCACTGGTGACACTATGTCTTGTGCTAAAACGCGGTAGTAGCTTTGTTGCATTGGGCAAGCTTCAGTTTCAGCCACAGTATTAACCAGTGACAAGATCTTCTCTTGACCTTGGACGACAGACAAAAAAGCAGGAGAGAGCGTATCGCAACAAGATGATCCCGTAGTTTCTTTGTCTGTTTCGCCTTTGCGTGCAACAAAATCCAAAATAAACTGGGTGATTGACTCTAAATCATTGATATCAAGTTGTGGTAATTGAGTCGTTTCAACGTGGCTGTCAGCGGCGATTGCAACGATGTTGTCATCACTTGGGTGAAGCCAAGGTTTGCCGACTTCATCACGGTGCAATTCGATTTTAGGAAAGGCGATGTTTTTACAGCCTTCAACCAAGATAACGTCAAGTTGCTGTTGATCAAATCGCGAGAGTAGGTAGTGAAACTCAGACTCTTCTTGCGGCGTTTCTGTCATTAATGCATAGCGGTTACGTGATGAAATGAGCATTTGGCTCGCGCCCGCTTTACGAAGGCGGTAGCTGTCTTTCCCTGGTTTATCGACATCAAAGTTGTGATGGGCGTGCTTGAGCATACCGATGCGTAGACCAGCTTCAGTGAGTTTTGGTAATAGCGCTTCGATCAGGGTTGTTTTACCAGTGCCTGAGTAAGCAGCAAATCCAAGAATAGGGACTAGGTGGCGTGATGTCATGATTCTAAAGTTCCAAATTGTTCCAACTCTTGTGGAGTATTCAAGTTTACAAAGCAGTTTGGTTCATCGCTGAAGTCAACGTAAGACGTGTTGCACTCATCATAAAGAAGAATAATTTTCCGGTCACCGCGCTCCAAGAATGCGGTTAATTTTGGCAGTACACGTTTGTGGTAGAGCGTAAAAACAGGTTGTTGATGTGAACCATCGTGGGCTACCAGAATATCGCTGTCTTGCTGAACATGGGAGCAGAAACGCTCTACCAGATCCGAACTGATCATTGGGCTATCACAAGGCACAAATCCAACCCATTCGGTTTTAGCATGTACTAATCCTGCGTGAATACCTCCCATCGGGCCGGGATAATCAGCAAAATGGTCGCTAAATACGCTACCAAACTCAGCATATTTAGTTTGATTGCGGTTGGCATTGATTAATATTTGTGGGGTTTGTGGCGACAAGCGTTCAATAACGTGCAGAATTAGCGGCTTATTATTTAGTTCGATAAGACCTTTGTCTTTGCCGCCCATGCGGCTGGCTTGACCGCCAGCCAAAATGACCCAACTAGTTTGCGTTGGTCTTAGCATAGGTGCTCTCTTGCTCTTTATCATTAATGATTTGTAACAATGGTGACTCTATCAGAGTTGATTCTTTTATCCACCACTGTTTGCGACATAATTCTGTTAAGGCGTTTTTCTGATGGCTAGTAACAACAATGCTTGAGCCTTTTTTTAGCAAGTCTTTTGCAAGGCTGACTAGTCTATCTATTGACTCTTGATCAAGAGAGGCACTGGGCTCATCCATCAGTAAAATAGAAGGGGTCAGTATCCATGCTCTCGCCATTGCTACTCGCTGCTTTTCGCCACCAGACAGGACTGAGATGTGTTCATCAGCTAATGTTTCTAAACCCACGCGGCGCAACGCGTTGATAACTTTTGCGCGCTTATCTTGTTTTGACATTTTTTGATAGCGAATACCATAAGCCACGTTTTGATAAACAGTGCCATCGAATAGATAAGGTGATTGGTGGAGGTAAACCACATTGCGGCGTCCGCTACGAGGGAGTAGCCGTTGTATTACGTTGTCATTTGGCGCAATGACCCGACCAGTAGATGGCTTAAGTAAACCGGAAATGATTTTGAGCAGTGTCGTTTTTCCGACCCCGTTATCGCCTCTAAGGTAGATAGCATCATTCGGACCGATTGAGAGTTCTGGGATGTGAAATAGCACTCGATCTTTAAATCTCATCGATAATTGCTGTGCCGTTAGTTTGATCGTCATAAGTTGCCCCTAAGTCCTCAAATAACCACGGCCGCGCATGCTGCTAAGAAAAAAATTGAGAAGCAATGCTAACGAGAGTAATACAATTCCAAGTGCAACACCTTGCGCAAAAGCGCCTTTATGGCTTTCCATTGAAATAGCGGTTGGGATATTACGGGTAACACCCATGATGTTGCCACCGACCATCATAGAACAACCAACTTCGGTTACGATCCTTGAGAAGGCTGCAATAGTGGCCGCGAGAAGGGGAAAGCGAGTCTCCCAAATCATGGTTGCGGCTAAACGTGGCATTGAGGCACCCAATGTAATCGCCGTTTCAACCGCACGACGATCGCTGGATTGAAGGGCACCATGCATCATTGCTACCAATACAGGAAAACAAATCAGCATTTGACCAAGTACCATCGCTTTTTGAGTAAACAGCATTTGCCAATCACCCAAAGGACCTGCGCGTGATAGCAGCATATATAGTAACAAGCCGATAACCACGGTCGGCACGGCTTGTAAGGTGTTCACTAAAGATAGGAACAGCCACTTGCCCCGAAAATCAGTGTAGGCAAGTGTGAACGAAAACAAAATCGCTGGCAGCAACACCAAGGATATAGCGGTTATAGAAACGCTGAAGGAAACTCCAACTATAGCCATTAAATCAGGGTCAAAGGCGACCAGTAAGGCTAACGCGTCTAAGGTTGTCTGCCAGAGGCTCATGGGCGATTATTTCTCGTTTGCATTGGCAACAAACAGTTGCTTGCCATTAAGTTTAAAGCTGTTAATCAGTTCTTGACCGCGTGCGTTCACAAGCCAGTCGCTGAATACTTTTGCACCTTGGAAGTTGATGGTTGGGTAACGCTCAGGGTTAACCAAGATAACTTGATAAGGGTTAAATAGGTTTTTGTCGCCTTGTACTAGGATCTTTAGATCGAGCTTGTTGTTATAAGCTAACCAAGTACCGCGGTCTGTCATAGTATAGCCCTGCATTTCAGACGCCATATTTAGCGTTGGTCCCATGCCTTGTCCAACCGAGCGGTAACCAGTGAAGTTTGGTACCATTTTGGTTTGTGCCCAAATGCCAAGCTCTTTCTTATGCGTGCCTGAATCGTCACCACGAGAAACGAAAGTCGCGTTATTTGAAGCGATTTGTTTAAATGCTTCAGCGACATCTTTCTGATCTGAAATTTTTGCGGGATCGCTTTGAGGACCCACTACAACGAAGTCGTTATACATTAATTTGCGAGGAAGAACACCGTAACCGTTATCGACGAAATTTGCTTCCGCTTTTGGTGCGTGAGTCATGACCAAATCAACATCGCCATTTTCACCCATTTTAAGGGATTTACCAGTGCCCGCAGCAATGACGTCCACTTTGTAGCCTGTGTCTTGTTCAAATTCAGGCAGAAGGTAATCAAGTAGACCAGAATGATAAGTACTGGTGGTGGTAGCGAGTCTTACATGCGCTTGTTCTTCTGCATGTGCAGAATAGCTAAATAGTGCGATTGAGACTGTCGCGAGAGTGTAACTAACCGTTGCTTTAATTGAAATCGTTGCTTTCATTGTTATATTTTCCATAGTGTGGGCCAAAATAGGCTTTCTAGTTCATTACCGAGTAGGGCGATAGTAAGAACCAAAGATGGTATGTTGCCATTAGCAATCTAAATGCCAACTTTTTAGTATATATATCAAGCGATTCTGTTTGAAATTGTGGACAAAAAGGGTCTCTGAGACAAATTGTCTCACTATTGCTCGATCCCAGTAAGCAAACCTTGGTACACTCTGACCCAATAATGAAAACTATAGAGATCTAGATATGTCCCCATCTCTCGACACAAGTAAGTCACTCCAATACCAAGCATTCTCTGTCCTAGTGGTTGACGATGAGGTAGGCATGCAAGCCATTTTGCAAAAAGCGCTCAGCAAATGGTTCTCGAAAGTTGATACAGCAGGCTGTATTGAACAAGCTGAAACATTGCGCCTCGCCAATCATTATGACCTTATAATTTTAGACATTAACTTGCCTGGACGCTCTGGTATTGAGTGGGAAGAAGCGTTTAATGATGATGAGCGTCGGGCGGATGTAATTTTTATGACAGGTTATGCCGATCTAGAAACGGCTATCTCTGCATTAAAACTGGGTGCGACGGACTTTATTCTTAAGCCATTTAACCTCAGTCAAATGCTTCAATCCGTTCAACGTTGTATGGATAAACGTCTCAATGATCGTTTGCAATATGCGCTTCGTCGAGATGTAAATCGTCATATTGTTAGTGAAATTGCCGGTAGTTCAGAGAAAACCAAGCAACTTCGCCAGTTAATATCTCAGTTTGCGCCTTCTCGTGCTTCGGTTCTCATCGAAGGTGAGTCAGGAACGGGGAAGGAGTTAGTCGCGCGAGGTGTCCATGAAGCCAGTGGACGTAAAGGACCTTTTGTTCCGGTTAACTGCGCTGCGATTGCGCCGGATCTGCTAGAGAGTGAACTTTTTGGCCATACATCTGGTGCTTTTACAGGCGCTAAAAAAGGACGTGAAGGGTTATTTCGCGTCGCCAATAGTGGCACACTATTTTTAGACGAAATCGGCGAAATGCCTTTGTCGATGCAATCCTCACTACTACGTGTTTTAGAACAACGCGCGATTCGACCTGTCGGTAGTGAAAAAGAAATCAATGTTGATGTTCGTGTGGTCGCGGCGACTAATCGAAACTTGCAAGAGGAAGTCAGCAAGGGAAACTTTCGAGAAGATCTCTTTTACCGTTTGAATGTTCTCAAAATTGATGTGGAGCCTCTGCGTGATCGAAAGAAAGATCTCAATGAACTGGTTCCTTTCTTTACCAAAATGCTTTCTTCAGAACTTGGCGTTAACTGCCCAAACTGGGCTCATGAAGATATTGCAGCGATCAATAATTATGATTGGCCAGGCAATATCCGTGAACTCAAAAACCTGCTTGAACGCTGCATACTATTGGCGAAACCACCAGCAGATTACTGGCGAGAAATTAACCAAAATCAAGTGCAAACACATGTCTCTATGACGGTATCCTCTAGTGCCCAACTGATTGATGTTGCGGATTTAACTCGTGAATCAGCGAAAGGCTACCCGAATTCTTGGACGTTGAAAAAAGTCGAGAAATCACATATTCAGCAGCTTGTTGATTTTTATGATGGGAATAAGTCGGCAGCCTCTCGCGAGTTAGGCGTAGCGCGAAAAACACTAGAGCGAAAATACAAAGAGTGGGACGCTGAGGGCTCCGATTATGCCGAATAATGGTCATATAGACCGCAGTGGATTTATTGGTAAATGGCGCTACCGTTTTAAAACGATGGTGCGCTACCGTTTGATGATACTGACATCGGCACCAATCATATTGACTTTAGTGGCTTTGATAGGGATCACCATATATTGGTCAATCCACTATACGTGGCAAAGTACTTTAATTGATGTTTCTGAACGTTTGGAGGTTGCTAGTAATAGCATTGAACTTATCCAGCAGAAACAGGCGAACCATGTTGAAGCATTTGCAGAATCGTATGATTTCCGAATTCGGTTGGAGAGTGGGATCAATGATGAAGTACTGAGGCAATGGGTTCGAAAGCAGAAGAAACGATACAATCTGGATTTTTTGTGCTTACACCGTATTGATGACGTTGACGGTAAATTTAATTATCCAGAATTAACTCAGCGAGAGTCTTTTTTCGATCTGCTTACTCGTGAGGAACTGGATGACCTTGACGAAAATCTTGCTCGTCGAGCAGAAGTTGCGATGCTGGATGATAACAGCGTAGAAAATCGTGGTCTTGTTAGTCGTACTGTTATTCCAGTCCATAACAATGAAGGTGTGTTGGTCGGTTATATGGATGGGGGATTACTGCTTAACAACAGCACGATCTTAGTCGATCAAATTCGTGATCTTATTTATCCCAGCGAGAAAGACTATTTACGCCCTCTAGGCACATTAACCTTATTTCTTGGTGATTTGCGCGTTAGTACTAATGTCCCATTAGACAGTACTGATCACCTTGGTCGCGCGATTGGAACGCGGGTATCGGATGAAGTGCGATCTTCCGTTTTAGATAAAGGTGAGCAATGGGTTAATCGTGCGTTTGTCTACGATGCTTGGTACATCAGCGCTTATCAGCCTATTCACGATAAGAACGATCAAGTTATTGGCATGATTTACACTGGGTATTTAATGTGGCCGTTTCTTAAAGCCTATGTCACCAATATTGCTGAGATTAGTTTCACCACCATTTTACTGCTCATCATTTCAGGTGTGATGGTGTACCGAGGTTCTCGTGATTTATTTAACCCGATAGAGCATATACATCGAGTGGTGAAAATGATCCAACTTGGTAAAGAAACTCGGATTGGGCATTTAGGCTTGGATGATGAGCATGAGTTGGCACAGCTTGCTAAGCAATTTGACAATATGCTTGATCTACTAAGACAACGGAAAAACGAGCTTAAACATGCCGCAGTAGAGTTGGAAGGTAAGGTCCAGCAGCGTACAGCCAGTTTGGAAGAGAAGACAGCCGAATTAGAGCTGCATATTCAATTGCTCAATCAAACTCGTGATAAGTTAGTTGTGCATGAAAAACTGGCAGCGCTTGGTGAGCTAACCGCTGGTATTGCCCATGAAATCAACAACCCTAGCGCCGTAATTTTAGGTAACGTCGAATTGATACAATTCGAATTGGGTAATGATGCAACACGCGTTCAAGAAGAATTGGATGCTATCCATACTCAAATTGATCGCATTCGCAATATCACTCGAAGTCTACTTCAATACAGTCGTCACGGTGGAGTACAAGATGAAATTACTTGGCAGCACGTCAATCCCATTGTGGAAGAAAGTATCACTTTGGTGAAAACAGGCAGTAAAAAACGAGACATAGAGTTTGTCACGGATCTTAGGGCGCACACTTCTGTCGAGATCAACCGCCATCAGCTGTTACAGATACTGGTCAATCTACAGATGAATGGTATTCATGCGATGCAAGGAAAAGGCAAGTTAACGATCTGCAGTGAAGATTGGTTAGAAAATGGCGTTGATAAAGGAGCTTTGATTCATATTGAAGATCAAGGTACCGGGATTAAACCTGAGAACATTAAACGAATCTTCTCACCATTTTATACCACCAAACGTGAAGGTACTGGGTTGGGACTTTCTGTCTCACAAAGTATTTTGAGCCAAACGGGTGGGGAGTTAACTGTCCTATCTGAATGGGGTAAAGGCAGTCGATTTACAATTAGGTTGCCAAAAAAAGCTGAGATTCATTTATTGGTATCCACGAAAGGCTAAGTTGTATTACTCAAGTAATACGCTATTACGTTAATTGCTCCTGTAGCTGAAGTTATATAAAAAACCGCTACCAAATTGCGTTAGGTAGCGGTGAATAGCTATCTTTGTTAATAGCCCAAGCTTACTTACCAACACCGTTGAAGTTGCAAATACAACTAAGCAAAATCGACCAAAATTTTGCCTCGAACACGACCTTCTTCGCTTAGCGCATAACCGTGTTCGAGTTGACTAAATGAAACAGTATGAGAGATGTGAGGCATGATTTGCCCTGTTTCAAGCATTTCTACAGCTTGTTCTAGTTGAGTGCCATTAGGGCTCACAAAAACAAATTCAGCATGAACTCCAGCTTCTTTAGCTGCCTCAATCGTTTCTTCCTGAAGTCCGCTGATACTAATCAAGCGACCTTTGGGTTTTAGTATTGATACACATTGAATTTGCTGTTCGCCGTGCAAGCTTTCTAACACCAAGTCAACAGGGTTTTGCTCTAACCATTGATAGACATCTTGCTTTTCATAATCAAGTATTTCATCGGCACCTAACCCCATAACGAACTCTCTATTTCGGTTTGACGTTGCTACAACTACATATGCTTGCATTACTTTGGCCAATTGAATTGCAATATGTCCGACACCGCCAGCGCCCGCTTGAATAAATACCCTGCGATTGCGATGAATATTTCCCGCAGTGATCAATGCTTGCCACGCCGTAAGAAGTGCCATGGGTAGTACTGCTGCATGTTCAGTTGCAATACTTGCTGGAATTCTGGCAATGTGATTGCGCTTAACTACGCAGTATTCTGTGAGAGTGCCACTTTTTCCAATCTCTTTCATGGCAAAGACTCGATCTCCAGGTAAGAACTCTTGAGAACCATTCCCTGCTTCAACAACTTCGCCGGCTAGATCCCAGCCAAGCGTCATTGGCAGTGATTCTTGAACAAGTTGTCCAAGCATTCCAGATCTAATCTTCCAATCCACTGGGTTAATAGAAGAGGCGAGGACCTTTACCAACACCTCGTCTTTATTAGGTGTTGGTCGATCGACATTAGTCATGCTCGATTCGCCAAATTGTTGTAGTTGATACGCTTTCATCATCATTCCCTTAATTAACTGACACAAAAAGGTTACATGTTTCCAAAAGCGCAATAAATGTGCATTATGAAGATAGTTTTTTTCTAAAATGGAAATTATCGAGAGAGTAAATGGATAAACTAACTGCTATGAAGCTATTTGTACGTATTGCCCAAGTGCGTAGTTTTAGCAAGGTAGCGAATGAAATGGATGTTTCACCTTCATATGTCAGTAAGCATGTTGCGTATCTAGAAAGTCAGGTCGATACGCGATTGTTGCAAAGAACCACACGATCGATCTCCTTAACATTGGCTGGCGAGCGGTATCTGGCACGCTGTTTAACCATATTGAGCCAAGTTGAATTGGCGGAAGGCGAGCTAATGGAGCAAACGGGTATCCCATCGGGTAAGTTACGACTGAGTGTACCGAGTGTTCTTGGAGAATCGGCAACTGCGGATATGTGCGCTCAATTTTTATCACAATACCCCAATATTGATTTAGATGTGATGGTTGAAGACCGTTTTATTGACCTTATTGAGGAGGGCTTTGATCTTTGCATACGAGCCAGTTCATCTCAGCCTGATTCAAATCTTATCTACCGTTATATAGGCAAGATGCCTTTTGATTTAGTTGGATCCAAAACCTATCTTGAACGTCATGGCTACCCCAAAAGCGTACAGGACCTTAAGAACCTGAAAATCATCGTACATAGATACGCGAATAACACGACTTTTTCATTTAGTAAGCAAGGTCAAATAGAAAAGGTCAATATCCACCAACGTGTTCGAGTGAATTCAGCTCAACTGGTGCACTGTTTGGTTGCAAGGCATCAAGGTCTTGCATTTTTGCCTCGCTATATCTTTAAGCACAACCCAGAAATTGAGGTGTTATTGTCAGATTACGATAATGGTGCATTAACCATCAGCCTTGTTTATCCTGAGCGAGAACACGCTCCACAAAAAGTACGGCAATTTATAACGTTTTTTAAAGCTTGGTTTGAAGAACAACTCGCCAGCTAAATAGTCTAAACTAAAAACAAAACTTGCAGTTAAGGCGCTTTATCAGTAACGTTGCGCGGTTTTTACCCCATTAATCACTAGCTAAGGTACAGGTTTTGATCTCCACTGCTAATATCACGCAACAATTTGGCGCCAAGCCACTATTTGAAAATATCTCAGTTAAATTCGGCGAAGGTAACCGTTACGGTCTTATCGGTGCGAATGGCTGTGGTAAGTCAACGTTTATGAAAATCCTTAGTGGTGAACTAGAACCAAGTGGCGGTAACGTTAGCTACGACCCAAATGAACGTGTTGCGAAGCTGAATCAGGATCAGTTTGCCTATGAGGAATATACAGTAATTGACACTGTAATCATGGGCTATAAAGAGCTATGGGAAGTAAAGCTAGAACGTGAGCGTATCTACTCTTTGCCTGATATGAGTGAAGATGACGGCATGAAAGTTGCCGATCTAGAAGTCCAGTTCGCAGAAATGGACGGCTACATGGCCGAAGCTAAAGCCGGCGAACTGCTGTTAGCGGTAGGTATTCCTGAAGAGCAACATTTTGGTTTGATGAGCGAAGTAGCTCCTGGTTGGAAACTACGTGTTCTTTTGGCTCAGGTTCTGTTTGCAGACCCACACATCATGTTACTAGATGAACCAACCAACAACTTGGATATGGATACCATTCGCTGGTTGGAAGAAGTACTAAACCAACGTAACTGTACCATGATCATCATCTCGCATGACCGTCACTTCCTGAACTCAGTGTGTACACACATGGCTGACCTTGATTACGGTGCTCTACGCTTGTTCCCGGGTAACTACGATGAGTACATGACGGCTGCAAGCCAATCACGTGAACGTCTGTTGTCTGATAATGCAAAGAAAAAAGCGCAAATTGCTGAATTGCAAACCTTCGTTGCACGTTTTTCTGCAAACGCATCAAAAGCGAAACAAGCAACTTCTCGCGCGAAACAAATCGATAAAATTAAGATTGATGAAGTAAAAGCATCAAGTCGTCAAAACCCATTTATTCGTTTTGAGCAATCTAAAGAGCTATTCCGTAACGCATTGGAAGTTGAAAACCTAAGCCAAGGTTTTGAAAACGATTTGTTCTCAAACTTCGATGCCATTTTTGAAGTAGGCGAACGTGTTGCTATTATTGGTGAGAACGGAGTTGGTAAAACCACGTTCCTTAATACGTTAGCTGGCGTACTAGAAGCCCGCACTGGTCACTACAAGTGGTCTGAAAACTCAAATATTGGCTACTATGCTCAAGATCATGCGCATGATTTTGAAGAAGATATGACGTTGATGGATTGGATGGGACAATGGCGCCAAGAAGGCGATGACGAGCAAGTTCTTCGTAGCTTCCTTGGTCGTATGCTTTTCTCCCAAGACGACATCAAAAAGTCAGTAAAAGTTCTGTCTGGTGGTGAGCAAGGTCGTATGCTACTAGGTAAAATCATGATGCATAAGCCAAACATGCTATTGATGGATGAACCGACTAACCATATGGACATGGAATCAATTGAATCACTGAACACGGCACTAGAGCAGTACAAAGGCACTTTGTTCTTCGTATCACATGACCGTATATTCGTAGATTCTTTGGCTACTCGTGTCTTAGAAATTCGTGATGGAAAGATTAATGACTTCCGCGGTACCTACGCAGAGTTCCTACGCGCTCGCGGCGTTGAAGGTTAATCCTCAATCTTGAAAGAAGAAACGGGCTTATTCTAAGCCCGTTTTTTTTCATCTGTATCTACGTTTAATCGCCAAGTTTAATAACGGAACTGCGCAACAAGTGAATCGAGTTTATTGTTTACTTCTCTGACTTGCCCACTATATTTCACAGATTCTTGGACTTCTTGATAAGTATCGCTCGCCAATGAGGCGATATGAGTGATGTTTTTGTCGATTTCATGCGACACCATGGACTGCTCCTCAGACGCTGTCGCGATCTGCGCATTCATATTGAACAACTCTTCAATTTGCTGATTAACACTATCGATGGCATCAACGACTTGTAGGGTATTGTGCTTAGTCGCCTCGGCTTGTTGTTGGCTAGCAGCCATGATGTTCACCGTACTATGAATCTGGCTAGATAAATTGCTTATAGTTGATTCAATTTGGCGAGTTGAGTTATCGGTCTTCATTGAAAGATCGCGAACTTCATCTGCGACTACTGCAAAGCCCCGCCCATGTTCACCAGCTCTCGCAGCTTCAATTGCGGCATTCAGTGCAAGTAGGTTGGTTTGCTCTGCAATCCCTTGGATCGTCGAAACAACAGAATTAATTTGGCGACTCTGCTCTTCTAGTTGTTCAATCAAACCTTGTGAATTTGCAATATCCGAAGCCAATGTTTCCATGCTCGCGCTGGCTTGATGAGTGATGTCTCTTGCCAGTTGAGATGCATCTTTCATGTTAGACGCGCTCATAGCGGCGTGCTCAATATTGGCGGTAATTTCATTGCTTGTGTGTACAAGTTGATTGACCGCGGTCGCAACCGATTCAGATTCAATTTTCTGCTGCTGCGCATTATCCATACTTTTGCTGGCAGATTGTGTACTTAATGATGAACTTTGATCGAGGACGTCTTTCGCTGAGGCAACATCGATAATTAAACTGTGTAGCTTAGAGGTAAAAGTATCAAATGAATTAGCCAGTTGTGCGAGCTCATCATTTCCGGTTGCATTCATGCGCGCCGTTAGATCTCCTTTACCACTTGCAATGTCGCGCATACTCGCATTAATAGTTTGAATGCGCCCTATGATACTGCGCCCAATCAACATCAGTAGCCCTGAGAGAATTACAGCTAGTAGACCACCAAAGATGTGTAATTGGATAGTGACCTTGTCAGAGGCAATATCAACTGCAGATTTAATCTCTCCTTGAAGCGTCATGATTTCCTTTTCGGTTAGATGAACGGTACTACGTAGTTCGCCACGTAACCCTTCATTTGGCGTTAGTCCCAATGTCTTGTTGGCTTCAAAAAGGTTAACTAGTGCATCTTGATACTGGTTAAAAGATGCCTGTAAGGAATAGGAATACGCGAACTCCTGATAAAAGGATTGTAGAGATTCAGAGAGGGTAAGTTCCGTTTGTTCTGAGGTATCGGCTAGGTAGTGAAAATCATGTTCCATCAGTTCAGACAGTGCCACTTTTGCTTCGAGGTTATTCAGACTCATTACTTGTTGGCGTAGCAAGGTACGGTTTAAGGCGAGTTGTTGAACCAATGACTGCTCGTTGCTCTTAGAATCTATCAGTTCAACTTGCGCGACCAATTGGTCAAATGTCTTTTTATACTGCTCTAAGGTGCTGATAATGACATCGGTACGATTGTCGATTTGTAAGTCGTGGTTTTTGATTTTCTGCTCTAGATTGATCAATCTGTTAGAAAGACTTTGGTAAGTTTGAGTAAAACGGGCTTGATACTTAGTATCTTGCCTAGCTAGGAAGTCCTTCTCATGACGTCTAAGTGTCAGAAGTTCGGTCTCAGCTTCGGCATTATCGACTGATGCTAACTCTAATTCATGCAGGTTATTTAGGCTGTGTTGCTCAAAAAAACCGTAACAGATTATACCAATAATCAATATTGCATTAATCAAAAGCAGCTTGGCACGTATGCTTACGCCATCGAACAATTTGGTGCCGTATAGTTTTTGAGACATATTTATTCCCCTAGAGACTGACGTTTAGATACCACGTGATTGAATTTGTATCTGCAGGTATTAATGCAGTTATATTTTGAGCGTGGATATTAAACTAATAGCACTAGAAGAGTGATTTGCAACAAAAGTGTCACACAATTGTCACATGGGTAGCCCCCAACGAAATGGGGGCTTGAGGTCTATTCTGTTGGTTCGCCTTTGACATCAAAGGTAATTTTTTCTACGCCAGTAAAGACTTGGAAGCGTAAACCTTTTGCACGAGCAATGGTTGTAATACCAAACTTCTGCGCTAGGTCCAATCCCATTTGAGTGACCCCTGAGCGGGATAACAATACAGGTATACCCATCTGTGCAACCTTTATCACCATCTCAGACGTAAGACGCCCAGTAGTATAGAAAATTTTGTTTGCTCCCGATGCTTCATTGATCCACATCTCACCGGCAAGCGTGTCTACGGCGTTATGACGACCGACATCTTCGACGAATGAAAGCACTTGATCACCCTTACAGACCGCACAACCATGTACAGCACCTGCTTTTTTATAAGTATCGTTGTAATGGGTTAAAGCCTCTAAAGCGGTGTAGATTTCTGATTGTTTAATCGGAGTTTGAGGAACTTGATAGTTTTCAAGTTGCTTCATGACATTACCGAACATGGTGCCTTGACCACAGCCGGATGTAACCGTTTTTTTCTTTAATGCACCTTCAATGTGCTCGGTATTCTCGCTAGTAATGACGGCTGCACTATTGGTTTCCCAATCGATGATGACAGAGTCAATAGCACTAGGGTCGGATAGGAAGCTTTGATTCTTTAAATAGCCTAAAACCAATGATTCAGGGCGAGATCCAAGAGTCATTAGAGTGACCACTTCTTTCCAGTTAAGCATAACGGTAAGAGGGCGCTCACAAGCAACTTCTTTGATAAGCTTCTCTCCGTACTCATCAAACACCTCAACTTCGATAGTTTGTAGTGGGTTCTCACTGGTTTTAATTATATTTGGTTTAACCACATTAGTTCCTATTTGTTACTGCTCACCATAACGGATGAGTATGGTTGGTGAGTCAATGAAGGTTATATTATCATACATGATTTAAGCAATATCCGTTCCTATACCACCATCCTTGTTGGTTTAGGAACGGATATTGCTTAGGATCAGACAAAATAAAAATCCATGGTGAACTATGTCTATTTTAACACTTGAGAAAACAGAAGATCTTTGGCCAATTGAATGTAAGCTAACGGTAAATGAAGTTTCTGCTGGGAAGTGGACAACAATTCAACAGCAATTGTCAGGTTTTAACTTAAAACCTGAGCAACAAAGCGACCAACTCACTATATTGCAATTACATAAAGATGAGCGCACCGATTACCGCTTTAATTTAAGCTCTCAGCAGCCTAAACTTTTCTTAGTATTAGACACCTTCGATGGTGATGAGCAAGCCAAAGTCGTTTCACTCACCGCCTCACAAAATGTAGCGTCACGCTTTATGGATGGTGAATATCTGGTGCTTTCAGACGATATGCCGCTTGCTGTGCAAGCTTGGATGGAAGCATACATAGGACGTCATGGTGAATTATTAGAAATGAGACGTAAAAAACGCAAAGGAGCGGGCAGAGCAAATGGTAACTAGTTTTATTAGCCGCTGGTCTAAACGTAAGCTTGATGAGAAAACTCACGAACTTATAAAGACCGATAATCAGCCAGTTACTGACGATCAACCGATCGCGCTGTCGGATGAAGAAGTCACAGAACAAAGCGCTTCAATTAAGGCAGAAGAGACTTCAACAGATAGTGATAGTCAGACCGTAGACAACGGCGAAGCGCCGGAAGAAATGTCTATCGCGAATCTGTTGACATCGGAAGTAGAGCAAAGTGTAAAGAAAGCCGCTCTGAGAAAATTATTTTTGTCGGAAGAGTTTAATATACGTGATGGTCTTGACGATTACGACGATGATTACAGTAACTTAAAATCGCTTTCACAAAGTGTTGCAGAAACACTCCGTGGTTGGGTGAAAGAACAACCGGAAGAAGAACTGGAAACAGAACCAGTTGCATTGGTGAATGAAACAGAGCGCGATGAAGACTCCGAGGGGCTAGAGCAACCTGAAATTCAAGAGCAAGACTCGAATCAAGAATCAAATCAGCTCAACCAATCAGAATTATTGGATTCACCTAGTGATGATAACAACCATACTGACGATGAGACAAAATATACCACACCATAATTAGGTACATTTTGACTGTATAAAGAATTCACCGGCTGGGACAAAATGTCTCATCCGGTTTTTTTGTGATTAACGTCTTACATAATTTAGTTTAAGTTATTGATTTTAAATTAAATAAAAGTTGGTACGGCATTTGCTATTGATTAATCAGTCAAATCTCCGGTTGCAACCTGGAAGAGAGCAATGCTTAAACAACTATTACAAGAAGCAACATCAAACAATGGTAAAGCAAGACTTTACGCACTTGAGAATACGGTTGAGTTAACCAATCTCATCCCACCGACTGTCAGCTATGAAAGTGGCGGTCATACTTTGATTGTTGGTCCTACCGCTATTATTGAAAGTGCGGCACAACAACTAGAACAAATGAGAAGCCTCACTTTGCTATCCACAGATGGCGAGAAGGGTACCCATGCAAATCTATATTTTGCAAACTCCGTTGGTGTGTCAGGGTTTCTCGGTGCTTTTGACGTTCAGATTGAGAACAAATTGCTACGTAGCAATCTTGCGGAAGCTGCAATCGGGCATGATTGCTTTGATGTAGTACTCGATCTTTGCCTAAACAGTTGTATGACGGAAGAAGTCCCTGTACCTGGCTATTATCCGGTTGGTCGTGGTTACCCTAAACTGGCGGATGCGCTAGAAGAAATCCCGACATTAATGGGTACGTTTGATAAGCCTAAATACTTCCGCCTTGATACCGACTTATGTGCACACAGTTCTCGTGGTGTAAAAGGTTGTGAACGTTGTGTGGATGCTTGTCCTGCTGGTGCACTTTCTAGCCAAGGTAGCGACGATACTGGTCACCGAATTGAAATTAACCCATACCTTTGTCAAGGTGTTGGGACCTGTGCGACAGCATGTCCAACGGAAGCGATTCATTACGCGCTGCCGGATCCTCAAGATACTCAAAAATTTATTGAACGCACGCTCGCTAACTATGAGAAAGCGGGTGGTCTCGATCCTATCGTTTTGATTTGTAGTTCTCGTCATGAAAGTTACAACGTCATGGCACTTAAAGCTTTACCAGATAACGTGATACCCGTGGTTGTGGAAGAACTCCCATCCGTTGGTATTGATACTTGGTTTGCTGCACTGGTAAACGGTGCGACACAAGTTATGTTCGCTGCGAGTCGTTTCATGCCGCCAACGATTATTCGCATTCTGAATAATGAAGTGGCGATTGCACAAGAACTACTAAGCCAATTAGGCATTCAAAAAGAATGCATTGATATTTTATACCTAGAGTCATTGCGTGAAGGAGCACCAACACTTTGTGTTGATTCGTTTGACCTTGCTCTTGGTGATCTAGAAGGCAACAAGCGTCAACGTTTGTTCACGGCTCTTGATGCACTTGCGATTTCTCGAATTCCGGTAGAGAACACTGTGGATCTAGCGGCTAGCGCACCGTATGGCAACGTAGAGTGTCAATCGAGTGGTTGCACACTATGTATGAGTTGTGTGGCGGTATGTCCAACTCGTGCTCTACATACCGACGGTGAGTCACCTTCGTTGAAGTTTGTAGAACAAGATTGTATTCAATGTGGTCTGTGCGTTAAAGCGTGTCCTGAAAAAGTACTATCACTAACTCCACGTATGATTTGGGATAAAGAAGCTCGTCAATCTGCACGGGTTATTCATCAAGAAAAAGCAGCAGAATGTGTTCGTTGCCACAAGCCATTCGCACCACAGTCTATGATTGATATGTTGCAAACGAAGCTACGCGGACATTCACATTTCTCTGATGACGCGGCCGTTAACCGTATTGCTATGTGTGAAGACTGTCGAGTGATCGATATGTTTGAAGCGTTAGCTGATGATCCAATGAAACAACTGAAATACTAGGAGTAGGGTGTGGAGAATAACGACGAACAAGCAACACTACGCCAAGATATTTATTTACTGCTGGCGTCACTGTTCCGCCAAGTACCACCTCAAGAATTGATCACATTTTTAGCGGATCTAGATATTGAGAGCAGTGAAAGTGCAATGCAGCAAGCGTGGTTAGCACTGAAACAAGCCGCCAAAGAGAGTGATCAAGAATCACTAGAAGACGAATACCAAAATCTATTTATTGGTATCGGTCGTGGTGAAGTCATGCCATTTGGTTCTTGGCACATGGCTGGTGCGCTAATGGAGAAACCGTTAGCACAGATTCGACATGATCTAGAACTTCTAGGTTTTGAGCGAGCAGATCAAGTTAAAGAACCTGAAGATCATATTGCAGCACTTTGTGAAGTGATGGCTATGCTTTCAGAGGAAGAGGTTGGGACACAGCAGGTTTTCTTCAACAAACATTTAGCCCCTTGGTTTGAGCCTCTTGCAAAGCAAATCGAACAAGCAAAAAATGCCAATTTTTATCTGTCAGTTGCTCAATTACTTCGTGCATTTTGCACGCTTGAGCAAGTGCAGTTTAGTCAAAATGTAAAAAGTAAAACTCATTTTAAAATTGATGTAAAAAACGTAACTGAGTACGAATAATTGCGTCGATAAGAGGGGCTTAAAGCCTCCAAAACACTACCTTAAGAGGGTAAGGAAGCAACCATGAAAGACAATAATGAAATTAACACAAGCCGTAGGGATCTCCTCAAAGGCTTAACAACTGCTGCCGTTGTTGGTGCCGTTGTCGCTGGCACAACGAAAGTGGCAACCGCTGCAGAAACTGCAGAAATTAAACCTGATGAAAAGAAGACTGGCTATCGTGAAACTCAGCACGTTCGCGATTACTACGACTCACTGTAATTTGGAGCATAACGCATGAAATTAGTTAAACGCTCCGATTCTGTGAGCAAAGAGCAAAACCAACTTGGTGTTTCTCGTCGTACATTTATGAAGAACTCATCGCTTGCAGCTGGTGGCGCGGTGGTTGGTGCAAGTCTATTTGCACCGGGAATGATGACGAAAGCACAAGCTAAGCCTGTAGATCCAGAAGCGAAAACAGAAGTAAAACGTACAATCTGTTCTCACTGTTCTGTGGGCTGTGGTGTATATGCAGAAGTTCAAAATGGTGTTTGGACAGGTCAAGAGCCTGCTTATGATCACCCATTTAACGCTGGTGGTCACTGTGCTAAAGGTGCAGCACTGCGTGAACACGGTCATGGTGAACGTCGTTTAAAATACCCAATGAAGCTTGAAAACGGTAAGTGGAAAAAGCTTTCTTGGGAAGATGCGCTAAATGAAATCAGTCAAAAGGCGCTCGATATTCGAGAAGAATCAGGTCCTGACTCCGTCTTCTTCCTTGGTAGTGCAAAGTACAACAATGAACAAGCGTATTTATACCGTAAAATGGCGTCACTATGGGGCACCAACAACGTTGACCACCAAGCACGTATCTGTCACTCAACAACGGTAGCCGGTGTAGCAAACACTTGGGGTTACGGTGCGATGACCAACTCTTTTAACGATATGCATAACTGTAAGTCGATGTTGTTTATCGGTTCAAACCCTGCAGAAGCTCACCCTGTAGCAATGCAGCATATCTTAATCGCTAAAGAGAAAAGCAACTGTAAAATCGTTGTAGCGGATCCTCGCCGTACACGTACCGCAGCAAAGTCTGATCACTATGTATCTCTTCGCCCTGGCTCTGACGTAGCCTTTATCTGGGGTGTCCTGTGGCATGTATTTGCCAACAAGTGGGAAGATACACAGTTTATCCAGCAACGTGTATTCGGTATGGATGAAATCCGCACTGAAGTAGCAAAATGGAGCCCAGCTGAAGTAGAGCGTGTTACAGGGGTAAGCGAAGCTGACGTTTACAAGACGGCTAAGCTACTTTCTGATCATCGCCCAGGCTGTGTTGTTTGGTGTATGGGTGGTACTCAACATACCACTGGTAACAACAACACTCGTGCTTACTGTGTACTTGAACTTGCGTTAGGTAACATGGGCAAATCAGGTGGTGGTGCAAACATTTTCCGTGGTCATGATAACGTACAGGGTGCAACTGACCTTGGCGTACTATCTGACACGCTGCCTGGCTACTATGGTCTTTCTGAAGGTGCATGGCGTCACTGGTCTAAAGTTTGGGACCTAGATTTTGACTGGGTTCAAAAACGTTTTGACAATAACGAGTACGGCGGTCAAAAACCAATGAACAGTGCAGGTATTCCTGTATCTCGTTGGGTGGACGGCGTTCTTGAAGACAAAGATAAGATCCGTCAGCGCGAAAACATCCGTGCCATGTTCTACTGGGGTCACGCTGTGAACTCTCAGACTCGTGGTCCAGAGATGAAAAAAGCAATGCAGAAGTTGGATATGATGGTGATAGTTGACCCATACCCAACAGTAGCAGCGGTAATGAATGACCGTACTGATGGCGTTTACCTATTGCCAGCAACAACTCAATTTGAAACTCACGGTAGTGTGACGGCATCTAACCGTTCGCTTCAGTGGCGTGATCAGGTAATCCAACCATTGTTTGACTCAAAACCTGACCACGAGATCATGTACCTACTTTCACAAAAACTAGGTATTGCTGATCAACTGTTCAAAAACATCAAAGTAGAAAACAACCAGCCTGTTATTGAAGACATTACTCGTGAATTCAACAAAGGTATGTGGACAATTGGTTACACAGGTCAAAGCCCTGAGCGTTTGAAAGAGCACCAACAAAACTGGCATACGTTCCACAAAACTTCGCTAGAAGCAGAAGGTGGTCCAGCAAACGGTGAAACCTACGGTCTGCCATGGCCATGTTGGGGCACGCCAGAGATGAAGCACCCAGGTACTCACATCCTTTACGATACGTCGAAAACTGTTGCAAATGGTGGCGGTAACTTCCGTACTCGTTTCGGAGTTGAGTTTGAAGGTCATAATTTACTTGCTGAAGATAGCTACTCAAAAGGCAGTGAAATCCAAGATGGTTACCCAGAGTTTACTGACAAGTTGTTAAAACAACTTGGTTGGTGGAACGACCTAACTGCAGAAGAAAAAGCGGCTGCGGAAGGTAAAAACTGGAAGACCGATTTGTCTGGCGGTATTCAGCGTGTGGCGATTAAGCACGGTTGTATTCCATTTGGTAATGCGAAAGCGCGTGCTGTTGTTTGGACATTCCCAGACCGCGTACCGCTACACCGTGAACCACTATACACACCACGTCGTGATCTAGTGGCAGATTACCCAACTTGGGATGACAAAGAAGCGATTTTCCGTATGCCTACGCTGTACAAGTCGATTCAGGATCAAGATAAATCGGGCGAATATCCAATTATCCTGACATCTGGTCGCTTGGTTGAATACGAAGGTGGTGGTGAAGAAACACGATCGAACCCATGGCTAGCGGAACTGCAACAAGAGATGTTTGTTGAAGTTCACCCTAAAGATGCGAACGATCTTGGCTTTAAAGATGGCGATGATGTTTGGGTTGAGGGCGCAGAGAAAGGCCGTATTAAGGTGAAAGCGATGGTTACTCGTCGTGTGAAACCTGGCTTAGCATTCCTACCATTCCACTTTGGCGGTAAGTTCGAAGGTGAAGACCTACGTCATAAATACCCTGAAGGTAGTGATCCATACGTTATCGGTGAAGCAGCAAACACCGCAACCACCTACGGTTACGACCCTGTTACTTTGATGCAGGAAACTAAAGTAACCCTATGTAACATTCGTAAAGCGTAAGGAGTCAAAAGATGGCACGAATGAAATTCCTATGTGACACCAAACGCTGCATCGAATGTAACGGCTGTGTGACTGCATGTAAAAATGAAAATGATTCGGCACTTGAATGGGGCATTCAACGTCGTCGCGTTGTTACTCTCAATGATGGTGAGCCGGGTGAGAACTCGATCTCTGTAGCTTGTATGCATTGTACAGATGCGCCGTGTATGGCTGTTTGTCCTGCTGACTGTTTCGAGCACACGGAAGATGGCATCGTACTGCACAATAAAGATCTATGTATCGGTTGTGGCTACTGTCTATTTGCTTGTCCATTTGGTGCACCTCAGTTCCCTAAACAAGCATCATTTGGTGAACGCGGTAAAATGGACAAATGTACTTTCTGTGCAGGTGGTCCTAACACCGTTCCTGGCTCAATTGAAGAGCAAGAAAAATATGGTGCGAACCGTATTGCGGAAGGTAAATTGCCAATGTGTGCGTCTCTATGTTCAACGAAAGCACTGCTAGCGGGTGATGCAGAGAAAGTCTCTGATATCTTCCGTCAACGTGTTGTTCAACGTGGTGCTGAGAATGCAGGCTGGACAAACGGTGAAGATCTTTCTTTCGACGCAACTAAAAGCTAAGTTTGGAGAGAGATATGATACATCTGTTTAAACGTCTCTCTCTTGCAGTGCTGCCATTATTGGCAGCACTGGTAATGACTCTATCGCTGCCTGCAACAGCGCAAGAATCAGTACCAGTTGCACAGAAAGAGATGGCCCAGTTAGCAGGAACCGAATTTTGGAAGGAAGTTCGTGAAGGCGAATCTGGCTATACAACGTCTAAGTTCCCAGAGCACGGTGTTTTAATTAGTACGCCGGGCGAAACTTGGTTTGTACTAAAAGAGAAATGGATGTCTCCGGCTGGTGCAGTAGCAATCTTCGGCAGTATCGCTATGGTTATCATGGCGTATGTGTTCGTTGGTCCACTAATGCTGAGCAAACCACGCACGGGTAAAAAAATGAAACGCTGGTCTCGTTTGGACCGAGCACTTCACTGGAGTATGGCGTTTACTTTCTTAACACTTGCATTTAGTGGCTTGATGCTTGTTTATGGCAAGCACTTCTTAAAACCCTATGTGCCAGATGATTTTTGGGGCTTTGTGGTGATGCTAGCTAAGCAATATCACAACTACATAGGACCTTTATTCTTTGTATTACTTACATTGGTTCTACTGAAGTGGTGGCGCAAGTCTATCCCAACCATGACTGACATCCGTTGGTTCATGAAAATGGGTGGCATGGTGGGTAAGCATAAAGGTACCCATCCATCGGCGGGCTTCTCAAATGGTGGTGAAAAAGCAATTTACTGGTTGCTAATCGGTTTTGGTGCTATCGCTGCGGTAAGCGGCTTGATCCTTGATTTTCCAATCTTTGGTCAAACTCGTCGCGACATGGAAATCTCTAACTTAGTTCACATGTTCTCAGCGCTTATCCTGATCTGTGGTTTCATTTTCCACATCTATATCGGTCTATTCGGTATGGAAGGTGCGCTAGAAGGCATGGTAACGGGTGAAGTAGACGAAACATGGGCGAAAGAGCATCACGACCTTTGGTATGAAGAAGTGAAAGCTCAAGAAGCAATGGGAGAAGACAAGCCAGGCGAAACAGCGTCAAAAGGAGTGAAAGCCGATGAACAAACCTCATAACGGTATTTGGGTTGCGTACATCCTCAGTTGCTTTACGCCTTTTACGTTCCTTATTTCAGGTGTAGTCGCAATTATATATGCGGGCTACCGTCTGGATAAAGGTGAAGATGATGACGTTGTTACCTCGCATTACTACGGTCTAATTCGTACGTTTTTCTTGTACTTCACCTTCTTTGTTGTATTGATTGTGACAGTGGCAACGACTAACGGCGTATTGGCGGGCATCGAGCGTTACTGGTATCACAATACTCTACTGGATAAAGTCGCTTACGCGATTCCAGTCGTGGGTGGTGTGTTTGCTATCCTCGCGATTCTGGTTTGGTTTATGCGCATGTTCCAAGGGATGCAGCAACTCAAACAGAACAAGCCACACCGTCCTTCAACAGGTCCAAATCTGTAGAAATCAAAGTGTTTAGTCTAAGCCAGTCATTTTATGACTGGCTTTTTTTTGACTTAGCGAAAAGCGCGATGACATTAGAATTACATTCGAATCTGTCGGTTGGCTAGAAAAGCCATCGTTAAGTCCAATTGCATTTTAAATTAACATAACAAATACTTTTCGGTTACAAGTTAAAGGCAAGATAGGGACCTTATGAAATGGATGTTATTGTTTATTGCTACCAGTTTGTCATGGACAACCTACGCAAAAGACACCGTTGATAAATATGGTGATTTAGAGGTAGAGAGACTGGAAAATGCCGGTTGGTTTGCTGCTTTGTCTGAAGTAAGTATGGTTGATGAATCGATACTGAGACAGGAATTTTCCGACATATTGCGAAACTGCATAATTGAACATCAACATACTTCTCAGCAACACCATCGTCAGCAAATAAACGAGTGTGTCGATGAGCGTTTCAGTCAATATTTGGATGTGCCTTTAAAAGATCTGCGCAATTGGGACAATCAACTCGTACTGTTGGAAAGCGACAGTGCGAGTATAGATGAAAGGTTGAAAGCATTAGAAACGCGGTTTGTTCACATTAGTGAAAAACAGATATTAACAGAAGCGGACGTGCAACAAATCAATCAAATCATGCAACAGATGAGTGCTCTTGCTTTAGAGAAAGCCAATGTGGCGAACCGACATATGGAAGAAGTTTTGCCTCATATTGAAAACATTATTAATAACTAGCAACAACAGTCAGTTACGCAACACAGAGCTAGCAGTGCGTATCAATAAACGCAATACCTTGCGTATCGTCAATCAAATATACAAATTCATAAAGGAACAGGGATGAAGAAGTTTGCCTTACTCGGCCGCTCAATGGTTTTATCAATCGGTTTGCTGTGTTCGTACACGACAGCCGCCAACGACAACTTGTTTACTGAGTTGCCTGACTCTAAGGTCGAGAAGAAATCACTGAGGCATTACTCACCTTATTGGATGGTGAATAATATGGTGGGTAATACTCCTAAGTCTGAAATTATTAAGGGAAAAGTTCGCCGAATCAATTACAAGCTGCCCCCCAGTTATCTTCCTGAGCATGCGATTAACAACTACGCGTCTCAACTAGAAAAGCATGGTGCAGAGCTACTTTTCCGCTGTGATAAGAAAGAATGTGGAAACTGGGACAGATTGCAGAAAATTGTTGGTCCACTGAATACCTTGTCAGAAAGAAACCCGTCTTTGGTGACGGCTAAGCTGACGAGTGACGCGAAGAGTCTCTATGTATCCGTTTATGCGACGAACTGGAAAAATGGCATGAATGTTCAACTCGACGTGGTGGAAATAATCGACGAACCATTGAATTTAGTCACAATAAACCCAGACTTTCTTGGTTCTGAAGTTAAACAAGTCACCCATAAGGACCTAACACATAAAGATCAAAAAGGATCGAGCGATCACCCTATGATTCAACGTTTGCCTGGGGCTTATATCTGGGAATATAAAAAACTTGGTTTTCAACAAACACCGGTGGCCGTGGGTAAAAACCTAAATATCGAGCAGCGTGAGGGCAAAATCACCTCTATTGGATACCGATTGCCCCGTACGTATTCCGAGTATGAAGTGGATTCCAACTATAAATCAGCTTTTGAAAAACTTGGTTTTGAATTGCAGGCGTCTTGTTCGGGCATCGAGTGTGGTGATAATCGTAAATTTGTTAATAAGATCAAATCAGTCGTTTATAACGGAAATGATAAGAGCCAAAAATATCGCCTTTATACATTGAAACGCGCTGAAGGTAACGTGCATGGTTTAGTTTATGTCATCGGTTATAAGGGCGCATTGTGGGCAGAAGTTCGCATCATTGAAGAAACAACCTTAGTGGATGATCGTGTTGAGATAGATCTCGATGGCTTGATTAATGGGATTGAACAGAATGGGTACGTTGCATTGGACGGACTGCTGTTCAAATATGACAGCGATGAGATGCTACCGGAGGCAAACTCAGTATTAGA
This sequence comes from Vibrio kasasachensis, assembly GCF_050337565.1. Taxonomy (NCBI): domain Bacteria; kingdom Pseudomonadati; phylum Pseudomonadota; class Gammaproteobacteria; order Vibrionales; family Vibrionaceae; genus Vibrio; species Vibrio kasasachensis. The sequence goes on along the minus strand of NZ_JAKJTB010000012.1, from coordinate 162,361 downwards.
GGTGTTGACTGAATACCTAAAAGGCAGCCCTAAAGCTTTGTTCTATGTTGTTGGGCATACAGATGATAAGGGTACACAACAGTATAATGCATCTCTATCTGAGCGACGAGCGCAAGCTGTGGTTAAAGCTCTGGTTAATCAGCACCATATTCCTAAAGGGCAATTGAGCGCGAAAGGGATAGGAGAGTTTTCACCGGTTGCCAATAATTCCCACGAGCAGGGACAAAAGCAAAATCGCCGTGTTGAATTGGTTGTTCGTTCGGACAACAAATAGCTTTAGTATCGTTTGACCTTTTATAGCCAGTCGTAAATCACGACTGGCTTTTTTATTTTTGAATGATTTTAGACATAGCCAAAAGCAGAAAGGTCAGTTCTCTGCGCTTTATCATAGTGCACCATCACCAAATCAGTGCAACTAGTCCAAGTAAGTCTTCGAGTAGCGAAGCGCTTTTTTAAAAATACGCACGTAACAACAGTCACTTAATTAATTCTAATCGAGTATCACGTTGTTGGAATACAAATTGCTGAGAGAGTGGTTATTTAAGGCAATTCACCATTTCGGTGAAGAAAAACGAAAGATGCACAGGATAAGTGCACTGTATAACATGGAGAGTAAACAATGAGTGTAACTGCGAGCCAGGTACATGGAGCTGTACAAACACTAACGCAAAGTTCCGACACCCTTTTCTTATTACTCGGTGCCATCATGGTCTTTTTGATGCATGCAGGTTTTGCGTTTCTTGAAGTAGGAACGGTGCGCCAAAAGAACCAAGTAAACGCCTTAGTAAAAATACTGGCTGATTTTGGCATCTCCGCTATTGCGTACTTTTTTATTGGCTATTGGGTTGCCTATGGTGCTAATTTCTTTGCCGATGCTCAAACACTATCCGAAGGGAATGGTTATGAACTGGTTAAGTTCTTCTTCCTTTTGACCTTTGCCGCTGCGATTCCCGCTATTGTCTCTGGCGGAATTGCCGAGCGAGCTCGTTTTTATCCTATTCTTATTGCCACGTTTTTTACCGTGGGGCTCGTTTACCCACTATTTGAAGGCATTATTTGGAATGGGAATTTTGGTATCCAAGCTTGGTTTGACGCCCAATTTGGTGTTGGCTTTCACGACTTTGCTGGCTCTGTCGTTGTGCACGGCGTCGGTGGTTGGATTGCATTGGTTGCGGTTATTTTCTTAGGTATGCGAAAAGGGCGTATTCGCGCTGGTAAACACACTAACTTTGTACCCTCAAACATCCCATTTCTCGCATTGGGTGCGTGGATTTTGTGTGTTGGTTGGTTTGGTTTTAACGTGATGTCGGCACAGACACTTGATGGGATCAGCGGTTTAGTTGCTATGAACTCTTTAATGGCGATGGCGGGGGGTATCGTCGCTTCGTTGATTGCTGGTAAAAATGACCCAGGCTTTATTCATAATGGACCTTTAGCCGGACTAGTCGCAATTTGTGCGGGGTCAGATCTGATGCATCCTATTGGGGCTTTAGTGACTGGTGCCGTCGCCGGCGTGCTGTTTGTCTACTTATTTACCTTCTTACAAAACAAAACCAAAATTGATGATGTGTTAGGTGTTTGGCCTTTGCATGGTGTATGTGGTGCTTGGGGGGGAATTGCCGCTGGTATTTTTGGTCAAAGTAGTTTGGGCGGTCTTGGAGGCGTGAGCCTTACCGTGCAAATTTTAGGTACATTACTCGGTATTTCTGTCGCAGTGTTGGGCGCACTGACTGTCTATGGGGCAATCAATGCGGTAACAGGGCTTAGATTGTCTGAGGAAGAAGAATATAATGGAGCTGATTTAACCATTCACCGAATATCTTCAACCAACGATGATTGATTCTTTGAGAGCGGCTATAAGCCGCTTTTTTGCCCCTAGCAGTTACCTTTCTTCGCCTGTCCTGGAGGGCAGAACTTATAGTCGCCATTGTGGTGCTTATCGTTGTCCTTAGTACTAACTTTGACTTCGACATCCTCTATCTCACCCTCTACACGCGTCAACTGACAACCCATTAATGTAGTAAGTAACACAAGTACTAGAGATATTCTCAGCATTGTTTTTCCTCTCAAAATTTACTTTCAATAGCGACCATTACGACCATGGTCTAATCCATATTACTACTGTTGCTATTCTTTCAGTGTTAAGCTTACGTAAAAGAACAACAAGGACTAGTTATGAATTTCCCTTATAGAAATATTGTAGTACTTACAGGAGCGGGGATCTCTGCAGAGTCAGGTATTCAGACTTTTCGTACCCAAGATGGATTGTGGGAAAATCACCGTATTGAAGATGTTGCTACACCTGAAGGGTTCGAACGTAATCCAAATTTGGTGCAAGATTTTTACAATCAGCGTCGTAGTAAACTTCAGGATGAGTCAATACAACCGAACGCAGCCCACAATGCTCTTGGTCGCCTAGAGCAAGAATTGGATGGCACGGTAACTGTCATTACTCAAAATATTGATAACCTGCATGAGAGGGGCGCTAGTCAAAATGTTATTCATATGCATGGTGAGCTATTAAAAGCCCGCTGTAGTGAATCCAATCAAGTTATTGAACATACTGATGATATCCACACTGGTGAATTATGCCATTGCTGCCAAATGCCCGCACAAATGCGACCACATATTGTTTGGTTTGGTGAAATGCCGCTGCGTATGGGTGACATTTATGCTGCTATTGAAAAAGCGGATTTATTTGTTTCAATCGGTACGTCAGGGGTGGTCTATCCGGCAGCAGGATTCGTTCACGATGCAAGAATGCACGGGGCTCATACGATTGAAATAAACCTAGAACCGAGTGCGGTTGAAAGTGAATTTCAAGAAAAGAGATATGGAAAAGCAAGCATTGAAGTGCCAAAACTGGTAGAAGAGATCCTAGCAACAAAAGATGCTAAAAGTGCATAAACTCACTTAAAAAACTATTTAGAAAAAACAAACGCGACCTCAGTCGCGTTTGTTTTTTTCGGTAGAGTAGAGCGATTAGTTATTCACTTTTAGCTTCTGGAAGTACTCTTCGTAAAGAACACTTGCTTTCCCTACTTCATCTTGCCACACACCGCTGTCCATTACATCTTGAGGTGGGAAGATATTGGTATCGTTAACAAACTCTTGTGGCAATAGCTTATATGCCGATTCTACAGGAGTAGGGTAACCAATCTCGAGTGCAATTTTTGCTGCATTCTCAGGGCGGAGAAGGAAGTTGATCATTTTATGTGCAGCATCGATATTTTTTGCACCAGTAGGAATTGAAATACTATCCATCCAGAAAATTGAACCTTTCTCTGGCCAAATAATATCAATTGAAGCACCTTCTTGACGCGCAGCGTATGCTGAGCCGTTCCATAACATACCAAGAGATACATCACCTGATAAGAATGGAATTGCTGGATTGTCAGAGTTAAAAGTTAATACATTTGGCATTAACTTTCTAAGTTCTTCGTAAGCTGCTTTGATCTCGTCAGGGTTTGTGGTGTTAGGCGAGTAACCCAATTTAGTGAGAGCAATATGGAATACTTCACGTGAATCATCCATAAGCATTAACTGACCAGCCCATTTGCTGTCCCAGAAATCATCCCATTTAGTAACAGACGATTTAGGCAGCATTTCTGAGTTGATACCAATACCAGTCGCGCCCCAGATATACGGGATAGAGTAGTTGTTATTTGGATCAAAAGGTTTATTTAGGTAATTTGCATCTAGATCTGCAAAATGTGACAACTTAGACTTATCTAGTTTTTGTAGCATGCCTTCTTTGCGCATCTTAGATACAAAGTAAGTAGACGGTACTACCAAATCATAACCAGCACCTTGAGTTTTCAACTTCGCGTACATACTTTCGTTTGATTCGTACGTTGAGTAGATTACTTTGATACCAGTTTCTTTTGTAAAGTCTTCAAGAACTTCGTTAGGGATGTATTCCGACCAGTTGTAAAAATAAAGTTCTTGATCAGCAGCCATCGCAGAAGTGGCGAATAGGCTAGCTGCGCATAGTGCGCCTGCATAGATTTTACTTTTCATTATATTTCCGTTTTATCCTACTAAATCAGTACATTATCAATCCTGACAATATTGTCTGAGAGTAGTATTGTGTATAAAAAGTTATTTATTACTAATTGAGATAATTAGTTAATGGATTATATCAGCCCCAAATAAAAATAGGCAGCGAATGCTGCCTATTTTGTATTTTCAATTTGGATTACTGACCAGCTTTAAGCTTAAGAAAGTAGTTTTCGTACTTCACGGTCAAGTCGCCAATAGAGTCTTGCCATTCAACACGGTCAAGATCTTCTTGAGATGGGAACAGTGGTGCCACATCTTTGAATTTCGCGTTAGATTCAGCAACAGCGGTTAGATAACCGGTATCGCTAGAAATTTGCTCTGCAATTTCAGGGCGTAACAAGAAGTCGATCATTTGATGAGCGGCTTTTACGTTCTTCGCACCCGAAGAGATCGCAAAGTTGTCAACCCAACCAATACCACCTTCTTTAGGGAATACAAGTTTAAGTGGTAGACCTTCTTTTTGAGCCGCTGCTGCGCTGCCGTTCCAAAGCATACCAACACCAATTTCACCCGACATGTATGGTGCACCAGGGTTATCAGAGTTGAATAGCAGAACGTTTGGCATTAGCTTTTGAAGTTCAGCGTACGCTTCATCAATCTGCTTAGGATCGGTTGAGTTACCTGAGTAACCAAGCTTGCGTAGTGCAATGTGAAATACTTCGCGAGTATCGTCCATTAGCATAACTTGACCTTCAAGCTCAGGTTTCCATAGATCAGCCCAGCTATTGAAATCGTTTGGGTCGTACATATCGGTATTAACTGCAAGACCAGTGATAGCAACAACGTGGGGGATAGAATAGTCGTTGTTAGGATCAAAAGGCTTATCTAAGTAGTTGTTGTCTAGCTTGTCGAAGTTAGTCAATTTTGACTTATCGATTTTTTGAAGCATACCTTCATCGCGCATTTTTGCTACGAAGTAAGTTGAAGGAACAACAAGATCATAACCTTGGTTATGGGTCTTTAGCTTGGCGTACAAAGTTTCATTCGACTCGTAAGTAGAGTAGATAACTTTGATACCAGTTTCTTTGGTAAATTGCTCTAGGATATTACTATTAATGTAAGGTCCCCAGTTCATAAATACCAATTCTTTGTTTTCGTCCGCTGTCACTGCACCAGAGAACAGGGAAAGCGCACATGCACTACCAGCTAATAGAGTAGCCCACTTTTTCATCGACGTTAGTCTCCAAACCAAACGTTGCTCAATCTTCACTGAGCGATTTATAAAAAAACAGAATGGTAACCATTCTGTTTCATGAAAAGTTCGCGATAATACTTTGCTTTACTTTACTTTTTCTCTTGCGAGTAACTGTGATGTAATTACAAGCGCTAAAGAAATAATAAGCATGACAGTCGCGAGAGCATTCACCTCAGGAGAGATGCCGACTTTAACCATTGAGTAAATTTTCAATGGCAGAATTTCATAAGTTGGACCGGTTACAAAAGAACTGATGATTACGTCATCGAGTGATAGTGTAAAGCTCAATAACCAACCAGCCGCCACTGCTGGCTTAGCTAAAGGTAAGATAATTTGTTTCAAAATCACCCATTCGCTTGCACCAAGATCTTTTGCCGCTTCCAACATTTTCACATCAAAACCATTTAAACGGCTGTATACGGAAACTACAACAAATGGCAGACAGAAAGTAATATGTGCAACTAAAAGAGTAAGGAACCCTAGCTGAGCACCCATAACCAAAAACAGTGCTAGTAATGAAATCGCCATGACAATATCAGGCGACATCATGACAACAAATAGCATGCCGTTTACTAGCCCTTTACCTTTAAAAGAGTAACGGAATAGGGCAACGGCCGTTAAACTACCGATAAGTGTAGCAGCTGTCGCGGAGAACACCGCGACATTCAAAGAATGCCACGCAGCTTGCATTAAGCTGTCGTTATTAACTAACGTCTCATACCATTTCGTAGTAAATCCACCCCATTTCATGCCAAAACGGTTCTCATTAAATGAGTTCACGATCAGAACAATAATAGGTAGATATAAAAATGCATATACTAACGCCATAAAGCTAAATCTAACTGTACGTCCCATTAGTCTAGCTCCACTTTCTTATTCAATAGTTTTCCGGCTCTGTAATAGGCATATAGCATCACTGCCATAGCAAAGGTTAAGGCGATACTTGTTGCCGCACCGAATGGCCAGTCACGGGCATTAAGAACTTGGCTTTTAATTACGTTACCAATTAGTAGATTCTTCGCTCCACCCAATAGGTCAGATATGTAGAACATACCGAGTGCAGGGAGCAACACCAATAAACATCCGCCGATGATGCCAGGCATCGTTAGTGGCAAAATGACTTTGGTGAATGTTTGGAACTTACTCGCACCTAAGTCTTTTGCCGCTTCAATATAAGTGTTATCGAGTTTCTCTATCGCACTATAAAGCGGCAGAATCATGAATGGCACCAAGATGTACACTAGGCCAATCATTACGGCTGTTTCGGTATACATTAGACGCAGTGGTTTATCGATGATGTCCATCGCGATCAGCGACTTGTTTAAGATCCCTTGAGTGCCCAATACGATTTTTAAACCATACGTGCGAATCAAAGAGTTGGTCCAAAATGGAACAATAACCAAAAACAACATAATAGGGCGCCATTTTTCAGGCATTTTCGCGACGATATAGGCAAACGGATAACCGATAATCAAACACAGTACAGTCGCAATGATAGCCATGTAGAAAGAGTGCATTAGCACTTTTGCGTACAATGGATCGATTAAACGAATGTAGTTATCCAATGTGAAGGTCATTTCAATAAGGTTTGCTTCGTCACGAGTCAGAAAGCTTGTTCCGATGATCATTAGGTTAGGGATCAACACAAACAGTGTTAGCCACCCAACGATCAGCGTGATGATAGCATTCTGAAGACTAATCTTCTTGCTCATCATTTAACACAACCTCCCAACTCTCAACCCAAGTAATTGCAACCTTTTGACCTAAAGAGTGGTCTACATCAGGATCATCTTCATTGAAGAATTCGCTAACCATGACACGCATACCAGATTCAAGCTGAATAACAGAATCTAGCGTCATGCCTTTGTAGGTACGCTCCATTACGTGACCAACAATGCCACGCTGCTCTGATTCTTTGATTTCTTCGATACGTAGATCTTCTGGGCGAAGCAATACTTGCAGTTTGTCACCAGAAGTTGCTTCGTTCTCGTAATAAACAACCGACTCAACACCTTCAATTTCCGCGCGAATACGCTTATCATCGATACGTTCAAGCATCGTTGTGTTGAATACGTTAATCTCACCGATAAAGCGAGCCACGAAAAGATTCTTCGGCTCTTCATAAATTTCACGTGGTGAACCATCTTGCTCAATCACGCCATCACGCATAACAATGATGCGGTCAGACATTGAAAGGGCTTCTTCTTGATCGTGAGTTACGAAGATAAAGGTAATGCCTAACTGGCGCTGAAGCTGTTTAAGCTCAATTTGCATTTGTTTACGCAATTTGTAATCAAGCGCTGACAGCGATTCGTCAAGAAGCAATACTTTTGGTTTGTTGACAACCGCACGTGCAATAGCAATACGCTGCTGCTGGCCACCAGAAAGCTGGTGAGGCTTGCGTTGTGACATCTTCTCGAGGCGAACCATGCGCAATGCTTCCATAACACGAGGTTCAATTTCTGCGTTAGCCACTTTTTGCATGCGCAGACCAAATGCCACGTTTTCAAACACAGTCATATGAGGGAATAATGCGTAACTCTGGAATACAGTGTTGACATGCCTTTGTTCAGCAGGAACTTGAGTTACGTTTTGTTCATCGATGATAATGTCTCCATTATCCGCGGTTTCAAAACCTGCAATCATCCTAAGAACGGTGGTTTTACCACAACCTGATGGACCTAGAATTGTTAAAAATTCACCATGGTTAACATCAAGGTTAAGATTACCGATGATTTCCTTACCATCGAAACTCTTACTAATCCCAGTTAGACGGATAACTGGTTGCTCTGCTGTTTGTTTGTTCAACGTCTGTTTTTCTCCCACATTGGTCATTATGAGCTCAAAATCATCAATGACCCGTAGTTACACAAATAGAGCCGCGCATCATAATCACCAATAGTGTGAATTCAAAGCATTTTCTTTCCTCATCATAGAAAAATTTTTGCAGGTAAAAGTAAACATTATTTACCATACTGTTTTTAAGGGGCTTACATGTTTCTAAGAGAATTAAAGAAAAATAAAGAAACGAGCGAGTTTCACTCTAAAGGCTTGATGTTTTGCGACTATGTTGATTAATTATCAACCAAATGGACAATAAAGCAAGAGTGAGGTGTAGAATCCATGGGAGTGTCTAAGCGCTTTAAGTATAATGACCAACATCGCAAATTTTACTTACAGCGTTAAGATTGCCAGTATAGGGTCATTCAAGGTATTTTTAATAGAATAGTGAGATGCAAACATCCATAATTTTAGGTCAAATCAGAAATGAACAATGATATAGAGAAAGACTTTAACTTGGGAGGTAGCGTTGAACGCGCAATCTCCGGTGATTATGAGTTAAAAGCAGGGGACGTGTTTCGAGAAGCGTGGTCACAAACAATCAAAAACTTCGTCTCTTTTTCGCCAGCGATCATCGTTTTGATGCTTGTTCAAGCTGGTGTGTTTTATATCGCACTGAAACTCCAGCTTGGTGACCCATCTGTAATTTTTAACGCGTTTACTGAGCCAGGAGCGTTCACCCAATCAATTGTGCAGGCAATATACATAGCAAACTTAAGCTATGAGGTGATTAGCGCCCCTATTTATGCTGGAATTTGTTTGATGGCGATGAGCCATTCTGCAGGACTTAGCACTAAGCCTCGTCATATTGGAAAAGGGTTGCAATACACTATCCCTGTTATTTTAGCGACGTTACTTAGCCTAATGCTTCAAGGTGTGGCGGGTATGCTGTTACCATTTTTATCGATGTATTTATCACTTGCATTCAGTAATTCAATTTTACTCATTTGTGAGAAAAAAGTACCGCCAATGCAATCTCTACTATTGTCATTGCGCGCAGTGAACAAGAAGATATTCGTACTTTCGGGCATTTACATCATGGTTATGCTGATGTTTATAGCCGGAGCTATGTTCTATGGATTAGGGCTAATTTTCGTTCTACCATTCTTCTTTCATGTTAAAGGCATCATTTACCGAAACATGTTCGGTATTAAGTTGAAAATCGTCGCGTCAGAAAAACCCAATGATGACGATGATCATGACTCTCAGGTCTTCAATGCGTAAATTCGATTTTTCAGTATTAGTAGCGACGCTCGCCGTCGCTGTCTTTGGTTGGTACCGTTTTGAATTCCAACCTAAAAATGAGCATCAAGTCTCAACGGATTCCATTACCTTTATAGGACACGCTGTTGGTGCTGCTCCTGATTTCGCCAGCATCGAAAATGTGACGGCTAAGAAGCAAGAATTTTTTGATTATCTACGTCCGGGCGTAGAGTTAGAAAACCAACGAGTTCAAAAAGAGCGAGCTCGTTTAGAGCGTATTGAACAAAATTTCAAAATGGACGCGCTAGTAGGTGAAGACAACAGCTATGCCAAGCGTTTAGGTAAGCTTTATGATGTAGAGCTAGATCTCCAAGGTGTGACTGAAGCTTGGCTTGATAAAATGCTTCACCGCGTGAACGTTCTGCCTGAAGCGCTTGTTTTGACCCAAGCTGCAAATGAATCAGCTTGGGGAACGTCTCGTTTTGCTAAACAAGCGAATAACTTCTTTGGTCAATGGTGCTATAGCGAAGGCTGTGGCATGGTTCCGTTACAACGTAGCGAAGGTGCAGCACATGAGGTGGCGAAGTTTTCTTCTGTGCAGGAGTCGATACACCGTTACTTTATGAATGTTAATAGGAACAAAGCGTACTTTGAGTTAAGAGAGATCAGATACAACCGCAAAATTGCTGGTGAGAGTTTGATTGACTCTCAAGCCGCGATCGCGTTGAGCAATGGATTACTCAAGTATTCTGAAAGAGGTGCGGCATACGTCAAGGACTTGCAAACCATGATAAGACATAATGACACGTTCTGGACAAACTATAACGAACAAACGAATTAATGAAGAAAGTAACGCTCACACTCTTATCAGCAGCGCTCTTAGGCGCTGTTTCTTTGCCTAGCCACGCTCAAGAATACATGTTCACGTACTCCAAGCTCTATTCGCACATGAAACAAACTATGAACGAAGGGCATGAAGATGTGAAAGTCGGCTTCTTCTTCCTCAATGCTGATACTAAACGACTTTGTAAAATCGAAAAATCTTGGATGGAAAAAGAAGAGCATTACGAAGAAATTGCCATCTCTGACTACCAAGAAGTACTGGTGCCGCTCGATAGTAACTTGAAATCAGCGAATCCCCTTGTTTTTGTCGATACACCACAAGATCAACGCTGTGACTTTTCAATGGTGGTGATGACCAAAGAACCACTAAGTGGAGAAGTAAGCTATCAAGAGATTGAGGTACTGTTGCCACAAATGCAGTCAATTCTTGAAGAGCTTGGCGGTATGTTTGCAAGTTGGTTTACGCCGGATGTAGAAGGCGTAACTTTAGAGTTCGCTAACAATCTTAATTCTGTTGTGACATTCTCTAACGGTAACAAAAAATCGATCGTTGATGGTAAGGTGCAGATTGCTCTGAGCGAAATTGGTGAAGGTGGTACGATTACATTACCGCATGAAACAGCTCGAGTATTACCATACTTACCTAATGCACAATAGTTCGATACTGCAATAACAGAAGGGTCGCATACGCGACCCTTTTAAATTCTTAACGCTTACACATTAACCGTTAGATGTTCGTTACATCGAGCGTCAAACTAGGATCAAACTGTTGAACTACATCTTCGTCAATGAAGTTTTGTTCAGGAATTTCTTCCTTATCGAACCCAATGTCCCCACCATTAATCACGCCAGAATCACGATCAATTGACTTGAAATCGAACAATTCATAGTCTGCAAGGTGGCTTGGAACCACGTTTTGCATCGCACGGAACATGCTTTCGATGCGACCTGGGAAACGCTTATCCCACTCATTCAGCATCTGCTTAATTGATTGACGTTGAAGGTTAGGCTGTGAACCACATAGGTTACATGGGATGATTGGATACTCACGCATTTCAGAATACTTGATAATGTCTTTTTCACGACAGTACGCTAATGGGCGTATGACTACGTGCTCACCATTATCTGAAACTAATTTCGGTGGCATGCCTTTGATTTTTCCACCATGGAACATGTTTAGAAACAATGTTTCTAAAATGTCATCGCGATGGTGACCCAAGGCAATTTTGGTTGCACCAAGCTCTTTGGCGGTACGGTACAAAATACCACGACGTAAACGAGAGCATAAAGAGCAAGTCGTTTTACCTTCAGGGATTTTATCCTGCACGATTGAATAAGTGTCTTCTTCTACAATTTTGTATTCAACACCAATTGAATCAAGGTACTCAGGTAGAATGTGAGCAGGGAAACCTGGTTGCTTTTGATCCAGATTTACCGCAATAAGGGAAAAAGAAACCGGCGCGCTTTTTTGCAGGCTCATCAGTATTTCCAACATGGTAAAGCTGTCTTTGCCACCAGATAAACAAACCATAATGCGGTCACCATCTTCAATCATATTGAAGTCGTGAATAGCTTGGCCAGTATTACGGCGAATACGCTTTTGTAGTTTGTTGAAATTATATTGTTGAGCTTTAGTAAGCTCTTGAGTTTGCTCAGTCATTAGTTTGCAGTCTTATCGTAATCTTTAAACACATTCATACCCAAACAAGGACATAAATTGCCTTAAGGAAAGTATGAAGGCGTATAATACGGATAAATCTAACAGATGCTAGTGCTTTTGTTATGAGGATAAAAAAATCCCCACCGTAAGGCAGGGATTTTATAATTTAGATTGCAGTGGAAGGGTCAAGCGGGCTTATATAACCTTCAGGCTTCAGAGCCAAAATATCACAGTTAATCTTATCAATTACATGTTCGGCGGTATTACCAATGAATACCGCTGATAGACCTGTACGTCCAGTAGTACCGATAATTACCATTGCAGCATTAAGCTTCTGAGCAGATTCGGGAATAATATCTTCCGGTAAACCTTGCTCTACTATTGTCTGCTCTTCATCGTAACCATGCTTTTGGCGCAATGCCTTCATCGCAGTTAGATGATGACCACGTACCGCATCGGTGTAGGTAGTCGGATCAAATTCTGGTAACTCAATCGTGATGTTGGCAGGGGTAACAGGGTACGCATTAACCAGGTACGCTTTAGCTTCCAGCCTTTGAGACAGACTATTTAACTGCTCAACCATTGAGTCATTAAGACTTTGATGAGTTTCGCTTTCAGATCCCACGTGCACCGAAGCTAAAATGCTAGAATTCTCTGGCCAATCTGAATTTTTCACCAACAATACTGGTGACGGACATTTACGAAGTAGATGCCAATCCGTTGGAGTGAAGATAACAGATTCCAAGACATCGTGCTTGCGTGTACCTTTGATAACAATATCGTGATTACCTGCATAAACTTCAGCAATAACGGCCTCGTAAGGGCGGTTATGCCATACCACGACAACATCAAACTCAATTGAATCGTTTAGATAGGGCTCAGCTACTGTTCGCATCCATTGTTCACGTTGATGAATGACACCTTTACGCATCGCATTTCTCTCGTCGACGGAGAGCATGGAGGTCATATCATAGGAAAAGTCATAAATTGATAAGAAAAACGTGACATGGCTACGTGAACGGCTTTTGGCAGCTAATTGCATAGCGCGTGCAAGCGCTGGCTGTTCATCGCTATTTATATTGGCAACGACGAGGATTTTATTATAAATGCTCATAGTTAACTCCTTAGTGAAGAGGAGACTTATACCTAAGTCAACCGGGTCGACATAATCACTTTAGCTTAGTTCTATGATATTTATTAGAAAAACTTACAATAGAGAAGGGTAAAGTATGATGTAGCTCATTAAAGAGCTACATCATTGAACTTATTGAGATTCTGTTGAAACTCCAGCGAGCTGCATAAGCGCATCATGGTCTATAATAGTGATGTACTTACCTTTAACGCTCAGTATTTCTGACTTCTGGAATCGACCCAGCAAGCGGCTAATTGTTTCAACCGTGAGCCCGAGGTAATTACCGATGTCACCACGAGTCATGGTTAAACGAAACTCACGAGGGCTAAAGCCGCGTTGAGAAAAACGTGTTGAAAGGTTGTATAAAAATGCAGCTAAGCGCTCTTCAGCGTTTTTCTTCGAAAGCAACAAAATCATTTCTTGGTCGCCTTTGATTTCATTACTCATAAGACGCATGATTTGTTGACGAAGTTTAGGCATTTTACCTGACAAATCATCCAATATTTCGTACGGAATTTCACAAACCATCGAGGTTTCAAGAGCTTGAGCGAAGCTAGGGTGACGGTCATCAGTTATTGCATCAAAACCGACTAAGTCTCCTGCTAAATGGAAAGCTGTGATTTGTTCATCACCTTGCTCGGTAATCGTATAGCTTTTGATCGTGCCAGATCGAATCGCATACAGTGATTTCAATTCATCGCCAGCTTTAAATAGCTCTTGGCCTTTTTGAATTGGTTTCTTGCGTTCAATGATTTGATCAAGCTGATCCAGCTCAGATTCATTTAGAGTAAATGGAATGCAAAGTTGGCTAATGCTGCAATCTTGACAATGTATAGCACAACCACCGGACTGAATGCGTTTTGCAGGCTTTTCAGAAATCATAACAACCTTTCACTATTTGATATACATCAATATTTTATCACCCCTAAACTATAAAAGGTAGTGAAAAAAGGCGCTTTAAAACAGTAATCTATCAACCTATCATTAGTAAATTTATAGAACCATAGCCAGTAAAAACCCCATAAACCAGTATTGCTAGTGCTGCAATGTTTCGAAAAATAGACGATTGTTGCAATTTGCGCAGGTGCTGTGACCCATATCCAACCGCTACCATGGCAGGTAGCGTTCCGAAGCCGAAACTGGCCATAATGAGAGCACCATTTAGGCTGCTGCCCGACACGACAGCCCACGTCAACATTGAATATACCAAGCCGCAAGGTAGCCAGCCCCAGATGAAACCAAACGGGATCGCTTGAAGCGGATTTTTGAGTGGTAATAGACCTTTCCCGAGTGGCGAAATATATTTCCACAGTTTTTTGCCCAATTTTTCGATAGCCAATAAGCCTTGCCACCACCGACCAATATAACAAGCCAAAAGCACCATGAAGATCGCAGTAATCAGACGAAGCCATGCAAAACTTTGATTTAAATTTGCGACGTCTGCGACAGTTGATACCGCACCACCAATCACTCCACCGACAACAGCATAACTTGTTATGCGACCGAGATTATAATAAAGAGGGATTAATGCCGATGGACGTGTTTGTCCCATTGATAATAGAGACGCGATTCCGCCGCACATACCAACGCAGTGTCCAGCCCCAACTAAACCTATAAAAAATGCAGCGACAAAATCAGCACTCATTTTTTATTTTTATCCTGCTCATCTTCGTCAAACAAAATGTTGTGACCTTGGCGTTCCAAATCTTCAAATTGTTCACTTTTTACAGCCCAGAGGAAAATCGCGACGGCCACACAAACTAAAACAATAGCGATTGGTATAAGGATATAGAGGCTTTCCATAGATTATTGACCTTGTTCTTTAAGCAACCGAAGAGAATTCGACACCACAATAATCGAACTAGCTGACATGCCAACAACTGCAAAGTAGGGCGCAACCAAGCCAGCAACGGCTAATGGCAAAATCAGTAAATTATATCCTAGTGACCACGCTAGATTTTCGGCAATTATTCGACGGGTTTTAAGAGCTAGCTCACGAGCTTTCAATATGCGATCCAAATTATCACCGAGTAACACCATATCAGCAGAAGCTTTCGCTACATCTGTTCCACCGCCCATTGCGATGGAAAGGTGTGCGCCAGCAAGCGTTGGTGCATCATTAATTCCATCGCCTATCATCATTGTAATGTCATTGTCAGTACCTGATTTAAGGTACTCAAGTTTATCTTGAGGCTTTGCTTCGGCAACCACGTCATCAATACCAATCTGATCCGCGACTAGTTGGGCGTTTTGCATCGAGTCACCCGTTAGCAAGGTGACCTTAATACCAGCGGCACGAAACTTAGCGATGAACTCTTTAGACTCTTTACGAATAGGGTCTTGGTAGGCAAAAGTTGCTACATGTACTTCATTGATGGATAAATAAATGGCGTTAGCTGCGCTAGCTTGTCTACCATCTAAAACAAAACCTGCGCTGCCTATTTTTACCGCTTGACCGTTATAGATGCCAGAAATTCCAGATCCAATGACGTTTTCGATATTATCGACAATCACTTGTGAATCATGAAAAGGCCGAAAGGCTCTTGCAAGGGGATGATTGGCATGAGATTCCAATGCAGACGCTAGCTTCAGTGCTTGCGCCTTGTCGATGTCACCATGCAAAGTAACATTACTGATCTCGATATCACCATGCGTCAACGTACCTGTTTTATCAACAATAAGGTGGTTCACTTTACACAGTGTTTCGAATACGTGGCTTTTACGCAGCAAAATACCAAAATTGCCCATCCTTGACGTAGCACAAGTCAACGCGGTTGGGGTCGCCAAAGAAAGTGCACAAGGGCAGGTCGCTACCAGTACCGCAAGCATAATCCAAAATGCATCTTCAGGTTTATTTTGTTGCCAATAGAACCAAGTGGCTGCAGCGATTAGTAATAGAGCAGCCACGAAATAGCGCGCTACTACATCAGCTATTTCGGCTATCTTAGGCTTAGATAGCTGCGCTTCGTCTTGCAGACGAACAATATTAGAAATCATCGAATCCGCTTTTGATGAACGAACTTCGAGTACAAACGATTCTTCTCCATTCAGTGTACCGGCAAAGACAGTGTCGCCTACCAGCTTTACTACGGGGACAGACTCACCAGTAAGCATTGATTCATCAATATGAACTCGTCCTTCAACGATAATGCCATCTGCTGGGATATGTTCACCGGGAAGAACTCGAACTTGATTGCTCACCTTCAAAGATTTTACGGGGATTTGTTCACCTTCAAGCGTGGTTGCCATTGCAGGAATAAGCTTGAGTAGGTTACCACTGGCTGCTGCGGCTTTACGTCGAGCTCGCATTTCCAAAAAGCGCCCAACCAAAAGGAAGAAGGCAAACATAGAGATGGATTCAAAAAACACTTCGCCTTGCTCTGTTACCGTCGCGAGCACACTTGCAATATAGGCGAATATCATGGCGAGCGAAACAGGGACATCCATACCGAGAGTGAAACTGCGTAAACTCCGCCAAGCGTTGATATAGAAAGGCAAAGCAGAGTAAACCATGACGGGAGTGGCGAAAATCAAACTGACCCAACGGAAGTAATTTCTGAACTCTACATCGAGATCACCAAAAACCTCTAGGTATAATGCAACGGCTAGCATCATGACCTGCATGGTAGCTAAACCTGCAATTCCTAATCGATATAGGTATTGCTTCATCGCTCTGTGATAAGCAGCTTCTTGTTGATCGGCTTCAAATGGTGCGGCTTTGTAGCCAAGACGATGGATAATTGCTAACAAGTCACTGAGTTTGGTCTTGGTATTATTCCAGGATAATAGTGCGCGATTAGTCGTTGTATTTACGCGGATCCGAACAACACCTGTAGTGTGGGAAAGCTGTTTTTCTATTAACCAAGCACAGGCGGCACAGGAAATCCCATCAAGCGACAGTGTCACTTCTGAAACGTCATCACTATTGCGAACAAATTCATTTTGCACTTCTTCATTATCGTAATGAATAAGCGCTTGAAGCTGTGCTGGGACAAGGTCTGCCTTTTCAGCAGGAGCCGTGCGGTATTGATAGTAAGAAACAAGACCGCTTTCAACGATAGTCTGCGCAACGGTTTCACAACCTGGGCAGCACATTTGTCTTAGGTCGCCAAGTATTTCAACTTTAAAGTCCGTGTTGACTGGTACATCTTCACCACAGTGATAACACGCTTTGCACATAATACTTTTAGTCCATTAATACAGTAGCTAACTCAGAAGGGAAGTTTACACGACCTTGGATCAACCAAGACTTATCATGAGGAGTCAATTTAATAAACCACGGTCCTTGTAATGATTCATCTAAGCTCAAGCGATAGTTGCCCGCAGCATCAGATGTAACCAGTTGCTCGAAATCTTGGTCGGCGAGAGTACGATGGGCAAACATCGCTGAAATAGCAGGATAGTGCTGCATTTCTCCCTTATTGAACTGAATGACGATATCATTGCCAACAGAGATTACATTGGCCTTAAGCTTGAGATCTTGTGCTGCTTTTTCTTTCGAAATATCAATATTAATCCCTTTACCTTTTTTATAATAATCCTCGGTGACTAAGGATGGGGAGTTCTCAATAGAAATAGACAAGGTTATGAATGCCGCCACTACAACCGTTAGTGGAAGAGCGATTAGAAACCACGGCCAAAACTGCTTATACCAAGGCTTTACCATAAAAAAGTTCTCAAATGAAAATGGAAGTAGGAATAATTTAGCGGAATGACAGCCCCTAAGGAAGGGGCTGTTTTAGAAATGTTACTAATTATCAGAGTTACTTAAGCTCCAAACATATGCAGATACAAGTTGCACTTTGTCTTCGCCTAAAATGTCTTTCCATGCAGGCATCACACCAGAACGACCGTTAAGAACTGTTTCAGTTACAGCCGCACGGCTGCCACCAAATAACCAGCTTTGATCCGTCAAATCCGGAGCACCGACAGCAGGGTTACCTTTGCCATCCGTACCGTGACATGCTGCACAAACAACAAATCGAGCTTTACCAGCCGCTGCTTCTTGGCTATTTACAGAGCGTCCAGAAAGGCTAAGTGTATAGGTAACCACTTCTTTGACACCTTGTTCACCAAGAGCCGCTTTCCATCCAGGCATTTGCCCAATACGACCTTGCATAATAGTAGTAACAATAGCCTGCGGCTCACCACCGTATAACCATGCATTGTCTGCTAGGTTAGGGAAGCCTGTTTGACCACGAGCATCAGAACCGTGACACTGTGAACAGTTCTGCAAGAACAAACGCTGTCCAACTTTCACCGCTTCAGGATCTTGCGCTATGTCAGGAATAGATTTTAACTCATCCGTGCCATCAACATAGGCTAGACGACGGAATGCTTCACCAAAATAGGTATCTGCATCATCGAGCTCTTTTGCGTATTGATCCAATTGTTTGTTTTGCTGCGCGCCTTCAATGGCTTGTTTTGACTCAGCAATAGTTTGAACCGTTTGGTTCGAACTTTGCCAACCCAATAAGCCTTTAAAGTTACCTAAGCCTGGGTAGAGCGCTAGGTAAATTGCCGCAAAGATGAACGTACTTACAAAAAGGTAAGTCCACCATTTTGGTAGTGGGTTGTTCAACTCACGAATACCATCGTACTCGTGACCCATGTCAGCACCGTCTTCTACGCCCATTTTGTCACGTAGGCACCAGTAAAGAAGTGCTGCACAGCCAAGCAAAGTGCCGACCGTGATAATGATTATCCAAAGACTCCAAAACGTCGTCATTACTTGGTCACTCCTTGATCTTTCGTGGGCGTTTGCTCTTCGTCAGCGAAAACAAGGTTAGCAGCTTCATCAAAGCGAGCTTTACGGCTCTTACCGTAAGCCCACCAAACTACACCTAAAAAACTCACAAAAAGTACTATGGTCCAAATACTGTGAATAGTACCTATATCCATAATTTGCTCCTTACTTCATTGCATGGCCAAGTGATTGTAGATAAGCAATGATGGCATCCATCTCTGTCTTATTTTCTACATCTTTAGCCGCGTTAGCAATTTGGTCATCTGTGTAAGGAACGCCAAACTGATCACGGAACAGTTTGAGTTTCTTCTGTGTGCCATTGCCATCAAGAATATTTTCTTCAAGCCATGGGAAACCAGGCATGTTTGACTCAGGTACCAACTCACGAGGATCAATCAAGTGTACGCGGTGCCATTCATCAGAATAACGACCTCCAACTCGAGCAAGATCAGGACCAGTACGCTTAGAACCCCATAAGAATGGGTGTTCCCAAACGCTCTCACCAGCCACAGAGTAGTGACCGTAACGTTCTGTTTCAGAACGGAATGGACGAATCATTTGGCTATGACATACGTTACAACCTTCACGGATATAAACGTCTCGACCTTCCATTTCTAACGCCGTATACGGACGTAAGTTTTCTACTGGCTCTGTAGTCTGCTTTTGGAAAATTAGAGGAGTAATCTCAACTAATGCACCCAAACTAATAGCAAAAACAATACAAATCGCGAGTAAACCGACATTACGTTCGACAATTTCGTGGCGATTGTTAGAATTTGAACTCATTCTTAAATCTCCTTATGCCGGTTGCTCAATAGCTTTTAGGCTATATTTCGGTGCAGTGATTGTCTTGTACGTGTTGTACGCCATTAGGAACATACCGGCTAGGAAAATGAAACCACCAATGAAACGTACCGTATAGAACGGGTAAGACGCCTGAACTGATTCAACGAAGCTGTAAGTCAACGTACCGTCAGAGTTAACCGCACGCCACATCAGACCTTGCATTACACCAGAGATCCACATCGCAACGATGTACAATACAGTACCGATAGTTGCTAGCCAGAAGTGTGCGTTGATCATACTAACAGAGTACATACGGTCTTGAGCAAATAGGCGAGGGACTAGGTGATAGACCGAACCGATAGAAACCATTGCAACCCAACCTAATGCACCAGAGTGAACGTGACCGATAGTCCAATCCGTGTAGTGCGAAAGCGCGTTAACCGTCTTAATCGACATCATTGGACCTTCAAAAGTCGACATGCCGTAGAAAGATAGGGATACGATTAGGAAACGCAAGATAGGGTCATAACGAAGCTTATGCCATGCACCAGATAACGTCATGATACCGTTGATCATACCACCCCAAGATGGTGCGAATAGTACTAATGACATCACCATACCGAGTGACTGTGTCCAGTCAGGCAGAGCAGTGTAATGTAGGTGGTGAGGACCAGCCCAAATATATAGAGAGACTAGCGCCCAGAAGTGGACTATAGATAGACGGTAAGAATAAACAGGGCGCTCGGCTTGTTTAGGTACGAAGTAGTACATCATACCTAGGAAACCAGCAGTCAAAAGGAAACCTACCGCGTTATGCCCATACCACCACTGAACCATGGCATCGACGGCACCGGAATAAATCGAATAAGATTTACCCATACTTACAGGGATCGCCATACTGTTTACAATATGAAGAACGGCGACTGTGATGATAAACGCACCGAAAAACCAGTTTGCCACGTAAATATGGGAGGTATTCCGCTTAATCAATGTCCCAAAGAACACAACAGCGTAAGAAACCCATACCACAGCAATAGCGATATCAATAGGCCATTCCAATTCTGCGTATTCTTTACCAGAGGTTAAACCCAAAGGCAAAGTAATGGCTGCGGCTAAAATAATCGCTTGCCATCCCCAGAATGTAAATGAAACGAGGGGGCCACCAAATAAACGCGTTTGACAAGTACGCTGCACAACATAATAGGATGTTGCGAACAGAGCACTGGTACCAAACGCAAAAATAACCGCATTAGTATGCAGGGGACGTAATCGACTATACGTCAGCCACGGTGTATCAAAGTTTAACTGTGGCCATACTAATTGAGCGGCGATCAAAACACCAACTGCCATCCCGACAATACCCCAGAGGATTGTCACCAAAGTAAATTGACGGACGACTGTATAGTTGTAGTTTTGTTCAAGCTGCTTTTCTTGGCTCATATATGCATGCTTCCAATTCTAATTACTACACTTTACTTCCAACACGACTCATGTCGTAATGCCACCCAAAACTCCTTTGAAATACTTGACCTAATATTGCGGTTAAATAATCTTGGCGATTTTTAATAAAAGTGGCATTTTCAGTGTCAAATAATACGTCATTTAACATTTCAATGACAGGGAGGTAACCTTACTCTTGGTCTGGATTTGGTTTTTTATTTAAAAACTTTGAAGTTTGTTGCACGGAGAACACTGTATTATGGCAGCACAAAAGCTCACAAAAGGACGTTTTGTTCAAATAATCATCATGTTAACACTGCTGATAGTGGCGTTTTTCTGGAGAACTATGACTTACAATGAGGTGCGTAGAGTTAACTGCGTTGGTCAAACAGAATGTAACTTTGACGTTAATGGTAGCCAGTTCACAGCAATAATTATCGGGCAAATGTTATCGATTAGAACGACTCAAATGCATTGGACCATTCAAGATATCGATGCAATCCAAAAAGATGTGAAATATTGGCAAATACCAATGGAGGAACACCATTCGCTGGTATTGCAAAATAAGCAAACGGATCAAACATATACCGTAGAGTTACTTTTTAAATAAAGTGAACGTTCTTTTTCAATTTGATTGTTACGATCCTTAATAATCAAATTAATATCGTAAGATAGTAAATATGATTATTAAGGATTTTATGGTAAATACGATTATGTTCAATGGCTGATGGGGAAACAAAGAAGAGCAGTTATGATCTCGTGTCTCTCAGCACCCAATTTAACATAATATACATAATGCGCACTGAGCTAGGGCTTCTTTTGGGGTGTACATTAGCAATGCCAATGCGCCGCTAGCCATTGATATGCTTGATAATCCTAGCCCGTTAAACTTTTTTGCAATCGCTGCCCAAGCTTGCTGAGCTTCGTAAGATTTAGCTTTATCAAGCGCTAAACCAATCAATGCCTTTTCTTTATCTTCCCCGACAGCTTCAGCCAATTTAAGTATCTGATTTTCATTAAGATAAGTCCGTCCTTTTCTTACCTCAGTTATCATTTGTGGGCTTACACCTAAATCGTGAGCGATTTGTTTGTATTGAACATAGTTCATTTGCTCTTTATAGGCGTCAATGAGCTTGTTTGTGTACATTTTCTTTAAACCTCGCTTTCTATATCTGAACTCATAATAGCCTCAAAACACAAAATTTGCTGTATTGACAGTACATAATTCTCTGTACTTAAATGACTACAGAAATTCTTGTATTAGACCATCTTGCTAGTAGACCTTGACTCTCTGGCTTGGTGGTCGCCCAACCAATTCAAGGTGGTTACCATGTCAATGGCAGACGGTTTTACTCAAGCACAAGCTATCATCATCCAAACATCGTCTGGTCGTCGCTATTTTTCGAGGTTTGGAAAAGCAAAGTCTATTCAGACAGCGTGGTCATTAGCTGGCGCTAAGTTATTTTTAGTTGATCGTACTCTTTTTGAAACTCTTATCGACCATCCAGAACCAATCAATGAAGTTATCGCTCAGCTTGATGCTAAGAAAAAGTCTTACGAAATCGTTACTGTTTCAGTTGAGGTTGATTGACTATGACTACCAAATTAAAACTGGGAAAAATGGCAACTCAATCTAGTCAGTTTCATGTTGGAACTGGTAAACGCCTTTGTCCGTTATGCCGTAACGTTTTCACCAAGTCTCATGCTTGTGATGAATGCTCTCACAATTCCTACGCTTTCTCTGCTACTTCAACAGAAAAAAATCGAGGTCATCACTAATGGATACCATCTATTTTGATAACGAACCTCGCGTGGGCATCAACGTGTATTTCCCTTGGGGTCATCAATTCTTTAATTCACCGACACATTTCCATTCTTATATGGCGATTCATTACGGACACGACTTGTATCAACTTGTCGAAATCACCGATGAAAACTATCAAGAGCTTTTGCTTAAGGGGGTTTTCCATGCCATCTAAGCAAATATTCCACGATGAAATTCGTCCGGTCAAAATTGACCACTTAGCTTTTACATTCAATTACGGAGACTTACGTCATTTAGAGAAGTCGAATGACCAAGAATTTATCAATCTCCAAATGCCCGAGTTTCGCAATTCCACCGCATTAACACCAGAAGCAATTGAACGTGCCATAACGTCTTATCAAAACAAAGTACGTAAAGTTTTATCTGAACGTTTAGATCTGTTTATGGAAAAAGTATTCAAGTTTCGCTTATCACCAATGCGCGGTCGTGGTCTTCATGGCTACAACGATTCGATGATTATTTGGGATATGACTGGCACAACTGAATGCGGTCTTATCGGTATTGGTGGTAACAACGACACGGTCTTTGTGCAAATTAATGGTACGGGTTGTACCAAATTGTTTGAACACATCACCGCTATTGAACTGCATCGTTGGCTCTCGGTTTATCTAGGTATCACTCGCCTCGCCCGTTTGGATTTAGCCGTTGATGACTTTACTGGCAACTTTGATTGCAAGTACGCAGAGATGTGTTTTTACGAAGGCGCGTTTCGTACTGCTGAACGTGGTCGTGGTCCGACAATGGTTGCGCATAAACGTGTCTCGGAATTTGGGGAAATATCAGAAGAAGCCACCATCGTTGGTTCACGTTCTTCAACCGTGTACTGGCGTGTTTATAACAAGAAATTAGAGCGCAAGATCACCGACTCAGAAGTGGTTTGGTATCGTAACGAAGTCGAACTTAAGAAAGTCGACATTGATTACCTCGCCTCGCCTGCTTCTTCATTCTCTGGTTTGTGTGACTTTGCCGCAAGTATCGAAGCTGCACCACCAATCAAATTTTCAAAACAGAAAAAGGCTCAAGGTCTTGAGTTTTTTGCTCGCATCGCATGGGTTCGTCGCCAGTGTGGTGTTGCTCTCGCGGAAATCGTAGCCATGACTGAGGGCGACCTCGGTGAATCATTTGGCATGCTTATTCCGCACAAACATCGTCGGGCTGACTTTGCCGGAATTGGCGTACCCGATTCATATCAAACCCTTATGCAAACAATTATGGAGTCAAGGTAATGGCTATTATCACAGGTATTGTCGTAAAGCGTTTCCCGAAATCGGGTCAAGAAATGGCTGAAATTAGTGTTCTTCGACCCGTTGAGACGGTCAAAGTTGAAAAGTTTGAACAATACGGATTGGGGTTAAACACTGAAATCCCTTTCAATAAACAACCGCTTAAAGTCAGCATCAATTACGCCAAACAACTAATTGAAACTCGTGCGTTCGTCCCGAACACCGAATACGAATTGAAGTTCGGCTCAAACCCAGATGATCCATTGGAAGTATTGGTCACTGAAATTGTGCCTCAAGATGACCAAGTCAAAAAGCACTTTACCAACTCGCTGTCGGCTAAGGCTTAGTCATGGAAGCACTGCAACCCTTATATATCATCATGCCTATCGTGAAATGGTCGGTGTTGGGCTTGCTGTGTCTTAGTGGATTTATCTATTGGCATTCTACGAGGTAAATCATGTACGTCTTAGTTTGTAGTGAGCCACTAGTAAATAATTCCTGTAATACAGGATTTGAAACGGTGTTGCTCAATGAGTTAACACCACAATACATGACGCTAACGCAATTTCAGGAAATCATTCCCTACACATTAGTGTTTTGGGCTACCTGCTTTGTCTGGCGTGAACTTAGAAAACTGAAATAAGGAAATCAATTATGGATATGACCGCAGTATTGGAAGTTGTCGCAGCAGGTGTTGTTGCAGCCGCTGCTCTTGGTGGCGCATACCTTGCGTTCTCAGGTGGCATCTCTGTGTACAACCGTTTGAAAACAGCCGCGAAGTAATTCGTCGCGTCTAATATGGGGGCATTGCGCCCCTGTATTTTCTAGGTATCGGTATGCAAATCACTTTCGAATCTTACACCATCGTCACCATGCTGATTGGCTTTTGGTTACTGCATAGGTAACGCCATGAAATTACTTATTCGTCTTTTACTTTGTCTTACACCGTTTGTTTCCGCGTTTGTCTGCGCCTCAGGTAGTTGGGTTTGGGTAGATGGCGTTGCATTATATGAGCGGAATAATTTAGGTCCCATATGGGGGAACGATTGTCTAGGTTTTGCCATGTCATACAGACCAGGCGCTGACCATTATGAAGTTAATTGGTGCAAATTTGAATATGGCTATAAGTTGACTGGTAGCGTGACTCTTTATAATTACCAAGGGACTTGTCCTGATGGCAAAGAAATCCCTACCTACCCAAACACTGAATGCACAGTCCCGCCACCAACCTGTCCCAACCAAGGTACTTTCTACAAAAGCCTGTTTGGTCCTTATGCGTTTGTCGGTAAAAAGTCTTGTTTCCCCAATAACTGTGGCATGACCTTTCAACAAAATAGCGATCCTATGGCGGTTACTTGGATGGAGGATGGTGTAGAGAGAACCAAGTTTGATCTCTTTTATACTGGTGAAGCATGTAGTTATAACGCTGAAGAAAAAGGTGTTGTCGATATTGACCATCCGTTCGAAATTTCCCCAGACTCTCCCCCTACAGGTGAAGCCCCTCCGGAAGATTACTTACCCACACATGAGGCGGATTCACCTGAATATAACAACGGTTCATCCGGTGGTGGTTCTGGTGGTGGTACTTCTCCTAATCCCGTCCCCAATCCTGACCCAACCGCCAAAGAACAAGATCCAGAATTGAGCAAAGGTGATAACGCCATTGTCGGTGAAATCAGTATTTCAAATCAGCACTTAGAGAACATTACTCACGAACTGGAGCGAAATCGAGATTCACAAACGGATGGTGTAGGCAAAATGACGACTTACCAAAAACACATGCTTGGTGAACTTAAAAAACTCAACACCAAAACTTTCAGTGGTGGTAGCGTTATCATTGGTGATGGTAACGGTTCAGGGTCAGGTGAATGTAATCCTGAAACCGAAGATTGCTCTACTCCAGTCGCTAACTACAATTGCGATACATCTGCGCCCAATACATTTGAATGCGAAGGCGATTTAATCTTATGTATGCAAGCCAAAATCCAATACGAAAATCATTGTGTCACGGACCATATAACTGATCTCGAATCTGCACTTAAAACCCAATTTGATGCAATTGATAACGAAGCCGCCATCGTTCAGGAAGAAGTTGTCGACTTATCCAAAATCGACACTCGATACTTAGATAACGGTATCAAAGTTGAAGGTACATGCCCTGCGCCTATTGATGCCAGTTACACCAACCCTATGACCGGAAATGCCGAGGTTTTCTCTGTCGATTACGGACCATTTTGTACGTTTATTGGATGGCTTGCACCTCTGGTTGTTGCCCTTGGTTGGCTAAGTGGACTTTACGTAATTGGAAGACATCAAGGAGTCATGTAATGCCCTACTTTATTACCTTTCTAGCCGCCATCGTTGTACCAATGATACCGACGATTGTTCGTGGACTTGTTTCTTATACAGCTGTATCTGTGGGCTTTAGTCTGGTTGCTTATACAGGGATAAGTTTTGCTCTGGATAAATTTGTCGATTTTATCCAAGCCAATTTAAATGGCTTACCGTCCGACCTTGCCTCGATTGTCGCTATCAGTGGATTCCCCGAAGCAGTCAACGCCTTTCTAACCTGTCTCGTTTTTTCTTTTACATTATCAGGACTGTTTAAAACCACAGGGTATCGACCATCATGGCGTCGACCATCTAATCCAAGCAACCTATAGGGCTTTGTCATGCTACATGGTTTCTCTGGCGGCATGGGGACTGGAAAAACCCTGAATGCTGTTAAGTTCATTATTGAAAACGACAATTTCGCGGGGCGTCCCGTTTACTATCATGGTATTCGCTGTGTATTGTTTGACTATGAGGTGTGTGACAGTTTTCAAGGCTTTCTTTATGGCGAATATTGGCTAGAAAACTTAAACAACAAAGCCCTTCAAAAGAAACTTGAACAAATTGATGATGAAGGACGTTTGGCAGAACTGGACGACTTCCCTTACCTTGCTGCTAAATACGCCCAACACGAACCAATGGCATTATGGCTTAAGTGGTTTAAGAAACTCGCTTCCCCCAAGCGCCTTGAAGTATACAGCGAAGCACTTACCATACTGGGTAAAGACGAATCCGACCTCACCTATGATGACATTAAAGAGATGAACCTCTCATGGATGCAGTTCGGCAACCATTTGAAAATTCATGAACTGCCCGCGGGTTCCGTTATCCTAGCTGATGAGGTGCAAAACCTTTTTCCCATTCGCCCATCAGCTGCCAAAGTACCGCCCCATATTGAGTTCGTCGCAACACACCGCCACAGTGGTCAAGACCTTGTTTATATTTCCCAAGATTTCAAAGACGTTGATCAATTCATCCGTCGACGTATCCAAAGCTATACCCATATTGAGTTTTTCGGTCGTGACTTCATCAACCGTTATCAACACAACAAGCTATTCAATCCAGAATCAAAATCTGATCTTAAAAAAGTAGGCAGTGAAACGGTAAAACGCGACAGCAAATATCATGGGGTTTATCTCAGTTCAATTAAGCATACCCACAACGTCAAATTTAATCCGCTGCTTAAAAAACTGTTGTTCAAATTGCTATTGGCCGTCGGTGTCATTGCACTGTGCATTTACTTGATCCTCTTTCATACCATGATAGGTAAATCCTTTATTGACCAAGACCCGAAAGCCAACGATGAACCTGCAACACAAAACGCTGCCCCAACGCAATCAAACCGCTATACCAAGACAGAGCAAATACATGTGGCCGGCTCCGATGTTGATTATCTAAGCAACTTTATACCGCGCTCAGAGTTTTTGCCTTTCAGTTCACCAATCTATGACAGCTTAACGGCGCAAGCCCTCGATTACCCAGAACTCACTTGTGTTGCCACCGCTAAATCCTGCAAATGTTTTACTCAGCAAAATACCGTCTACGCCGTTGAAAACCAATCGTGTCAAACCATAGCTCGATACGGTTTTTTCGACCCTTTCCACTCTCCAGAACGCGAACGTTCACAGTCAAGGAGTGGCAATAACAGCGAACTTAATCAAGGAGGATTACACCGATGAGAATATTAATACTCACCCTACTCGCATCATTTTCAGCGTTTGGAGAATACAACGCCAACTTAAGTGGCAAGACGCTAGACGAGTTCTTTATCGTCTCGTCTGAAATATTCCAAAAAACGATCATTGTAGATCCAGAAATTAATGACTCCGTTAAGGTTTACCAAGTCGGTTACGCTGATAACTATCGAGATGTTTGGTTTAGTGTGATGCGCGCGCATAACCTTGTGTATGTAGAAAGCGACAACGTGATACGAGTTCAGCCACGCAACAAACTTAAAGCCGGAAACAACATTGTGACTCGTACTTATAGCCTTTCACACCTCACTGCCAACGAACTACTCGAACCATTGCAGCAATCACTTAAGGTGCAATCTTCTTTACTCGATGTGCCGGACGTCACCGCAGTATCGAGCATCATTGCTGGCTCTGCATTAATGGTCACAGCACCTCAATCCATGCAGCAAAATGTTAAACAGTTACTCAGTACCATTGACCAACCACAGCAACAAATTAAGGTTCGCGCCGCTATTGTTGAAACAATGGATGGAAGCTTGCGTGATTTGACTGTTGATATGAAAGCCGGAGCCGGAGCACTTCAAGCCGCCTTTCAAGGTTCGGTTGCGGGGTTTATGCCACTCACACCAAACGCCAGTATTCGCTCGAATGATTTCAGTGCTTTCGTGCGCTTTATTGAGTCAAACGATACAACCGAACTACTCAGCCAACCAGAACTCACCATTATGCATGGAAAAGAAGGACTCATATCAGTTGGCCAGGAGCTGCCGTTCATCACAGGCAGCTATACAACCGAAGGCGATTCAAGTGACAAACCCTTCCAAACCATTGAACGTAAGGACGTGGGACTTTCGTTATATGTGAAGCCCTTCATCGGTCGAAACGGGATGATACAACTCAAGATACGACAAGAACTTAGCCGTGTAGATAAATCTATTGAGGCGAGTGACATTGTCACGTCAAAGCGACAAGTCGACACCACCCTGATTGTTCAATCTGGGCAAACAATTGCATTAGGCGGTATGACCGCGAAAGATAGCCAGAAGGTAAACATCAAAGTGCCTATCTTGGGAGATATTCCTTTGCTCGGCTTTTTGTTTCGCTCTGAGTCAGAAAAGACCACCAAACGCACATTGAGCGTTGTGCTCTTTATCGAGCACGTCTAAGCCCCGCAGGGACAGAATCAACCACACTCACCACACAGATGCGGGTAACGCTACTGCATACACAAATACACTATCAACGAGTGTAGAGTTTAGTACACCCTCACCGCGTGCTTTGTGCCACTCACTGATAGCAGTCAAAGCGTTTCAAGCACAAGCCACCTTCCTGCCAGAATCAACGACCAATACACGAACAGAGCATAGAAAAGATAATGAGAACGAAATGGTTGAAGCATATTGCTCAGTATGTGCGCTTATGCCGGAGGGCTCGCACGGCGGAGCGCAGATGGTGGGCAGAGGCTCGACCCCCGTTCTGTATTACGGGGGTAAATTCCTAACGAATTGAATAGCAAACACACAAAGATTAAAAAAAAGTAGTTATTTATACGCAATCAATAACTATGAGCATTGACTAATATATCAATCATAGATAAATTGAGGATGTATTTATGTGCTGGGATAAAATCGCCATCAATTGAGTGCTTCGGTACTCGCGGAAAGTAATACTTTCTACTTTTTACCCCCCATGCCCCGTCGCATTGCACAGCTCTGTACAGCAGGCACCAGTAATAGCATGACATGGACATGATGGGAATTCGCAACTTTGGGCGACCAAAGTTGCGTGGAACGGGAACTTGTGTTGGTTAATCCCTTCCTTATAGGGCGAACTCAAGGTTTGTAAGAAACTTAAGTTTCTGATCTTGGGGTATAAGGAAAAGACGATGAAGATCGATAGTGTAAATACTGACCAACAAGCGCAAGAAAAACAAACTCTAAAAACGAGATTGTATAAATGGTTTTGGCGAATCGTAAGATTAGGCAATTTAATTTGTTCAGTTGTTGAATTTTTAGAAGGCGGTGAGTAATGTGCTTTCCCTAGTTTCAACCATAAAAAAGGACTTTAATATGATAGCTAAGGCTTTACGGCTAATAAGGCAATACCATGAGCTATCTCGGTGTGAAGTCGCAGAAATTTTAAATATTTCCAAAGAGCAACTCATCGCAATTGAATCAGGTTCGACACCAATTACAAAAGATACCTTAATTAAATATTCAACTGCTTTCGATATCCCTGTTTCATCTTTAGTTTTCTTTTCAGATAGCCTCAGCCCGCAGAAGGGAAAGAATTCTAATAAATTAAGAAAACTGTTTGCAGGTAAAGCGCTCTCTATATTTGAATGGATTTCAAACAAAGATGACTCGAAAATCAAAGCTTAAGTTAGACGTTAGAAACAAATCATATAACTTACAAGACTCCCCTTTTTATAAACTAAGAAGCAAGAAGTTGTTAGCCAAGCGTTTGAATACATCGTTAGCCCAACTTACTCCTCTTCGATTAGATGAAGGGAACTATTCTGAGTTTCTAGATAAAGAGCGGAAAATACAAAAACCTAATAGGGAGCTAGATATAGTTCATACAAGAATCGCTAGCCTATTATCTCGCATTCAAACCCCATCTTATCTTCATTCTGGAAAAAAAGGACATTCCAACGTTTCGAATGCATACGCCCATGTTGACGCAACTAAACTAATGGCAACCGATATTAAGTCTTTTTTTCCATCTACCAATTGGAAAATGATCTTTTCATTTTTTATGGGTGTAATGAAATGCTCACCGGACGTGTCAGAATTTCTAGCTGACTTATGCACATGTCATAAATGCTTGCCTACAGGAAGTAGAATCAGTATGCCGTTAGCCTATTGGGCAAACGTACGCATGTTTAACGAACTAAATAGTTTATCCTTGAAGCATGGGGTTAAAATGACAGTTTATGTCGATGATTTAACGTTCTCAGGAGATGCTGTAAACAAACTTTTTAAATCTATAGTATCCAAAGTTATTTCGAAGCACGACCATATAATGCATCCAACAAAAACGAAACTATACAGCACAAACCAGTCAAAATTGATTACTGGTGTAATTGTGAAAGAAGGTTCTCTTCAAGTTAGAAATGAACAACATTTAAAACTATCCGAAGAGTTTGTTTTGTGGCATTCGATTAAAGATAAGCGGTACGCTTTGGAATCCAGTATTACATCAAGGTTAGTAGGAAGGCTTCATTCAATGGGCACAATCGATTCTCGATACAAAGAAAAAGCACGAGGCATTAGGCAACATACTAGCAGTTAAAGTGCGGAGCTAAAATCCTCGCATATTTAAGCAACTTTGACGTAGTCACTATCTCGAGTTCAGATTGAATATCTAACAATGCAATTCCCGTTACAATCTGTTGAGGCAATACAAGCTGACCAGTTGGGATTTCTAATTGGTCTTTTGACATTCGGAAACCCTTCCAATCATCTGAAACACTTAGTTCCCGATTCTGTGATAGTCTCATTAGTCTTTTACACTCAGGGGGAATTTCTTTACCACGGTCCCAAGCTTCAATTGTTTTTCTCGTTTTAAAGCAGAGATTAGCCGTCTCGACAACATTAAGACCACACTCTAGTTCTCTGAAGATAAAGTTATTAGTCATATTTCTGTGATTCATAAAAACTCCATAGGTTTTGGACTTTTTATATCCTTGTAAAGGCTAACTGTGGAATGCTTCTAAAAAGCTTTTCGAGGCGCATACTAATCCCATACTTGGGTTTCGAGGAAATTCCAAATTCCTTATTTGATCTATGAAAAATGATCTCAACACAGTTACTATCAGCAGTGTTGTTCTCGCACACAACTACCAGCGTAAATTCCCAAGATGAGTGCTGGTTCCTTCGCTTGCTATTATTGAGAGCGACATGCCGAACCTTTTAATTTAGGTTCGGCTTTTCTTTATCTGACCTAAAAATTTTATTCTTTGAACCTGCAAAACTGATTGAAAATGTAGACCAAGCAATATTGTTTGAGCGACTCGAAACAAGCTTGTCGCAATCTATAGCGAAGCGGTGATTCGAGCTGGCGCAGTTGAGTACGATAGTGAGTATTGCCTGGTCGTAATTTTCTTGGTATCCCGAAAAGTAATACGGGGTAAAAGTCTAATCGTACCTACCTCACAATATCGGTTATTAGTTTTATATTTATGACGGCTGCGTTACCAAGTGTTATACAAATTGCATAGCAATCAATATAGTATCCCTATTGAAGTTATTGATTGTTAGTACTATTTACATAGGAGAGTGCTATGGATTTTGCGAAATGCACACTGGACAACTTGATTTGGGAAGTCACTACGTTTAGTGAACTAGACCCACAGGAGATAGAGTTAAAGAGACGTAGCTTACTTTGTGTAGAATGCGAGGAGTTTGCATGGTATCGAAGAGGAAGTCGTCATGGGCATCCTCCACACTTTTGCGCTCATCATGACCCAGAATGCTCGCTCAAAATTAACTATATTGCATCAGATGAACATCGGGATGATGCAACAGAGTCTGTAGATGAAGTTGAGAGTGGAGATGATATCATTGTCCGCTTAGATCAAGAACAAGGCGGTGCTATAGATGTTCCAGAAGTACCGAGAAACCCGTTAGCTGGATTAGGTCAAGGTGGCAAACGTTATGTTCTAAAAGATAGAACCCGTCGTTCTTCCCAGCAATTCACACTGCGTCGAATATTGCATCGATTAGTAAAGAGTAAAAACTTTAGGAACTCAAATAGTAATATAGTTTTCTACAAGAATAGCGATGAAGCAATGCTAAGCGGTCATGTCAGAGACATAGTTATTGGATTTGATCAAATAACTAAAGAGGCGCACCATGAAAAAACTAATTTTTACTGGGGACCAATTGCTTCAGTTGGAGAAACGAGGGATGGTAAAATTTGGTTGAACTCTAGCTCTGAATATATGTCAGCTTCGATTTCAATATTCGAAGATATTGCCGAAGAGTTTAAAGATATATTTGAGATTGACGATTTAGACGATCTTCTCGGTGCACACGTATTGGTAGCCGGAAACTGTTACTTTAGTGGAGATGGTGAAGGTAAGCCAATCATTTGGTGTGGCAGTACAAATTACATTTTTATTCGTAAATACAAAGACCCTTCAATCGTTGGTTAAAATTCACTCGGCAATTAAGAATTTTTCAAAATGGCTCTATACAAGAGCCATTTGTTTCAGTCTATTAGTTTTGCAATAGATCTCGCATACTTAAGTATTTTAACGCTAGTTTTTAACTCTAATTCTGACCCAATATGTAATAGACCGATACCAGCTAGAATCTCTTGCGGTGATACTCTTTGCCCAGTAGGCAGTTCTAATTTTTGATTGTTCATGCGAAATCCTTTCCACTCATCACTATTTGAAAGCTCTAGGCGGGTTTGATTGCGCATTAGCCGCTTACATTCTTTAGGTATCTCTTTTCCTTTGTCCCATTCCTTGACAGTCCTCACGCTTTTAAAACAAAGTTTTGCTGTCTCGTCAATGGACATACCGCATTCAAACTCACGAAAAATGAAATTTTTAGTCATTTCGTGATACTTCATGATTATCTCTTTCAAAAGTGAGAGAGTTTAAAATTTGAAAAATTATTATGCTGCACGTTGCATTTAACTTAACGAAGCATAATGCGCACTGTGATGATGCTTTTACAGGGCTTGAAACCACCAGTACCAACTGGCTGCAACTCATTGAAATACCGACCAGTTAAACTGTGCTTTGATGCTTGGTTCATCGTTGCGGTCAGCGTGACAGCCTAGCAATAAGTTGAAATATGTCGGCTACATTCATCTAAGTATTCCAGGTTTATTTCGACTCACGGATCTTCTACCTTCTCTGTAAAACAAAAAGCATTGAACAACTCAGTTGCTTTGATTGGCATTAATTATTGCTGTTCAATCCCAGAGAATTACAATTTTTCTACCGAGCAAACTGTTACCGCGTCACTCAAATCAAACTAATCCGGTTTTATCGTGATATGTGTATCCGAATCATCTTTTCTGGCACTGTGTAACTAAATCGACTATTGAGCGTCCTAGCTTCCCTTGAGGCTCTACACAGTTTGAATCAGCGTCTTTTTACTTTGTTACGTATAAATATAAGCGTCACAGAACCCGAGAAGACCAGTATCGCGTCTTATCAATGCGAGTGTTTTAACGTTCAGTTTTCCGCTATTGGAAGGAATTATAGAGGGAAATATCAGCAGTCTCATCGAGCACCTCCGTATTTAACATAATGGCTAGTCTATCTAATACGGAATGTAACTCCATTAGCTGAGAACGACGGTGAATTTTCCTGTAACTAATTTGTTCGCTAACTCGCCTTCTTACCTGATTTAGACTTAAAGCCTTGATGTGGAAAGATATTACGAATGCGCTGCTGAATTTTTTTCGGTACTTGTTTTGAGAATACTAACTTTGGTCCAGCTCTTAATTGGTACACTTTAATTTCACCATCAAATGGCGTCTGATCACCAATTTCGAGCAAATTGTGTTGAAACTTCGCTGGGAAATGTCCTTTGGTTTTAACTATATGCCCTTGCTTAAAACAGACCTTCAATACCGGTCTGTCAACTGCTACTAACCAAAAAATAACCAGTGCCGCAATGATAATTACATAAAGCATTTTCTCTCATCCTTAATCAGACAACAATTTGCTCAAATCTTCTTTTAGGCTTGATACGGTTTTAGACGCCTTTTCACTTCGCGATGCTTCTGATAATAAATATTCAATGGCATCAGACAATGTACAACCAAGTTCATTCGCTCGATATGATAACTTTTCCCAAACGCGGTAATCTAAATCAATCGATTTCTTTTTGGTGTGTATTTGTTCTGCGTTGAAATGGCGTTTTCTCTTCGCGCGAATAGCTTGCTTAAGCTTATTATCAAGCTCCAAAGCCATATTTTCTTCGATCCATTCAAGAACTTTTGTAGGCTCGTGCTCAAGCTGGCATAACTGGTCAACAGCAAATTTATCTTCACTGCTATCAATATGGCGAGTGATTTTATCGCCTTCTTTCCATTTTTTAATCAGATATTTCCACTTCCAACCACATTCTAAGTTTTCAAGCTGTTGATATTTCATTTGATTATAACCCGTTAACATCCTAGTGACAGCGTAACCCAAACGAGAATAATTGACAATCCGCAACGATTTAAATCTCGACTTAGATCGAGTATCAGGTAGTAATGAATTTGATATATAAGGTATAAGCCAACGCAATTTTCCTATATAATTTGTCACCTTTTTGTACAAATGAATGTCTCGAATGATCCAGGAACAATGGCAAGCCGTTACGCCGCAATATAATGAATACGATCAAGCCATCAATAGAATCAATACTCTGCCCTGCGTTGATTTTTCTATAGCTCAGCCCCGCCTAACCAAAACAATTGAAACATTCGCGTCATTAAAAGGTATAAATCATCTGCTTGTCTTAAACGCACCCGACAATGCCTTTTATCGCGGACACATTAAGCAAGTGGTTGAACTCAAATCTAGCCATTCAGTTGTGGCAACAACTGAATCTATCGACACTAAAGTGTTGTTTGGCACATACAACGTTGATAAAGATAGAAATGTTATACAGCGCCGACAAGCATTATTAGAAAAAGCGCATCAAGGTTTTATCGTTTTACCCGTCACAGCATTGCTCGCGAATCCAGCTGGTTGGCTTATGCTTAAGGCGGCTCTTCTTACCGGTTATGCCAGTCCAATCAATGCCAACCCTGCCCGCTTAGCCGCTGATGAGCCAATCTATCAAACAAATGTGAAAGTAATATTGGTTGGTGATCGTGAACAGATAGCTGAATTTGAGTACCTAGATTCTGAAATATATTCTGGCTTTGCTTTATATAGCGAGGTCGAGTTAGAACTTGCGTTAAACTCGCAAACAATTGAATGCTATTTAGGGCACTTGAATTGGATTGCTGATTGCAACGATCTTCCGAGATTAACTCCTGCAGCTGTACATCGATTAATGGTTGCCGGCGCTCGTCAAACCGAAGACCAACGCTATATGCCATTAGATATTATGTGGTATTTGTCTCTCTTCCACGAAGCTGCGACATTTTCTAATCAGTCTGAACTAACTGATAACGACATTGATGCAGCGCTTGAAGCCAAACACTATCGAGAAGCTTACTTACCTGAGCGTGCTCGCTCAGATATCCTTGATGGTCAGGTGATCATCGAAACTCAAGGTGAGTGTGTCGGTCAGGTGAACGGCTTAACAGTAATTGAAGTCTCGGGACACCCTCAATGTTATGGTGAACCTGCGCGAATCTCATGTGTTATCCATTTTGGCGATGGTGATATTTCTGATGTGGAACGTAAAGCCGAACTTGGTGGTAATCTTCACGCGAAAGGCATGATGATTATGCAGGCCTTCGTTGCCAGTGCTTTGAAACTAGATGAGCCTTTACCTTACTCTGCATCGGTCGTTTTTGAACAGTCTTACTGCGAAGTTGATGGTGATAGCGCAACGTTGGCGGAACTGTGTTCATTTGTGAGTGCTCTATCCGAATACCCTATTAACCAGCAGATTGCAGTCACTGGTGCCGTTGATCAGTTTGGTCGAATTCAAGCTGTGGGCGGGCTGAATGAAAAGATAGAAGGATTCTATCACGTCTGCAAACACCAAGGTTTTACTGGAAAACAAGGTGTTATATTACCCAAAACAAACTTAAAACATCTTGCGCTTCACAAAGATGTGGTTGAAAGCATTAAGAACAATGAATTTCATATATGGTCTGTCGAAACCGTAGACCAAGCAATTCCAATCATTATGGGTAAACCATTCCGTGGTGATGATGACACTAGCGTTATTAGTAAGATAGCAGAACGTATTGAAAACTTTGAAAGACATGAACAGCGCGAACCTTTAATAGAAAGGTTGAGGAACTGGTTCAACTAGCACTCATCGGACTTGTTTGGTCAACAGCTGTTCTCTAATATGCAGCTATCAAAAATTGGAGTAATTGATTAATGCAAAACAAACGTGAATCATATAATCGCGACGATCTTATCGCTTCTAGCCAAGGTAAATTATTTGGCGAAGGATATCCTCAACTTCCAGCACCTAATATGCTGATGATGGATCGTATTTCTAAGATGTCTGAAACTGAAGGCGATTTTGGTAAAGGTCTGGTTGTGGCTGAATTGGATATTACTCCTGATTTGTGGTTTTTTGACTGCCACTTCCCAGGTGACCCTGTAATGCCTGGTTGTTTAGGCTTAGACGCAATGTGGCAACTTGTTGGCTTTTTCTTAGGCTGGGTTGGTGGCAAAGGTAAAGGTCGCGCACTAGGTGTAGGCGAAGTAAAATTTACTGGTCAAATTCTACCTACCGCTAAAAAAGTTACCTATGAAATTCATATGAAGCGTGTAGTTAACCGTAGGTTGGTTATGGGCTTGGCTGATGGTCGAGTACTTGTAGATGGTAAAGAAATCTATGTAGCAAAAGATTTGAAAGTTGGTCTTTTCCAAGATACATCTTCATTTTAATCAGTAATAATATTTATAAGCGACTCACAGGAGTCGTTTATTTTTTACCAAGACTTTTAGTTATAGTGCGTCAGCTTATTGTTGTAGAGCCCCTTACGGGGCTCATTCCTTATGCTGTATGTGAAGAGAATAAATTACTTATACAAACCAGAAGATTTTTCTTCTCTGGCATCACGCCAACCACCAAGCCAATATGAACGAACGTCCATCTGTTGATATGGGCAAGCCTCTGTTGAGCGTCCATTTATCCCAGCTTTATAACCTTGAGATTGAGCTCGTTCTAGGCGGTCACGCTTTTGTCTCTTCATAGTGTCGTCCTCATACAATACGGGTGTATCTAAGTACTACTATTAAATAAGTGTGGCGCTTTTATTACTCCACCATTAAAGAATCGAACAAAAATCCTCCTTTCTCAAGCAAAAAAAAAGGCACGGACTCAAAACTGTGAGCCCGTGCCTTAGTTTACAATTTTATCTATTGCTTGCGTCTAAAACCTAACAGAGCTAACAGACTTAATGCCAACCACCCTAGTGAACCGCCTTGACGGTCAATTTTCGTCACATCAACCGGTCTCGTTTGAATGTCGCTGCTCGTAGCCCCTTGAATTGGAACTAATTTAACAGCAACTATCTTTTCAACACCTGGTGTTCCGCCATTGCATGTTGAATTTATAGATTCTGAATCATAGCCAGAAGAACAAAAATAGGCCGTTCCCGAAATAACTCCGGCATCATTAATATCGGTAGCGTCAATAATACGATATTGATTATTTGTAGCTAGAGCACCAGCGTTCGAGCCCATAGTCAAGTCGTCAAGATAACGCGATTGACCTTTAAGTGGCGAAGTTGAAACATTCCCGATTGTAGTAACAAATGCACGTTTAGCTCGTGGACCACCGCCAATTTCATTGTGCTTTTGATAATCAATTTGACCTACAACTTCGTTGTGATCGTTGATCGCGCCGGCTTTACCGTTAGCGCCACTGAAAAAGATCCCACCAGAGAAATCATGAACAGTACCGTTAGGGTTTGCAGGATCAGTGATGTAGAACAATTGGTTAGCTAAAGAACCATCCACACCCGTCGCATGTTTACGCTCGCCAATGGCAATACCATTGCTATTGATATGAGTAAATAGTGAATTTAGATATGCGGAATCAGAATATGACGTCACTAATTTCTTTGTACCATCTAGAAGAAACACTGAGGCTACTGGTCGTCGATCGCCATCTGAACTATATCCAACCGCGTAAACCGTACTTAAAACTTTGGCGATGTCACGGGCACTACCTTGAGCGATGGAGCGACCTGAAGCGGTGCTGTCATTGCCAATAACTTTATGTATACTCGTACCGTCCCAAATTACCGCATTGGACGTGTAATCATTTCCAGAATAAAGTTTACCTACACTACCAACTGAATAAGTGCCATCTTTCGACCAAACTTTGCTTTGGGTATAACCAGTAGTATCGAATAAGGTGCCCCCCTCATAAGCGATACTGCGCTTCGCCAAATCACCGTCGTAATATGTACCCATTGCGTCACCAGAAGCACTAGCGAAGCTATTGACTATAACGTTGTTTTTAGCACTATAAACACGATCAGCATTGCTTTCGATATAAGCTAGCGAATTGTTGATACCATTTAGCTCTTGCTCATAACCGTTTGTAAATTGCTCACTAGCCCAGCTGTCACATGCAGTTTCATTATACTTAAGATAGTTATTACAATAACTATCGAAACCTGTAAGGTTATCTTCAAGATAGTCAAAACCCGCAGTATATCGAAAAGGTGCTTCATCACGGTAGTCGAAGCCCTGATTGTAGCGCTGTTCTTCGAATGCAATTTTTTCATCTGTTGTGTGCGTGGTTGAACAGTCAATCGCTCCCCAACAATCCGCAGTAGATGGCTGAATAGCCACACCATATGTTTTAGCCTGAGTATCTGCTGGAAGGTACTCATACACATTATAAAGCGCAGCATTCGCGCCAAACGAGGCAACGATTGTTGCTGCAACAGCCGATAATTTAAATAGGTTACTTCTCATAAAAACATTAACTTTCCTGTTGTGTTGCTTCTAGCTCTTCCCAGCGTTCGAAGGCAACTTCAAGCTCCTGCTCTGCCGCAGCAAGCTTATCTAATACGGGTTGAGTTTTATCAACGGCTTGATTAAAGAAATCAGCAGCATTGACCAACTCCTGCAGCGAATCAATCTGTGATTCTAGCTCTTCTAGTTTCGCTGGCAGCTCTTCGAGCTCGCGTTGTAGTTTATAGGATAACTTCTTCGGCTTTGATTTCACGGGTACCGAATTGGGAGTTACCTCAACTACCGCTTTCTCTTTTGCTGGTTTTTCAAGCGAACGAGTTTGCTTAACTTGAGTGCGCTGCTGCTGAGCATCATGGTAACCACCAACAAATTCTTCGATTACTCCATTACCTTCGAAGATCCAGCTGGTCATCACTGTGTTATCAACAAACTGACGATCGTGGCTCACTAACAAAAGTGTGCCCTGATAGTTGGCAAGCAATTCTTCCAAAAGTTCCAATGTTTCGATATCTAAATCGTTGGTTGGTTCATCAAGTATCAATAAATTGTTTGATCTAAGGAAAAGTCGCGCTAGCAACAAACGGTTTTTTTCACCACCAGAAAGCGCCTTAACTGGCGTACGTGAACGATGTGGAGCAAATAGAAAGTCTTGTAGATAACTTAATGCATGGCGCTGGCGTCCATTAACCGTCACTTCTTGTTTGCCATCAGCAAGATTATCAATT
Organism: Vibrio kasasachensis; assembly: GCF_050337565.1. Taxonomy (NCBI): domain Bacteria; kingdom Pseudomonadati; phylum Pseudomonadota; class Gammaproteobacteria; order Vibrionales; family Vibrionaceae; genus Vibrio; species Vibrio kasasachensis. The sequence continues at coordinate 122,065 of NZ_JAKJTB010000012.1, read as the reverse complement.
ACCGATTTTTCCGGATCCAGTGCTTCACGATATTGGTCAAAGTAAGCAACTTCTAGCTTGGTTCCACAATGCAAACGACCAGAATAAGGTTGTAAATCACCAAGCAACAGCTTTAATAATGTACTCTTACCACATCCGTTAGGTCCGATAAGGGCGATTTTATCACCGCGCATTATATTGAACGAGAAATCGGAAACGATGATTTGATCATCAATTGAATAATGCAGGTTTTCAGCCTCGAAAATGATCTTGCCAGAGCGATTCGCATCATCAATCTGTAGATTCACTTTACCCTGCACTTCACGACGATCTTGGCGTTCTTCACGCAGCTTCTCAAGTGAACGAACTCGGCCTTCATTACGAGTTCGGCGGGCTTTAACACCCTGACGAATCCATACTTCTTCTTGAGCAAGTTTCTTGTCAAACTCTGCATTTTGCATCTCTTCGACGCGCAGCGCTTCTTCTTTATCAACCAAGTACTGATCATAGTTGCCAGGGAAGGAAGTCAATTTACCGCGGTCAAGATCGACAATACGAGTTGCCATTGATTTGATAAATGTACGGTCGTGCGAGATAAAGATGATTGAGCCTCTAAAGTCTTTTAGGAAGCCCTCTAACCATTCAATTGTAGTCACATCAAGGTGGTTTGTTGGTTCATCCAACAACAAAACGTCAGGATCACGAACCAGCGCTCTTGCTAGTGCCGCTTTACGCTGCCAACCACCCGATAAATCAGTAAGCTTGGTATGCCCGTCCAGCATTAATGCCGCTAAAACATTATTGATTCTGTCTTCGAATCGCCATGCACCTAGATGATCTAATTGCTCTTGAACGCGGGATAACTTGTTGATGTTTTTTTCACTTGGGTCAACGCCAATAAGATCCAACAGATCTTGATAGATCCTAAGCTGTTCACCAACTTCAGCCAAACCAGCTGAAACATAATCGAAGACGGTCCCTTCTTCGTTACGTGGTGGATCTTGTTCAAGGCGCGAAATTACCACATCTTGAGTAATGGTCAATTTGCCGTCATCCATGATCACGTCGCCGGTCAACACTTTCATCAATGTTGATTTGCCTGCACCGTTGCGTCCAACGAGACATACCCGCTCATTTTCTTGCAAAGCAAAGTCAACGTGATCCAAAAGTTCTCGATCGCCGAAGCCTAAAAAACCATTATTTATGGTAAGTAATGCCATTATTCTCTAACCAAACCTGTAATTGATGCAATTCAAAGGGCCAATTCAACTCGCTTTTCTCATATGCTAATACGGGAATGGTTACGCCGTAACGAGAAAATAGCTCGTCATTAAAAGCAATGTCGACCACTTCGATTGGGAGTGAAATGTTTAATTGTTGCGTTAAAGCTAGTGCCATCTCACAGAGATGACACCCTTCCGTGCTATATAAGATAATCAATAGTTATTCCGTTAACCTTTATGTGTGATGAGCCAACAGTTATGGATATTTTTATTTCGCGAGAAATCCAAAGGCAATGTCTGTGAAGAAATATTCTTCGCATCCAAACCCAATTCATTTAGGGCTTCCATATCCATTTTAAACTGGCGCTTATTGTTAGAAAATACGATTGTTCCTTCAGGCGCCAACAGTGTTTTCAGATTGCGCATCAACTGAATATGATCACGTTGAACGTCAAAGCTCTGTTCCATCCGTTTAGAATTTGAGAATGTCGGCGGATCAATGAAGATTAAATCATAACTGCCTGTCGCTTTCTCTAACCATTGCAGACAGTCAGCTTGTACATATTGATGCTGACGCCCTATCTGACCATTGAGTTGCATGTTCTCTTTCGCCCACTCAAGATACGTATTAGACATATCAACAGTAGTTGTCGAACGCGCACCACCACAAGCTGCATGCACAGTCGCTGAACCGGTATAAGCGAAAAGGTTTAGAAAATCTTTCCCTTTTGCCAATTCACCTAAACGGCGACGGGTAAGTTTGTGATCTAAGAACAAGCCTGTATCTAAATAGTCGTGAAGGTTAACGATCAACTGCACGCCATATTCAGTAACTTGCATTTTTTGCGACTGTTGCGACAGTTTTTGATACTGAGAACGACCTTTCTGCTTTTCACGAGTTTTCAACACAACTTTATTGGCTTCAATACCCGTTACTTGAATTGCGGCACGAATAATATCCGTTAAACGACGTTTCGCCTTTTCTTCAGGAACATCTTTCGGCGCTGCGTATTCTTGAATAACAAGGTTATCAAGGTAAATATCGATAGCAACATTGTATTCAGGCAAATCAGCGTCATAAATACGGTAACAATCTAACTCTTCCTTGCGTGCCCATTTACCGATTTTACCGATGTTCTTTTTCAAACGATTAGCAAAGTCTGGCGCAATAACCACCTCAGTGACACTGTCACCTACAGCTTCTACCACACGCTCAGAAATTTGATAGTTTTTCTGGTGACACGGTAACGCACCATTGTTCAATTTGAACTGCTTGTCAGCACGCATGCGCAGACAGCTAAGCAATTCATCAGAAGCAGAGAAAATAGAAGCTTGGCAACCACCAAACTGTGACTTTAGCTGGGCGCCGAATGCTGTGTATAACGCGATCAAACCTGGGTGCGTGCCCAAACGTTCACCGTATGGCGGGTTAGATACAATCACACCATCTACAAATGACTCTGGGCGCTTAAGCTGCGCTGCATCACCAACAGTAAATGTAATTAGCTCTTCTACACCTGCACGACGGGCATTGTCACGCGCGGTCTTAATAATGCGTTCGTCGTTATCAAAACCGAAGAATTTAGCGTCAACTTTTTTGACGCCGCGACGAGCTTGAACGGACGCTTCAGATTTAATCTCCGTCCATAGTTCAATGTCAAAGTCTTCAAGCACTTCAAAGCCCCACGCCTTACGCTTAAGCCCAGGAGCGATATTTGCTGCCATCATAGCCGCTTCAATTACAAGCGTACCTGAGCCACACATAGGGTCTAAGAAGTTCTGCGTTTCATTCCAAGTACTGCGCAATATTACCGCAGAAGCGAGGGTTTCACGCAATGGTGCCATACCCGCTTGCTCACGATAACCACGTTGATGCAAACCGCCACCAACCATATCAATACCTAGCAACGCTTTATCTTTATGCAGTCGTACGTGAACGCGAAGATCTGCAAGATCTTTACTGATCGATGGACGCGGAAGATTCTTATTAGTGAAGCAATCTACTACTGCATCTTTCACTTTCATTGCGCCGTATTGGCTATTACGTATCTCGTTGTTGGTGCCGTTAAAATCAACCACAAACTTCTTCGAGCTATGGAATTGATTAACCCAGTTCACCGCCGAAGCCGCAAGATAAAGATCCATATCATTTTGACAGGTAAATTCAGACAAGATACGGACAAAACGAGAAGCCAGACGGCTCCATAAACAACAGCGATAGATTTGTTCTTTTGTCGCTTTAAACCTCACCCCTGCCTGTACTGGCTTAGCGTCGGCAATGCCTAGTTTTGTTAGTTCTTCTACTAACAGGTTCTCTAACCCGTTTGAAGTTACTGCAAGATATTGATGCATAGTGCTCTAGTGTTCTTGATAAATGACCCGGCATTATACCTGACCCTAGTCAAATTTCGTTAATTGAATCTCAATTTTCTCCATCAGAACCTGTCATTTGACGATCAAACCATCAATCCACAACGAACAACAGACCAAATCGATTCGATACCAATACTGCTAATAAATGGGCGCCTCCGCGATAGTGAATGCTTATTCACTTGAAATTTGGTCTATACCAACCAGTTTATTTGCTGTAATTTACTTACAGAAATGGGCTAATTGAGGAATTTACTGGTCTATCAGGATTATATTTTGGAAATCAATCGAACAAAAAATAGTTAATTTGTCGCAATTTTGTCGAAGAAATCACATAGGATATGAACCAAATCATTTGACTGGATAGAATGAAAAGCAAAAAAAACCGGCACATAGGCCGGTGGAAAATGAATATTAAGGAACGAAAGTGTAAAGTTAGCCTACTAATCTCATAGGCTGAGTAAGGAAACGATGATTGATGATTTGCATCCGATCATGCATTACTTTGATAGCTTGACCAAATTGAAGAGCTTTACTGCCATTCAAGTTGAATTCGTCCAAATTAATTGACGCACACAAGCTAGCACACTCTCCTACTTCTAATACGATAAAGACGCCATTTCCATGGGTATTCTCCAAACTAATGAAGTCACCTTCTGTTGGCAATATCGAACCGTCGGATAACATATCGAAAAACCAGCTCTTTGGTTGAACTGGCTTGTGGAATCTCTTTGCAGCCACGCAATATAGCGCTAGCTCAGCTTGGCGTGGTTCAGATAACTCAAGATGTGAAATCTGCTCTTTATAGGTTTGAAATGAAGATGCATCATCAACAGTGAATTCATTAATACCCACTGCGCACTCTACAATAAGTTTTCTGGCCAGATTTGTCTTGAAAACCATGTCGTTGCCCAAATCCAGCATCAAATGCTGGTTAGCATCGTCATAGTACCAAGTCCATTTGTCGCTGGGTTTAAGCATCAATCCAATCTCATTCTGTAGGTGAATATAGGTAACAATTAAAATTACCTTTCCCTCTTTATGCGAAAGTGTATGCACTACGATCAAAAAAAAAAGAGGAAATGAATTCTCATTCCCTCTTTAAAATACAATAGATTAGTCAATTATCTATCAGTGACAATGTCACTGTAATTAGATGTTCTTAACGATATCTTTTACTAAGCCCGGTCCGTGGTAAATAAAACCTGTATAGACTTGAACCAACTTAGCGCCAGCCATCATCTTCTCTTTTGCGGAAACAAAAGAATCGATACCACCTACACCAATAATTGGTAGTTCATCACCGAGCTCTTTATATAAAAGACGAACAACTTCCGTACTTCGAAGTTGAACAGGACGACCACTTAACCCACCCGCTTCATTGGCATATTTCATCCCTTTCACGACTTCGCGATCTAACGTTGTATTGGTTGCAATAACGCCATCAATATTATGCTTGATCAAAGATTGGCAAATCTGGCTGATTTCATCATCACTAAGATCCGGCGCGATCTTTAAAGTTAAAGGAACATACTTACCATGTTTCTCTTCTAACTCTAATTGCTTTGCTTTAAGTTCAGCTAACAATTCATCTAATGCTTCACCATATTGAAGAGTTCGTAACCCAGGAGTATTCGGTGATGATATGTTGACTGCAATATAGCCAGCATACTCATACACTTTCTCCATACAGATTAAATAATCGTCGGTTCCCTTTTCAATTGGCGTATCTTTATTTTTACCGATATTAATACCAAGTATGCAATCAAATTTTGCTTTCTTAATATTATCAATCAAGTTATCAACACCTAAATTGTTGAAACCCATTCGGTTAATAATCCCTTCTGCTCCTAGCAAACGGAACAAACGCGGTTTGTCATTCCCTGATTGTGGACGAGGAGTTACAGTACCAACCTCGACAAAACCAAATCCCATTGCGTCAAATGCTTCAATACACTCGCCATTTTTATCCATGCCAGCAGCAAGACCGACTGGATTACGGAATGTAATACCCATGCATTCTACTGGACGATGTGGAAGTTGTTGACGATAGAAGAGATCAAGAGGAGTGCCGTTAAAGCGCTTGAAATTTTGAATTGCTAAATCATGTGCCTTTTCAGCATCAAGTTGGAAAAAGCCAGTCCTGGCTAGACGGTAAAGCATTCTGCCTCCGATAGTAAAAAGCCCCGTATGAACGGGGCGCTATTATTTACTCATTTGCAGAACAATTCAAATTTAAAAGCATCAATTCGCGTAACGCGACAGAGAATTTTGCAAATTCATGCACAGATCCCACTTTGAACTCATTCAAAATGCTTTCCCAACGATGAAGCGAGAGATTGTTGCTCTCTATCCAGTCATCAAGAGCTTGAATTACGTCGATCTCTTCCGGCTGGCATCCACAACTTAAAACTTGAGCAGTTAACAAACGTTGTTGCCAATCTAAGTCTTCTCTAAATGCTGCACGAGCCAAAGCTTGCCAATGATTATCGACTGCTTGATTATTAATTTGGTTCAAGAACCAATGGAGTGAAAGTCGATCGCCCAAACTAAAGTAGAGTTGAGCCGTTTTCTCAATACTAGTGCCCTTTTCTTTAGATACTGTTGATATATCCAGTACTGAGTACAAGCTTGATAAACGAGCGATATAATTAGCTAATTCAGAACTAATACCCTGCTCAATCCAATCTTTAGCCTGTTGATTATGATCTTCAACCTCTAGTGGCACCAATAGTTGATCTAATGAGCTTTTAACTTGATCAACATCGCGCTGATAAAGATCGACTAATACGGTGACCGACTGCCTACCCGTGCGATTGCGCAGAATCCAACGGCTCAGACGACGAAGTGTTCGGCGGACTGAAAACATCATGTCATATTGAGCAGAGGTTGTAGCAACATTATCTAACTCTCTCAATTGTTCCAAAATTTGCCCTAAACCAAATATTTCTCGCGATGCGGCATATGCATTGGCGATATCGACAACGCTTGCCCCCGTTTCTTCTTGTAAACGCGTAACAAAATTGCACCCCATTTCATTGACCATTTGATTGGCAAGTGCAGTCGCGATTATTTCATGACGAAGAGGATGCGTATTCATTTGACTAGAATAGTTACGTCGTAACGCGCTTGGGAAGTAGTTCTTAAGTTGCTGTGCATGAAATTCATCATTGGCGATATCGTCATTTACCAATTCTTCTTTCAGTACCATTTTTCCATAAGCAACTAATACTGAAAGCTCTGGACGAGTTAGACCAAGTCCTTGTTTTTCACGCTCGACAAGGGTTTCATCATCTGGGATGTACTCTAAGGCTCTATCTAGATACCCTGCTTTTTCCATCGCATGAATAAATCGAATTTGTTCTTTTACTAAGGAAACACCTTGGTAATCGGCAACAGAAATCGATTCGGCTTGGCAATAAGCATCATTTAGAACAATCTCACCGACTTCATCTTCCATCGATTCAAGAATTGTGTTTCGTTGCTTAACGGTTAGATCCCCATTGGCTACGAGACTATTGAGAAAGATCTTAATATTCACTTCGTTATCTGAACAATCAACACCACCGACATTGTCGACAAAATCGGTATTAACTCGTCCACCGCTCAATGCATATTCAATACGTCCCAACTGTGTCATACCTAAGTTGCCGCCTTCACCGACTACTTTTGCTTTTAGATCTCTTCCATCAATTCGAAGTGCATCATTTGCACGATCACCTACGTCAGTATGGGTTTCTGTTGAGGCTTTAACATAGGTACCGATCCCACCGTTCCATAAAAGATCAACTTTCATTGATAAGATCATCTTTATAAGATCGTTCGGGGCGAGTGATGCTTTCTTTGTACCCAGCATTTTTTGTATTTCTGGTGTCAAAGCAATTGATTTAGCACGGCGAGAAAATACGCCACCACCAGTAGAAATCAATTCGACATTGTAGTCTTCCCAACTCGATCGAGGAAGATTAAACAGACGCTCACGCTCCTGCCAACTTTGTGCAGCATTTGGATTTGGGTCAATGAAGATATGTAGGTGGTTAAAGGCTGCAACCATACACGTATGTTTAGATAGCAACATACCATTGCCAAACACATCTCCTGCCATATCGCCAATACCCACCGAGGTAAAGTCGGTCGTTTGACAATCAATATTCATTTCACGGAAGTGACGTTTAACAGATTCCCAACCACCTTTGGCGGTAATACCCATTGCTTTATGGTCATAACCATTTGAGCCGCCAGATGCAAAAGCATCTCCAAGCCAAAAATTGTACTCTGCCGAGACCGAGTTAGCTAAGTCTGAAAATGTTGCAGTCCCTTTATCTGCGGCAACAACAAGATATGGGTCATCAGCATCATGGCGTACGACATTTTTCGGTGGTGACACCTCTCCATCAACAATGTTATCTGATACATCAAGTAAAGCGCGTATAAATCGTTTATAACAACGTTGACCTTCTGCAAAGATTTCATCACGAGAGGTTAGATTTGGCTGACGTTTACAGACGAAACCACCTTTAGCACCCACTGGTACAATAACGGTGTTTTTTACCTGTTGGGCTTTAACTAAACCTAGGATTTCAGTTCGAAAATCTTCTTGCCTATCAGACCAACGTAATCCGCCACGGGCCACTTTCCCACCACGTAGGTGAACACCTTCAATATCTGGTGCGTAAACAAAGATCTCAAATACCGGTACCGGTTGAGGTATTTCCGGAATATCACTTGGTTTAAGCTTTAGAGCCAACCAAGGTTTCGGTTGTTTGTTTTGATCCAACTGATAATAGTTAGTACGTAGGGTTGCAGTAATCATCTCCATATAACGTCGAATGATACGATCGTCATCGAGACTCTCTACATACTCAAGTTGATCGGTGATTTTAGTCATTAAGGTATTCTGACCTTTTTCACTACCGCGTAATTTAGGGTCAAAACGTTTCTTAAACAGCAGCACAAGATCACTTGCGAGTTCGGGGTGGTGATTTAACGTGTCTTCAATATATTGTTGACTGAACGGGAATCCGACTTGGCGCATATACCGAGCATAAGCACGGAGAATGGATATTTCCCTCCCCGTTAGTGAGGCGCCAAGAACCAATCTATTGAAACCATCACTTTCAATCTGCCCATGCCATATCGAGGAGAAAGCTTGCTGGAATCGATCTCGAGCTTCTCGAAGATCGACACTCTTCTCGCTCTTATGCAGCATTGAAAAATCTAAGATCCAGTAAACGCGACCATTGGCTTTTCGGATCTCATATGGTGACTCACCGATCACTCGTAAACCTAGATTTTCTAGCATCGGCATCACATCGGATAAGTGTATCGGCTCATCGCGATGATAAAGTTTCAGACGAACTGCTTTTGAGTCGCTCGCCAGCTCTTGCGGCCTGTAAAACAACATACCTAACTTGTTATCGTCATTCAGCGATTCCAAGCGTTCTATGTCTGCAACCGCTGAACCCGGTAATACATCTTCCTTATATGAGCGTGGAAATGCTCGCATATATTCTTTCGACAGTGGCAGCCCTTTGCTTTCGCCAAAATTTGCCACTATCGCATCTGATAAGCGGTCATCCCAAGTTGACGAAGCCTCAACTAAGTTTCGCTCAATTATTTTAACGTCCACATCCATATTGTTGTTATCTACCCGCACGATGTAGTGAGTTCTCGCCAGTGGGCTTTCTGAAAAATAAGTCGTAAATTCTACTTCTTGATCGCACCCAAAATACTGCTTAAGAATACGTTGGGTTTGACGACGCAACTCTGTGTTATATCGATCTTTCGTCACATAGACCATGCAGCTAAAGAAACGACCAAACGGGTCTTTTCGCACAAACAATCGCAACATGTCACGATCTTGCATTTGCACAACGCCCATGCCGATTTCCAGTAGCTCCCCTTCACGCGCTTGCAGCAATTCGTCGCGAGGATAATTCTCCAAGATGTTGTGCAAGGCTTTGTATGAATATGAGCCTTGTCGATAACTACTTGCTTCTAGAATACGTTCTACTTTTTCACGAACTAGTGGAATACCCGAAACACTTTGGTTATACACAGCCGATGTATACAGACCAGTAAACCGATGCTCGCCAACCACTTTGCCGTCTTTATCAAAAGTCTTGATGCCGATGTAATCTGTATATGCCGGACGGTGAATACGAGAAGGCGTGTTACCTTTTGTCACGATAAGAAGGAATGGTTTTTCTGCTTCAAGTCTAGCGGAATCAGGGAATTCCGATAATTTGACTCGTCGAACACGCTTAGGGTCGGAAAACAAACCAAGACCTTTCTCGCTAGTAGGCTTTAGTTCCATCTCACCATTTTCGTTGATCAAGTCGTATTCTTTATAACCCATAAAGGTAAAATTATGATCGCCTAGCCAACGAAGAAACTTGATCGTTTCTTCATAATGATCCCGTTCGATCTTAACTTTCCCTTGCTGCTTTTCAACCTGATCGGTCACTAATTTAAGTTTATCGACCATCGGTTTCCAATCGGCTACCACAAGTTGCGTGTCAGTCAACATCGACAGGACTTCGTTTTTAAGCGAGGTCATTGCTTCTTTATCACTTAAGCGATCAACTTCGATATGGAACAAAGAAAGAAGATCACCTTCGCCATTATTGATGCCTACGATTTCATTTTGCTTATTACGTTTAATCTGTGTCGGACCATGAAGCATCAAATGCGAAGCGAGATCAAGTCGAGTCAGCGCCATCTTAATTGAATCAACCAAAAACGGACCGTCTGGTATCACCATCTCTACGATGGTATGTGTTGATTGCCAACCTTGCTTGCTGACTGTTGGATTAAACACTCTAACTGAAATATCTTGAGGTTTTTTATCATTTACATGATGCCAAAGGCTGACTACAGCACCATATAAATCGGATTCGTTGCGCTCAATTAAATCATCATGTGCAATGTTGCTAAACAGATGTTGAGCGAGTTGAGTGACCAGAGGTCGTTGAGCAAGTTCGAGTTTGTCTTGAATCAGTTTATATACCTTTTCAAGTAGAACCGGCATTAGAGGTTCACGCGCGGTCATAATCACACTCCACTATTAGAATTCTATTTTATCGGGATTCACCAAGCACTATATGTTGATGTAAGCATAGCGCTTAATCTTAGCAATGCCGTTTCATTGTATCGATTGTGTTGATGAAAGGTTAACTATTTTCAGGGGATAAGAGATAGAATGTTTGATAATGTGATTGAAGTTCTAATTAAACTCCTGCGAAACGAACGTGTTACAGAACTTCCAACTTAACAAATTTATTATTTTGGTCAGTTATTAGGCAAAACCGACCTTTTAGCCCGATTTGAGTCAGAAATGGACGAAATCTTGTTGCTGGTAATTGTAAGCGCAAGCCATTGTCCGTCACGACCATTATGTTACTGGCTACCCCGTTATAGTGAGAAAGGAACGCTTGGTACGAGACATTAAGTGAAAAATAATAATGATTCATCGTTATCAGTGTCTGCTAAAAAATTGAAAAGCAGCGACCCTACGTCACTGCTTTATTGCCGTTAATAAATTTCGATTATGACTCGAGTGCTTTAGATACCTTTTCAAACAAATCTTTTGCAAGATTATCCATCGCTTTGAGTTGCTCTAGTTCTGCTTTAATCAAGATTTGACGCTGCTGATCATATTTACCTAGTTTGAGTAATGGATCAATCAAGCGTGACGCAACTTGCGGGTTAACACTGTTTAGCTCACGAAGAATTTCACCAGCAAAACGATAGCCCGAACCATCAGCCGCGTGGAAATGAACCGGATTCATGTTAAGAAAAGAACCGACTAAACTGCGCGTACGGTTCGGGTTCTTAAGACTAAACGCTTCGTGTTGCATTGTTTGCTTAATCACATCCAAAACATTAGCCGCAGGGTTACTACCTTGCAGTGCAAACCATTTATCCATCACCAACCCGTCATGCTTCCACTTGTTGCTGTAATCTGCCATTAGCGCTTCACGGCATTCAAGTTGAGCTTGATTCGCCGCCGACATTGCAGCAATAGTATCCGTCATATTATTAGCTTGAGCATATTGCACCTGTACCAATGTGTTGCCTTGGTCAGTTAACGCTAAGTAAATAAGTGCGGTATTTCGTAATGCACGTTGACCAATAGATGCATGATCAATCGTATATTGGCTTTGATTCAAGCTGTGGTAGATGGCGCTAAACTCGTCTTGTAGCGTGCTCGCTAGCTGAACCTTGATAGCGTTAAGTACAGTCGCGACTGCATCAACATCGACTGTCTTATACCAACCAGAAACTTCATTATGGCTAGGTAACGATAGCATTTCAGCGATAAATGCAGGCTCTAAACTATCACTAAGTAATACACCGCGGAATGCATCAACAACCTCGCTTGGTAGAGTAACCTCACCACCAGCCTGAACAACCTTCACATTGCTGCGAATGTACTTTGCCAATAGCATTTGACCTGCATCCCATCGTGCAAATTCATTGCGCGCATGAACCATTAGGAACGTGAGTTCTTCATCGCTATAGTCGTATTCAAGTTTGACAGGGGCAGAGAATTCTCGCAGCAATGATGGTACTGGTTTCTCAGATACCCCTTCAAATACAAAGCTCTGCTTGGCTTGAGTTACATTCAGCACATTTGACACTTGCTCGCCGTTACATTGTAACTCAATCACATCACCCGTAGCGGAATAAAGCTCAACATCAAATGGAATATGCAGCGGCAATTTCTCTTTTTGATCCTGAGTTAGCTCTGTTGATTGTGCCACTGTTAACGTATAGGTTTGAGCTTGCGAATCATAATTACTCGTAACAGTAACCGTTGGTGTACCTGATTGGCTGTACCATAAGCGGAACTGTTCAAGATCGACACCATTTGCATCTTCCATCGCTTTGACGAAATCTTCACAAGTTGCAGCGGTACCATCATGGCGTTCAACATAAAGTTTGATGCCTTTTTGGAACCCTTCTTCACCCAGTAAGGTATGATACATACGAATGACTTCACTGCCCTTTTCATATACGGTCAGCGTATAGAAATTATTCATCTCAATCACTTTATCCGGACGGATAGGATGTGACATAGGGCTGGCATCTTCAGAAAATTGCGGTCCACGAATAATACGTACATTATTGATACGGTTAACAGCGCGAGAGCCTAGATCAGACGAAAACTCTTGATCTCGGAAAACGGTTAAGCCTTCTTTCAAGCTCAATTGGAACCAATCTCGGCAAGTAACACGATTACCAGTCCAGTTATGAAAATACTCGTGACCAATTACCGCTTCAATACCTAAATAATCCGTATCTGTCGCGGTTTTTTCATTTGCCAACACAAATTTTGAGTTGAAGACGTTAAGACCTTTGTTTTCCATTGCGCCCATGTTGAAGAAATCAACGGCGACAATCATATAGATATCTAAGTCATACTCTAAACCAAAGCGCTCTTCATCCCACTTCATTGAATTAATCAGTGATACCATCGCATGGTTAGCACGATCAAGATTGCCTTTATCGACAAAAATTTCCAGTTCAACGTTACGAGCAGATTTAGTTGTATATTCATCTCTCAATACGTCAAAATCGCCAGCAACTAGTGCGAATAGATAAGATGGTTTTGGATGTGGGTCAAACCACTTCACCCAATGGCGACCATTTTCCAACTCACCTTGTTCTACACGATTACCATTGCTTAATAAGAACGGGGACTCCGCCTTATCAGCAATAACTGTTGTTGTATATTTCGCTAAAACATCAGGACGATCTAAATAGTACGTAATTCGGCGGAAACCTTCGGCTTCACATTGTGTGCAATATGCTCCACCCGATTTATACAGTCCTTCAAGAGCAGTATTTGCTTCTGGATTTAACTCGGTAACGATTTCTAGCGTAAACGTACTAGGCAATTGATTTATCTTTATGCCATCATCGACCAACTCATAGTCAGTCCATTGTTCTTCGTTTACACACAGGCTCTTTAATATCAACCCATCGCCATCTAGCTCTAAGGTTGTGCTCTCTTTAAGTTGTTTCACTTGAGACACAGCGGTTACGAGTGTTGCAGTATCGTGCAGTTCGAAAGTTAATTCGATATCAGTGATAGTATGAGATGGGGACTGATAGTCTTTACGATACTTGGCTTGAGGAGCTTGAGCCATTTCTAAATCCTTCTAACAAATAGTGTTTGGCTGACTAGCTTACAACTCTGAATAAGAAAAAACGAGGCATTCTCATAGATAACCTCGTTTTTTTACTAGTAAATACAATAAATCCAAATGATAAGTCTAAAAACGCATCGAATTGTCGACTTTCTTATAAACACTACCTAATTCGATTTAGCACAGCAAACATACCACCCTCATCCGATTCAATAGTCAACGTATCTCTGTTTAACTGATAACGTGTATTGTGCTCACCGTTTTCATACAATAGAACCAGATGCTCACCTTCTGTAAAGTAAACGCCTCTACGCACAGCCTCATCACCATCTTCATTACTCACTTTAAACAGGAATACAAAATCGGGCTGCAAAATGAGATCCATTCTATTCACATCGCTAGCCATCAAATCATGCCCCGCTAAATGTTTACTTGACCAGATACCCGCTAGAGAATTAGACAATGCTTTAGTAAACATAACACCATTTAAGTTGAGCATATTGTGATTACTTGCGTAGCTATAGATTTGAGGCTCATCTGTATTGAGACCAAGGATAATAGTGTCTTCATTGGCGGTATACATCCCTTCCCAATGATCGACTGAGTAGTCTCGTTTTTGAATATCAATAGAAAAATGGTAATTAGAATCCAACGTCAACTTGATGGCGATGTAATTCTCTTTCGAGCTATCAGGCTCTGAATTAATTAAGTACCAATCACCAAGTAAAAATGGATGGTCAAAATAGCTTATAGCGTCTGACTCTTTATCTGACGCATTTGAGCACCATGCGCCAAAGCTCAAACAGGCGAGAAAAATCACTATCCATCTCATATTGCTTCCCCTCACTTTTTCTTTAAGCGTAGGCACAACCATACGAGAAAGCTAAATTTTTAGATTTTGATCACATTAGTTTTTACTAAAAAAAAAGCGAGCTACTAGAGCTCGCTTTATTATGTCTTAAATCAATTATTGAATCATATCGACCATGATAGCTACCGATTCATCTAAGTAAGCATCAGGTGCTTCATAATCTTTCGGTATATCATCAAGGGTTTTGTATGGCTCTAAACTAGCTGCTTTTTGGCGTTGATTTAGTCGGTTCAAACGAAGTGCGTCAGCTTCATCGCTAATGCGCTTACGCTCTAACTCGTTGAGAGACAGCGAGTTATCTTCTTTTTCTGCTTTGTATCGTGCGATATCATCAGCAATAAAACCAAACTCTAAATCATTCGCAATACGCGTTTTATGCAGCTCATCTAGTTTAATAATGATTTTTTCGTTACGCTGTAACCGCTCGTAATCTGCTTTTGCAATACTATCCCAAGGTAAGGCATTATCTTCCACGCTTTCACCTGTTTCTGCAGGATCAATTGGGGTTGGGTAAGCAATATCTGGTACAACACCTTTATTTTGCGTACTACCACCATCAATTCGATAGAATTTTTGGATAGTGTATTGCACATAACCCAGTTCTTTATCAAACAAATCATAGATATGATTTAAAGAACGGTGCTGCTGAACAGTACCTTTACCAAATGAGTTCTCACCTACAACCACTGCTCGACCGTAATCTTGCATTGCCGCAGCAAAAATTTCGGACGCAGAAGCACTGTAACGATTAACCAAAACCATAAGTGGACCATCGTAGCTGATCTGGTCATCGGTATCAGCATTGACGTTGATACGACCATAACTATCACGAACCTGAACAACAGGACCACTGTTAATAAATAAGCCAGAAAGTGAAGTCGCTTCAGTTAATGCGCCACCACCATTATTACGCAGATCGACAATAACGCCATCGACGTTCTTCTCTTTTAACTCAATCAGTAGCTTGTCAGTATCTTTTGATAAGCCAACATAAAAACTGGGTACTTCGAGAATACCGATCTTCTTACCGTCTTGTTCAACGATCTCAGATTTAACCGCACGATCTTCTAAACGTACTTTGTCGCGGACGATCGAAATAACTTTACTCTTGGCATCATTACCTTCAGGCAAGATTTCAAGCTTAACCGTCGTTCCTTTCGGTCCTTTAATCAATTGAACGACATCATCGAGTCGCCAACCAATTACATCGACCATTTCTTCGCCGTCTTGCCCGACACTGACAATACGATCACCGTCACCAATTTTTTTGCTCTTAGCTGCAGGTCCACCAGCAACGAGTGAACGAATTACAGTGTAATCGTCAGTCATTTGCAATACCGCGCCAATACCTTCAAGAGACAAATTCATCTCTTGTTGGAACTGATCAGCATTACGTGGAGATAAGTAGCTAGTATGAGGATCGACTTCACGAGAGAATGCGTTCATATATAGCTGAAATGCATCTTCATTATTGGTCTGGCTTAGACGTTTGAGCGCGTTATTGTAACGCTTGCCTAGGATATCTTTAATTTCATCCCAGTTTTTACCCGTCAATTTCAGATTTAATGCATCATATTTTACCCGTTTGCGCCAAAGCTCATCGAGTTCTTGCTGAGTTTTAGGCCAATCGGCTTCACTACGATCAAGTTCAATACTTTCATCTACATCAAACATCATCTCCTTATCCAAAAGAGACAGCGCGTAGTCAAATCTTTGATAGCGGCGTTTCATCGATTGATTATAAATATCGAAAGCAATTTGGTTATCACCTGCTTTCAACTGATCATCAATAGATTTTGCCCACTGAGAAAAAATATCCACATCAGCTTGAGTGAAGATATTTTTATTAAAATCAAGCATTTCAATATAACGGTCGAAAATCGCTTGCGAGAATTCGTCGTCAAGCGTGAATTGCTTGTAATGAGAGCGGGTAAAGCGGGAAGTCACTCGTTTACTTGCTGTTTTGTGCTGAGCTTCTTGCTCAAGCGCAGGTAAATCGGTTAGCTCGATTTTTGCTTCGAGTGCTTTAACTGGAGTTGCTGCTAGCATTACGCTAGCAGCAATCAGCGAAAAATTTAAACGGCATTTCATGCTCAGGAGATTCTCCTTTATGCGCGAAGGTACTCCGCTTTCACAACCATTTGCAGGCCGTTAGACAGTTGAACTCGCACATCTTCCTTATTGATTTCAACGATAGTAGCAGCCATGTTTCCTTTGCCCATGTTCACATTTACATCATTGCCAACTTTCATTTCATCAGCAGTTAGTAGACGTGTTTCCACTGGCTTATTGGCTTTCGGCGCAGATTTCGCTTGTGGGCGACGAGCTTGTTGTGGTTTCTTACTTGCTGGCTTAGCATTCGCTTTGCTTTCTTCGCGAGTTTTCTTCACTTGCTCTTTGCGACGAGCTTGCACTTTCGCTTTGCTTTCTTCTAATGCAGTTTTAGCATGTTCTACGTGTTCTTCATCTAGCTCACCACATGGGTTGCCATCTAAATCAACACGAACCGCACCTGGTTTAACACCGTGTAGGTAACGCCATGATGAAGTGTACTGTCTTAACGCTGCACGAAGCTGAGTTTTACTTACTTTTGCGTCATCTGAAAGACGATCCGCAAGATCTTGAAAAATACCAATTTTAAGTGGCTGTGCTTCACCTTCTAAAGTAAAGCACTTAGGGAAACATTCAGCAATATATGCAATAACTTCTTTGCTGTTTTTTAACTTTTCAGTGTTTTCCATGGGTTTTCCTGGTTAGTGCGGACTATCCGCGAGCGTTAAGATAAATATTTTGGGTATTATAGTGACCTGTATAGGAAAAACCACACTCTAGAGCTAATTTATGCCTTGATAGCGTGTGAATTAAGCAGCTTTTCTACTTCTGCCATCAAAATCACCAGTCCTTTTTCATCTTCCTCACCAAATCGACCAATATTTGGGCTATCAATATCTAGAACACCAGCAACTTTTCCATTAATACTAAATGGAATCACGATTTCAGAGTTACTTGCTGCGTCGCAAGCAATATGCCCTTCAAACTGATGAACGTCATAAACACGTTGCACTTGATTCGTTGCAACTGCCGTACCACATACACCATGCCCTACGCGAATTCGAACACAAGCTGGTTTACCTTGGAATGGACCAAGTACCAATTGCTCATCCTCCATGAGATAGAAACCTACCCAGTTAATATCTTCTAACTCCATATTCAGTAAGGCACTAATATTGGCTAAATTAGCGATTAAGCTAGGCTCAGACTCCATGATAGCTTGAGCTTGCTTAGTCAACCGCTGGTAGAATGCTGCGTTCATAATGACTTCCGTAACTACTTCAAATGAAAACATGAGACTTATTTGGTTAATCTACGTACAATTATAAAAACTATAAATAGTAAGCATTATCAGTAGAATGACCCAAAACAACAACACTATTAGCCGTTCTTGGTTGATTTCACAAGTAAAAATACACAAATCCAAGCTAATGGTTGCCAATTTAGTTGCGGTCATTGCAACCTTGGTCAGCGTCCCTATCCCTCTGTTAATGCCATTAATGGTCGATGAAGTACTGCTAAACCAGCCAAGCTCTGGTCTCGACATGATGAACCGCATTCTACCAGTTTCTTTACAAACGCCATCCGGTTATATCCTTTTTACTCTCGTGCTCATCGTATTAATGCGTACTGTTGGCCAGGCACTCAACATCGTACAGAGTCGGCAATTTACACTCGTATCGAAAACCATTACCTATCAGATGCGCAGTAAAATGATCGATAAGCTTGGTCGTATTAGCATTCGTCAATACGAGACTCGCGGCAGTGGAGGTATTAACGCTCACCTCATTACTGATATTGAAACAATTGACCAGTTCATTGGTTCAACTCTAAGTAAATTCTTAATCAGCTTTCTCACCGTCATCGGTACCGCAGGTGTTCTACTTTGGCTTGAATGGCGGCTAGGGCTTTTTATTCTACTCGTTAACCCCATTGTGATTTACTTCTCACGTCTGTTGGGTAGTAGAGTTAAGCACCTAAAAAAAAGAGAAAATCAATCTTTTGAGCATTTTCAAAATCGACTGGTTGAAACTCTTGATGGCATCTATCAACTACGCGCAGCCAATCGAGAAAGAGAGTTTTTAAGCGAACTCAAATTGAATGCTAATCAAGTTCGACTCGATGCGGCTAAATACGCCTGGCAATCAGAAGCGGCTGGGCGGGTTTCTTTTTTACTATTTCTGTTAGGTTTCGAACTATTTCGCGCTGTTGCTATGCTCATGGTTTTATTTAGCGACCTAACGATTGGGCAAATTTTTGCTGTGTTTGGTTACCTATGGTTTATGTTGTCTCCCGTACAAGAGCTACTTGGCATTCAGTTTTCATGGTATAGCGCCAAAGCGGCTTTGGCGCGCATCAATACCCTACTTGAACTTGAAGAAGAACACCGCCCAATAAGTAAGATAAACCCATTTAGTGACGATAAAGAAGTCGACGTTAATATCAAGCACGTGAGCTTTTCTTATAATGATGAAAATCAAATTCTGAAAAATCTAAATTTACATATTCCTGCGGGTAAAAAAGTTGCACTGGTTGGCGCAAGTGGCGGTGGCAAATCGACCCTGATTCAGCTTTTGATTGGCGTCTACCGCCCAAACTCTGGTGTGATCCAATTTAATCACCACGCCGCAGACGATATCAGTTTTGATGTAATACGTGATCAAATTGCCGTGGTTTTACAACAACCTATACTATTTAATGATAGCTTAAGGCATAATCTCACGCTTGGTGGTCACTATAATGATAATCAACTATGGCAGGCACTCGAAATTGCACAAATGCAGGATGTTATTTCACAGCTTAGCCAAGGGCTCGAAACTCAGATAGGACGTACTGGCATACGTTTATCCGGTGGTCAAAGACAAAGACTTGCTATTGCCAGAATGGTTTTGAGTAATCCAAAATTTGTTATATTGGATGAGGCAACATCAGCGTTAGATACCGCGACTGAAGCAGCATTACATCGCGCACTCACTGAATTTTTAAATGGACGCACAACCTTAATTGTTGCTCACCGTTTATCTGCCGTAAAACAAGCCGATATTATCTATGTTTTAGAAGATGGTCAGGTGACCCAAACAGGGACACATGGGGAATTAGTTGAACAACAAGGTTTATATCAGACGCTTTATGGAACGGTTCAATCACACGGATAACATCCTTGCTCACAAATTTCGGGGGCTATGTTGAGCCAACTAGCCCATAACACAGAACCTAGCCGTGTACGCTTGTGTCCAGGCTGCGAATTGCCTATCGACATCATAGCAGTCAAGCAAGGTAAAACCGCCTATTGCCCTCGATGTGGTTCTCAGCTGTATCGTGGTGGTCAACCATCTTTATCAGGCAACCTTGCAATCGCTCTGACGTGCTTGTTGCTATTTATACCGTCTCACTTTTTCAACTTTCTAAGTATTCGACTGTTCGGTCAAATGATTCCTGCAACCTTGCCGACTGGTATCATTACGCTGTTTAACGAAGGTTTTGTTTTCCTTTCGTTTCTTGTTGCTTTTTGTAGTTCTTTGGCGCCACTGCTTGTATGCGGATCCGTTGTTACGGCTCACATCGCGTTATATACACGTTCATTCAAATTGCTTAAGCGATCTTTATGGATCGTGCATCATTTAAAGCACTGGGTGATGATTGATGTATTCCTGATCAGCGTGGCTATCTCTTGCTTCAAATTACAAGACTATTCTGACATTTTTGTTGGAACGGGATTGTACGGGTTATTGCTATTACAAGTATTCACCGTACTGCTAGTTAGCCGTTTTAGTGTAAGACGCTACTGGGAGGCATATAAGCATGAATCCGAATATCCGTTTGAACATAAAGATGTTCATTGCAGTGCTTGTCACTTGTCTCAACCCAATGGTCAACGGTGCGTTCGTTGTGAAACTAATCTTTCTCATCGTTCGCCGAACTCTATTCTAAAGACATGGGCATATCTTTTAGCGGCAACAATCGCTATTTTGCCAGCAAACTTAATCCCGATCACGATTCTACTCACCAACGGGAAACGTCTAGAAGATACGATTATTTCTGGAGTTGCCGCATTAATAAAAAATGGCATGACGGGAATTGCGATCATCATTTTTATCGCAAGTATTGTCGTTCCAGTCGCTAAAATTCTTGGTTTAGCTTATATATTGCTAGCGGTAAAATTTAAGCGTCGCATATTTCATCGTCAGAGAATGACTATTTATTTCGTGGTGAAATGGATTGGCAAATGGTCAATGATGGATCTATTTGTAATTTCAATCATGATGGCTTTAGTCGACCGAGGTCAAATCCTTGATTTTACACCGGGTTACGGCGCTGTTGCTTTTGGGTTTGTTGTGGTATTAACCATGTTGGCAGCGGATAGCTTTGACCCTCGATTTATCTGGGATAATTACCAACAAAGTCCGTCATCCCAGACAACAACAAAACAACAAGAGTCTTTCAATGAGTAATTCTACGTCTTCGCAAAATTCTTATTCTCCCGATGTGAAGCGCAATCGCGGTATTTCTCCCCTATGGATACTCCCTATCCTAACAACGCTACTTGCGGGTTGGTTAGTGTTTAAAGCAATCCATGACGCTGGGCAGCGTATTGAAATCCATTTCTCTGATGCGCAAGGCTTGATCGCTGGTCGAACAACAATTCGCTATCAAGGTCTTGAAGTTGGCATGGTGCGTGGCATAAACCTCTCTAATGATTTAGAGAGTATATATGTCGAAGCCGATATCTACCCAGAGGCGTCTAAGCTATTGACCGACAAAACTCGCTTTTGGATGGTGAAACCAACAGCTTCTTTGTCTGGCATTTCAGGGCTCGATGCTTTGGTATCTGGCAACTATATAGCCATACAACCTAGCGCAGAAAAGGGGGAACTTAAAACCAAGTTTTTCGCTCTGGAACGAGCTCCTGCCGATCTGCTTGCTAATGAAGGACTAAACATCACACTAAAGGCACAAGACCTTGGCGGAATATCAATCGGCTCACAGATTCTCTATCGCAAAATACCTATCGGTGAAGTCTATAATTATCAACTCGACCAAGAGAGTAAAAACGTCGTAATTCAAGCTTCTATTCGTGATGAGTATAGTCATATTATTACTGACGAGAGTCGTTTCTGGAATGTGAGTGGCATCGGTGCCAATGTGGGATTTTCTGGGGTTGATATTCGCTTAGAGAGTTTAAGTGCGTTGATTGGTGGCTCTATTGCTGTTGATTCACCAGATCGAGGATTACCTATTACTGAAGACATGCAATTTAAACTCTATCCTGACCTTAAAACCGCTGGGCGAGGTATTCCAATTAACATCACCCTCCCAGATGATAACAATATCAGCCCCTCAGGTGCTCCAATCATGTATCGTGGTATTGAGGTGGGTCAAGTCACCGATTTACAGCTCAATGACACACGCAACAAAATTATCGCGTCTGCAGCGATTCAACCAGCATTTAGCGATATGCTGACTAATGGTAGCCGTTTTATCTTAGAAGAAGCAGAAGTGTCTCTGTCAGGTGTAGAGAACCTCACCAATCTAATCAAAGGCAACTTCTTGACTCTGGTGCCAGGTGAAGGGGATAAAGCACGTAAGTTTGATGCTATCCGTAAGAACGAATTTAAAAAACAGCAAGCTCAATCTATCCCACTTGAACTCTACGCAGACAACTCCTTTGGTTTGGACGCAGGCGCAAAAGTATTGTACCGAGGCATTAGTGTTGGAGACGTCACTAAAACAACTTTAGCAAAAGACAAAGTGCGCTTTGATGTTTTAATAGACAAGCGTTACCAAGATTTGATTCGTTCCAATAACCGCTTCTTCGTAACAGGAAGCGCGAGTGCTGAGCTTACTGAGTCCGGCTTGAATATTACCGTGCCACCAGCGAAACAGCTTTTAACTGGTTCTATTAGCTTTGTCAGTGAAGGGAACGCAAAAGGCAGCGAAGAGTATCAATTATATCAAAGCAAATCATTAGCCGAACTTGCCAAATATAATCTCTCTGGATCTAAGAAAATCACACTTGTGGCGCAAGAGCTACCACCGATTGCCAAAGGCAGTCCCCTACTTTACCGCAATCTGAAAGTGGGCAGCGTATCTGACTATAAGCTCTCCAGTGAAAACGTACTGGTGACCATTAGTATCGAAAATCAATATCGACATTTACTTAATGAACAAACTGTCTTTTGGAACCGCTCTGGTGTTGAAGTCGATGCAACACTCGCAGGTATTAGTGTTAAAGCGGCGCCGTTGAGAACACTTCTGGAAGGCGGAATTGCATTTGATTCAATGCCCGGTGTCGAGAACAAGCACGAACAATACTGGAAGCTTTACGAAAACTTTAAACATGCTCGTAAATCTGGATTTGAAATAACCTTACTCGCATACGGTGATACCAAAGTCTCTGTCGGTACTCAGATCCAGTACAACAGTATTAAAGTCGGTGAAATCAGCGCAGTTACGCCCAATTTTGAACGTAATGAGGCAAAGCTAAAAGCTCGCATCTTACCTGAATATGCACAAAACATTGCTCGTGAAGGTTCATATTTTTGGTTACCTCAAGCTAAAGTCGACTTAAGCGGAATTAAAAACTTGGAGAACCTGCTTAGTCAATCAATCAACGTCGACGTGGGAGGTGGCAATCAAACCCGCAGTTTTGAATTACACGCTCATCCCTACCAGCCTCAAGGAGCACGATTCATTCTACAAAGTGAAGCGAGAGGCTCAGTGACTCAAGGCACTCCAGTTCTATATAGGGAAATGGAAGTCGGCAAAGTAATCAGCGTAAAACTCGGCGAATTTGCTGATCGCGTCATTACTGAGATCAACGTTGAACCTGAATACGCGTATCTGGTTCGTCAAAATAGCATTTTCTGGAACAGTTCAGGTGTAGACGTATCAATTGGTCTTACTGGGGCAGACATTAAATCTGGCACCTTTGACAGCTTATTGCGTGGTGGCATTACGTTTGCCACTCCGGAAGGAACACAGTTGCAGTCAGTTGCTCAGCAAGGGCAAGCGTTCATGCTACACTCAACTCCCGAAGAAAACTGGAAAAAGTGGCGAACGGCAATACCAAAGCCATAACGAACCCTTCAACTCATTAACGCAGCTTCGGCTGCGTTTTCTTTTATTAAGATGACTACGTTGTCAGTAATATCAAACACCAATAGCCGGTCTACTCGCGTCGCAAGCAATTTTGGGTATATAATCGCGCTAAATTTATTATCTTCGAGTTTGTATTTTGCACGCTAACGTATATCTCCCTGAAGCATTCCTTACTGAGATGGCTGACATTCTTCCTAGTTCACTGAACATGGACGATTTCATTGCCGCTTGCCAACGCCCGCTGCGCAAAAGCATTCGCGTTAACACTCTCAAAATTACCGTAGCTGATTTTCTAACGCGTGCTAAAGACAAAAATTGGCAACTGGAGCCTGTGCCTTGGTGCAATGAAGGCTTCTGGATTGAAGCTGATGAAACGACAGTACCTCTTGGTAACACTGCTGAACACATGGCTGGGTTATTCTACATTCAAGAAGCCAGCTCGATGATGCCTATCTCCGCATTATTTATGCCTAATGACTCATATAACAGCGTCTTAGATATGGCAGCAGCCCCAGGGTCGAAAACAACACAAATAGCAGCCCAAATGGGCAATCACGGTATTTTGGTCGCTAACGAGTTCTCGGCGAGCCGAGTAAAAGTGTTACACGCTAATATTGAACGATGCGGTGTAAGAAACGCAGCGCTAAGTAACTACGATGGTCGTGTATTTGGTGGTTGGTTACCTGAACAATTCGATGCCGTCCTTATCGACGCACCTTGTTCCGGCGAAGGTACGGTACGTAAAGACGCCGATGCAATGAAAAATTGGAGCAAAGATTCCGTACTGTCTATCGCGAAAACACAAAAAGATCTGATTGAAAGTGCGTTTCATGCTCTCAAACCCGGTGGTGTAATGGTTTACTCTACGTGTACTTTAAGCCAAGAAGAAAATCAGCAAGTGTGCCATCATTTAAAGCAAACCTTTGGCGATTTAGTTGAATTCGATAGCTTATCGGAGCTATTTCCAAATGCAGAGAAAGCACTAACAGAAGATGGCTTCTTACACATATTCCCTCAAGTCTATGACTGTGAAGGCTTCTTTGTGGCTCGTATTCGCAAATTGGGGTCTGTACAAGCTCCTGAGGTTCACAAGCGCCTCGGTAAGTTCCCATTCACCAAAGCAAGTAATAAAGTTGAACATGAGATCGCAACTCAGCTGAAAGAGGCACTTGACGTTACACTGCCTGAAAATAGCCAAGTCTGGCTACGCGACAACGATGTATGGCTATTCCCTGCGGCGCTAGAACCTATGTTAGCTGAATTTAAATTTTCACGAATGGGGATCAAAATCGCAGAGGCACACAAAAAAGGTTATCGATGGCAGCATCAAGTGGCTACAGCACTAAGCAATGGTAACGAAGCTAACATTGTAGAACTTTCTGTTGAAGAAGCGCGAGAATGGTTTATGGGTCGTGACGTTCGTCCTAGTGAACAATCTGGCACAGGTGAAGTATTAGTAAAATACGCTAACGACGTGATTGGACTGGGTAAATGGGTGGGGAATCGTGTCAAAAACGGATTGCCACGTGAACTGGTAAGAGACAAAAACTTGTTCTGATCGCTAGGATATAAGTTCTAAATACTGAAATTTTCGAGCAAAAGCCAAATTATGCACTACAATTATAGGTAATAATAATTGATTGTATTCATACAGTTAGCGCAGGCTCGGAATAGAGCCCTTCCCCTAGGCCCGGATCAGGATAAGATCTGGGCCTTCTTTTGTTCGCCATTAAATTCATCTCAAAAAAGAGATGAATTAGTTTAGGCGAATACCTTCTTTTTCAATGGTGATCTTGCCTTGCTTATACAAACCACCAATGGTCTTTTTGAAAGTACCTTTGCTCGCGCGAAATGCTTCGAAAATAGCTTCTGGCGTTGATTTATCGTTTAACGGTAAGTAGCCACCTTTTTTCTCAAGTAACTCGATGACTTTGCTGCTTAAGTCATCCATCTTCGCTACACCCATTTTCTGCAGTGAAAGATCAACTTTACCATCTTCACGCACTGCTTTAACGTACGCTTTAAGTCTTTTGCCGATAAACAATTTGCCGAACACATCAGAGCTAAAAATCATACCCCAGTGTTCGCCATTAACTATCGCTTTATAACCCAGTTCACTGCGCTCAGCGATGATCAAATCAACTTGTTGATTTGCGGTATAATTTGCAGGTGTTTTATCCAACCATTTATTGAATTTAGTGGTACCAACAATTCGACCGGACGCTTTATCTGTGTATACAAACACAAGAATCGTTTGCCCTTCAGTTAAGCGACCACGTTGCTCACTGTAAGGTATCAATAAATCTTTTTCTTTGATCCCCCAGCTCGCGAATGCGCCAGTGTTGTTCACACCTTCAATCTTCATCAAACCCCATTCACCCACTTGAGCAATTGGCGTTTCAGTTGTCGCTACCAGTTGGTTGTCAGAATCAAAATACAGAAATGCATCAATAAATTGACCTACTTCAACTCCTTCTGGAACGAGGCGCTTAGATAAAAGAGTCGTACCATATTCGCCCGCATCAAGGAAAACGCCGAATTCAGCACGCTTCACTACTTCAAGGTGGTTTACTTGACCAACATTAATCATTGAATTTTCTCTGTAACACTTAATTGGGGGCGATTATAGCGAAACTCTGGTATGCTTGCGCCAGATAATTTGAACTTTTTTCCCTCCGGAGCACTCCCTTGATTACCGTTGATAAGCAAGACGGCATCACGCTCAAGATTTCCCATTCGATGGCGTCCAGCAAGAAGGCTAATCTTGACCTCTATTTCTTCGTTCCTGGTGAACTGGGTCTTAGCCCTCATGTATTGAAGGAAACTGAGTTTTATTACGAGTCCATCGTACAAAAGCGCGCATATTATAGTGACAAAATCCTTTTGCCACTTGTGCATAGCCGCTTGGCAAAGCGGGGGCGTCTGTCATCGACTCAATATCGAGTAAGTTTGAGTCTGTTTGCCTATCAATATGTTATTGCTCTCGATAGAGCCGTTAGCCAATTAAATCGCTATGAAACAGACTCAGTTACTGACGAAGAAATAGATGCTGTTATTGAGCTTGCGATCGATATTCTAAAAAAACTGCGCCGTGGTATCCCTTACGAAGAAAACCTCAAACGCTATTACGCCAATATCGACAACTACCTTTCATGGTATACGGAGCAAAAGTTTCTTTCTCTTGTATCGCACATGCCCCGTGATGGTGAATACAAAACACTCAAAGATCGCCTCATTACTATTGTTGAGAAAGAAAAAGCTCACCGCAAACTCAACCACTATAACTCGCCAGCAACCCGTGACGACGTAACGCGAATGAGTAATAAAATGCGTTTACTTCGCCGCTTGATCGAGCATCCAATCATTCTCAAAGAACGTACCACTTCTTTGGGTAAAAATATGAAGCGAATTGTGAAAGGTCTTGCTACGGGGTTTGTGATGGTTTTTGTTACGACTATCGCTATCGTGGCACGTGATTATTGGGGAGAGATTACAGCCTCATTCATTATTGCGATGTCATTTATATACGCATTGCGGGAGATTTTTAAAGATGACCTACGCGATGTGTTATGGCGCTGGTTCCGTAAAGGTAAACCCCATTGGCGAAAACGATATAGCGACCCAACAACCAACAAAGTTGTCGGTCAAAAGACAGAATGGTTGGATTATCTTGCACTAAATAAACTCCCCGACCGAATTCTACTTGTTCGCAAAAAGCGTACGGCGCAGCGTGAGGAGCAGATCCTCCATTATCGCTCTGAAACCGAGATGGCAACTTCTCGCTTTATGAGTGGTTATGAAGAAACACGTGAATCAATGTTTATCAGTATGCGCACCATTACACGCTTGATGGATAAAGGCTCAAACCGAGTTTATTTACTCAACAATGGGCAAGTGAGCCGAGAGTCTGTAGAAAAACGCCACCTCATCAATTTGATAGCGAAAGAAGACCGTCTTGACGGTAAGCCTCGCTACTATCGTTGGAAAATCATTCTAAACCGAACCAAAATAGTCGCGATTGAACAGGTCGATATCGGTGCACAAGCGCCTATCCCTTAGTTGAGTCTGTTACTTTTTAGATTGCTTAATCGATAGCGTTAATTCAAACACCGCCATAGGTTCTTCACCATGAAGTGATGGACAAGTGGCGGTGATAGTCACGCTCTTGTTCACCCTTTCACCCGTTTTGATTGCTTCATCTAACATCTCATCAATCAGTTTTCCATCACAACATGTAAACAATACATCCGCTTCAGGGCGTTTAAGGAACTCGCCTTTGACCGCTTTAAACGCCAAAGTAATATTCTTACCCTTTTGCTGAGCTTTACTCATGGCCATAAAGCCACCAGCCACATCAGCGCCTATGGCCAACACACCAAAATACATACTGTTTAGATGATTCTTAGTCCTCCTGCGAAGTGGAATTAACACTTCCACCTTTTCTTCATCGAGACTAATAATCTTTGGTCGAGATAACCAAATAAATGGCACTTTGAAAAAACCGAAACTGGATAAGTAAAAATTCGCTTGGCGGATTGGCGATAGCATAGGTATGTTCATACTTCACTGGTCTGATGTGTTTGTAATAGCCTAGTTGTATATTGTTTTGATGCAATGTCAACATACTCTTAACATTAATGAGAATTGCACGCACTCAATCGGTTACATTGTCACTCACTCAAGGTTACTTTGGCTACTTTGTTATAAGTTAAAGCTTAAGAATTTGTATAAGTGGTTTATTCCTTATTGTGTTTCCGTTATCTTTAGCGCTTCGTAATTAAAGAACAGGCTGCAGTATGCCACTTAAAACCGACGAATTAAGAACCCAAGCTATCGGACCAATGCCGACTCCTGCAGAGTTGAGCCACACTTACCCAATTACGGATGACGTAGCCGAGCGTATTGCTAACTCACGTCGCCAAATTGAGCGTATTTTGGTCGGTAAGGATCAACGCCTTCTTGTTATCGTTGGTCCATGTTCTGTGCATGACACTGAAGCAGCCCTTGACTACGCAACGCACCTAGCTAGCATTCAAGAACAGTACAAAGATGAACTGTTTATTGTCATGCGCACTTACTTTGAAAAGCCTCGCACTGTCGTTGGTTGGAAAGGTCTAATCACAGATCCAAATTTAGATGGGTCGTATGCGCTTGAAGCGGGCTTAAATAAAGCTCGTGAGTTGCTACTGGATATCAATAAACTTGGTTTAGCAACGGCTACCGAGTTTCTTGATATGGTCACTGGTCAATACATCGCTGACCTAATTACTTGGGGTGCTATTGGTGCCCGTACCACTGAATCTCAAATTCACCGCGAGATGGCTTCTGCGCTTTCTTGCCCTGTTGGGTTCAAAAATGGCACTAACGGCAATACTAAAATTGCTATTGACGCCATTCGTGCCGCTCAAGCGTCGCACTATTTCTATTCACCAGATAAGAACGGTCGAATGACGGTCTACCGTACCAGCGGTAATCCACACGGTCATGTCATTCTACGTGGTGGCGATCAAGGTCCAAACTTTGATGCTCAATCAATCGAAGTTGCCTGCAAACAGCTTGCAGAGTTCGACCTACCACAACGACTTGTGGTAGATTTCAGTCATGCTAACTGTCAAAAACAACATAGAAAACAAATCGATGTAGCAAAAGATATTTGCGAACAGATTAAATCTGGCAGTACTTATATTGCAGGCGTAATGGCTGAGAGCTTTATTGTTGAAGGCAATCAACCGATGGACGATTTGTCTTCCCTAACCTACGGTCAGTCGATTACTGATCCTTGTTTAAGCTGGGAAGATACTGCTTACATGTTAGAACTATTGGCGAATGCTATAAAAGCGCGCCCTTAATTTAGAGGAAATTTACATGCCATCTTTTGATATTGTTTCTGAAGTTGATGCGGTTGAACTACGTAACGCTATTGAAAACGCGCAACGCGAACTAACAACGCGATTTGACTTCAGAAATGTGGCAGCTGAATTTGAGCTACAAAAAGATGAATCTGTAAAACTCAGTGCGGAAGGTGACTTCCAGTTAAAGCAAATGCGTGATGTTCTTCGTAACCACTTAACTAAACGTGGTGTCGATGCAAACTCAATGGAAGCTAAAGACGCTGAAGCAACCGGCAAAAACTGGCATCAGATTGTCGTTTTCAAACAAGGTATTGATGCCCCGACGGCAAAGAAGGTTGTTAAAGCACTGAAAGATGCAAAGATGAAAGTTCAAGCGTCAATCCAAGGTGAAAAAGTACGCATTACTGGTAAAAAGCGTGACGATCTACAAGCGGCTATCGCGTTACTTCGTGAAGCTGAGCTGGGTCAACCTTTCCAGTATGAAAATTTCCGTGACTAATTGAAATATTTTTACGGTGAAATACATAAAGCCCGCCATTTGGCGGGCTTTATTACATCTAGGCTAAAGATAATTTTAAACTTTTTCCAATCAACAAGTTGTATTTAGCTGACTTTGCCGTAATAAACACCACCACTCTTAGTTTTTTATTGGCGGCTATCTTCAATTGGTCGCTAAGATTCCCTTCATTGTTGAATTCGATTCTTTCGGCATCTCTACGCACACTATCAATAAATACAAATGGACACTGTCCTGGATACAGCACCAATTCGGCTTTCTGCATGAGTCTTAGCGCTTTCAAAGACAGTAGTTCAAAGTCATCGCCATACTCTATCCAAGTAACCAACCCTTCATCAACCACATTACTATCTAACAGGCTCTGATAACACGCCTCTAACTGTTGTCTGCTTTCTGCCAATTCAACCTGAGGCAATTCAAAAAAGTCTTCCCAGAATTTTCGTCTTAACTCTACACTTGGCAGTTTTTCTTTGATATCTCTTCGTTTTGAAGCACCAAACTCAGCTTGCAAAGCTAAATTTTGGGGCAATGTATATTCCAATTGCTGACGAATATTACGAACCAATACCGGAGAGGCTCCGCCACTTGATATTGCTATTTGAATTCGTCCACGATTAACGATTGATGGTGTAATGAAATCACAATATGGTTGGTCATCCACCACATTGACGAGGATGCCAAATTTTTTAGCATCGCTGTGGACTTGATGATTGAGTTGGGGGTTGTCGGTTGTCGCCCAAACTTGGATATAACGTGAGTCCATCATTTCCTGAGAATAGAAGTTTTTCACCCAGTGACACTCGCCTTGACTCACGAGAGTTTGCAGAAAGTCCTCTATCGCCGGAGAAATAATCGTCACTATCGCACCAGCTCTCACTAATGTATCCACTTTTCGGCAAGCGACTTCTCCACCACCGATAACCAAAACCGATTTACCCTTAAGGTCTACAAACATTGGAAAGTACTGCATCTCACTCCTTACCATCTAGAATTTCGATATTTTACTCTGAATTTTTCACAACAAACAAAACAACACAACGGTTAACATTCGTTCAACAAAAACATATCACCACGAATATGCTTATTTTCTTGGATTACTAGCTTCTTTAATAGAATTGAGATCAACATAGTATTTACAATTCATTAACACTTCGTCATTCTAATTGTGCCTAGGATTGTGATTCTAATCAAAAATCATTTTAAATTATACAGTTGAGAATATGCAGATCCTTTCCTAGTCTTATAACTAGTTGATTTACAGAACTGTAAAATTTTACAGCTTTATAACGTCAACATAATTAATCAACACAATATTTCTTAATTGGTTGTATCAGGTGTCACCTGGTTTAACATGGATTCTACAGGAAGGATACACATGAAAAATAAACTATCGCTCCTTGCTTCAGTTGTCGTTGCATCTACAGCATTTATCTCTACCACTGCAACTGCTGCAGATGGCACGCTAGAAAAAGTCTTAGCAAATGGGGTGCTAAGTTGTGGAGTAAGTACTGGTCTACCAGGTTTCTCAAACCCGAACTCAAAGGGCGAATGGGAAGGAATTGACGTAGAATATTGTCAGGCTCTTGCCGCCGCTGTTCTGGGTGACAAAACAAAAGTAAAATACGTACCACTAACAGCAAAAGAGCGTTTCACCGCTCTCCAATCTGGTGAAATTGACGTTCTATCTCGTAACACAACATGGACTCTACATCGTGATACTGCGCTAGGTCTGAACTTTGTTGGTGTTAACTACTATGATGGTCAAGGTTTTATGGTTAAGAAAGATCTTGGTATTTCAAGTGCTAAAGAACTAGATGGCGCTTCCGTTTGTGTTCAATCAGGCACCACAACTGAACTAAACCTTGCCGATTACTTCCGTGTCAATGGTATGAAGTATAAGCCAGTCGTATTTGATACTGCCCCTCAAACTTCTAGTGGTTTTGATTCTGGTCGTTGTGATGTACTAACAACAGACCAATCAGGTCTATACGCTCTTCGCCTAAATCTTGCTGATCCTAGTTCAGCTGTCGTTCTACCAGAAATCATTTCCAAAGAACCTTTAGGTCCTGTTGTTCGACAAGGCGACGACAAGTGGTTCAATATTTCTAAGTGGACACTGAATACAATGATCAACGCGGAAGAGTACGGTATTGACTCGAAGAACGTTGATGAAATGGCAAAATCATCAGATCCAAACATCAAACGTATCCTTGGTATTGATGGACCTAAAGGTAAGAGCCTTGGTCTTAAAGATGATTGGGGTTACCAAGTAATCAAACAAGTAGGTAACTACGGTGAGAGCTTCGAACGCACGGTAGGCGAAGGATCTCCACTTGAAATCTCTCGTGGCGTAAATGCACTTTGGAACCAAGGTGGCTTCATGTACGCGCCACCAATCCGATAAATACGACAACAACTAAACAAATGGGCGGGAACTCTTTCGCCCATTAATAATATCGACGGATTAGAGGTTACTGCTGTATGAAACCTACTACTAAGGAGGCAACCAAAGCTCCTGCTTCTGGTACCAGCCTTATTTATAATCCCACCTTTCGCTCAGTTATCTTTCAAGTTATAGCTGTCAGTACGCTGGGCTTTTTCATTTACACTATTGTTAACAATGCACTTACCAACTTAGATTCTCGTGGCATTGCTACTGGTTTCGATTTTTTAACTCAAGAAGCAGGCTTTGGGATTGGTCTGTCACTGATTGAGTATGATGAAACCTTTTCTTATGGTCGCACTTTTTGGGTGGGACTTATTAATACTGCGTTAGTCTCTTTTATGGGTATTATCCTTGCGACTGTACTCGGTTTTACCATAGGCATAGCACGACTGTCATCAAACTGGCTCGTGAGCCGTTTGGCCGCTGTTTACATTGAAGTATTTCGAAACATACCGCTACTTCTTCAGATCTTTTTTTGGTATTTTGCGGTACTTCAAGCTTTGCCATTGCCACGACAAAGTATGAGCTTAGGTGAAGCTATTTTTGTCAATGTTCGTGGGCTCTACTTCCCTGCTCCTGTATTTGAGCAAGGGTCAATGGTCGTATTGGCAGTTTTTGCACTAGGAGTTATTGCCACTCTTGTCATCAATATTTGGGCAAGAAATCGCCAGAGATTAACTGGGCAGCAAACACCGATGATCCGAATCGCGATAGGTGCTATCGTTGTACTCCCTTCAATTACTTACTTTGTTATGGGCTCGCCAATATCGGCTCAGTACCCTGAGTTAAAAGGCTTTAATTTCCGTGGTGGTATTAGCATCATTCCTGAACTGGCCGCACTCTTACTTGCTTTGAGTATTTACACTGCCTCGTTCATTGCAGAAATTGTACGCTCGGGTATTAATGCTGTAAGTCATGGTCAAACTGAAGCGGCGATGTCGCTAGGGCTACCCCGTTCAAAAACACTTAAGTTGGTTGTCATTCCGCAAGCACTGCGGATTATTATTCCGCCGTTAACCAGTCAATATCTTAACTTGACTAAAAACTCTTCACTCGCAATGGCGATTGGCTACCCAGACTTAGTCTCAGTCTTTGCTGGCACCACGCTCAATCAGACCGGCCAAGCGATTGAAATTATCGCTATGACGATGGGGGTTTATTTGACACTTAGTCTACTAACGTCTGCTCTGATGAACCTGTATAACCGTAAAGTAGCGCTGGTGGAGAGATAGTATGAGTACACATCAATTTCAACCTGACCTACCACCACCATCAAATACTGTTGGTTTTATTGGGTGGTTACGACGTAACTTATTTAACAGTCCAGCTAACTCAGTTGTGACGATAATATTAGGTTACATTGCTTTCGTTGGCTTATGGTCTATAGCAGACTGGGCATTCATTAATGCCGATTGGACAGGTACAACTCGTAACGACTGTACGCGGGAAGGTGCATGTTGGGTCTTTATCAGCGTGCGTTGGGAACAGTTCATGTTTGGCTTCTATCCTGAAGCAGAGCTTTGGCGCCCTCGCCTTTTCTATGCAACATTAGCTATTTTTACCGCGCTACTGGCTTATGAAAACACCCCAAAACGTACTTGGATTTGGTTGGTCTTCGTAAACATCTACCCTTTCTTTGCTGCTGCGCTTTTATATGGTGGTGTATTTGGCTTAGAAGTCGTTGAAACCCATAAATGGGGTGGTTTGCTGGTTACACTCATCATCGCGCTTGTCGGTATCGTAGTCTCTCTCCCAATCGGCGTAGCCTTGGCATTGGGGCGTCGTTCTGACATGCCAATTATACGTAGTATCAGTACGGTTTATATTGAAGTATGGCGTGGGGTACCACTGATCACCGTACTCTTTATGGCTTCTGTAATGCTGCCGCTGTTTATGTCGGAAGGCTCTGAAACCAACAAACTAATACGCGCATTAATCGGTGTTGTTATGTTTGCTTCAGCCTATATGGCAGAAGTAGTTCGTGGGGGGTTACAAGCAATTCCAAAAGGGCAATATGAGGCGGCTGATGCGCTAGGTCTAAGCTATTGGAAGAAAATGGGGTTAATCATCCTACCCCAAGCACTGAAGATTTCTATTCCTTCAATCGTTAATACTTTTATTGGTCTCTTCAAAGATACCAGCTTGGTTCTGATTATCGGCATGTTCGATGTTCTAGGTATCGGTCAATCGGCGAATACCGACCCAGAATGGTTGGGGTTTGCGACCGAGAGTTATGTATTTGTCGCGTTAGTGTTCTGGGTATTTTGTTTTAGCATGTCACGTTATTCGATATGGCTTGAAAACAAACTTCACACCGGTCACAAACGATAATTTTTGTATTCAAGGACGTATTATGACGCAACAACAAGACTACATGATCGAAATTAACGACATGAACAAATGGTACGGTGAGTTCCACGTATTAAAGAACATTAATCTGACAGTCAAGAAAGGTGAAAAAATAGTGATTTGTGGGCCGTCTGGCTCAGGCAAGTCTACCATGATTCGTTGTATTAACCGTTTAGAAGAACATCAGCGTGGGCATATTTTCGTATCTGGTAACGAATTAACTGAAGATCTTAAGAACATTGAAGCTGTTCGCCGTGAAGTGGGGATGTGTTTTCAACACTTTAATCTTTTCCCGCACTTAACCGTATTGGAAAATTGCACACTTGCGCCTATTTGGGTGAAAAAAATGCCTAAACAAGAAGCAGAAAAAATTGCTATGCAGTACTTAGAACGTGTAAAGATCCCTGACCAAGCTGATAAGTATCCCGGTCAGCTCTCTGGTGGGCAACAGCAACGCGTAGCAATCGCCCGTTCTTTGTGCATGAATCCACAAGTGATGCTGTTTGACGAACCAACCTCAGCTCTCGATCCAGAAATGGTCCGAGAGGTACTTGATGTAATGGTTGAGCTTGCTGATGAAGGTATGACAATGCTTTGTGTAACGCATGAAATGGGGTTCGCGAAAGAAGTAGCAGATAGGGTCATATTTATGGATGCCGGTGAAATAATTGAAGAAAACAACCCGATTGATTTCTTTGAGAATCCACAATCAGACCGAACACAGAACTTCCTTGCGCAGATTTTGCATCACTAAAATGCCTCAATCTTTCATATGAGGGCACGACAACGTGCCCTTTTCTTTTATCACTAGGCGTAAAATTGCCTTCACTTTAAATAGCTTATGAGTAACACATCACATACCACTCACAGCTGCTGTCGCTTTAAAGGCGTAACTTGGTTAAATTGTGTTACATCTTTTGAATTACTTAAGCCAGTATTTCTATTATTATGTGATAACTACAGTGTGGGACTTGATCTTTTCACTAAAGAACCTCATAAATGTAGTTAAAAGCTGAACACCCAACGAGGAAGACTATGAACAGTCCTATGTTTACCCGATCAACAAGTGCTACTAATACACTTGAGATCAATAAAACGCTAAAGAATACTTACTTTTTACTATCGATGACTCTAGTCACCAGCGCAATCGCTGCGATGGCAACAATGGCTATCGGTATCTCTCCAATGATCGCACTTGTTATGCAAGTAGCGGCTATCGGTATTCTGTTTTTTGTTTTGCCAAAAAGCATTAACTCCTCGATGGGTATTGTCTGGACTTTTGTCTTCACTACTCTGCTAGGTGGCGCTCTAGGTCCAATGTTGACGTACTACGCATCAATTGCGAATGGTCCTTCTATCATCGCACAAGCGTTAGGTTTAACCGGTATGGTCTTCCTTGGTCTATCTGGCTACACAATTAGCACCAAAAAAGATTTCTCTTTCATGCGCAGCTTCTTAATGGCTGGCCTAATCATTGTTATCGTGGCTGCAATCATCAATATTTTTGTTGGTTCAACGCTCGGTCAACTAGCGATTAGTAGCATGTCAGCGCTTGTGTTCTCTGGCTTTATTTTGTACGACACTAGCCGTATCGTTCGTGGTGAAGAGACTAACTACGTTAGTGCGACTATCTCAATGTACCTAAATATCCTTAACTTGTTCACAAGTCTACTAAGCATCTTAGGCATCATGAACAACGATTAATGCTCAATCTGATTAAAAAAAGCCCGATGGATACACTCCATCGGGCTTTTTTGTTGAGCATAAGTAATTGCTAAGCTAACCTAACCGTAACCCAATTGATTGGATAATCAGGATGTTTGAATACAACGGTAAACAGATTGAAACCGATGCTCAAGGTTACCTTTTAGACTACACGCAATGGGAAGAAGGCATGATTGCCATTCTTGCGAGCGAAGAAGGCATTGAGTTAACAGATGCGCATCTTGAAGTGGTGCACTTTGTTCGTAAATTCTATGAAGAATTTAATACATCGCCCGCGGTAAGAATGCTCGTAAAAGCAATGGAAAAAGCGCATGGTCCAGAGAAAGGAAACAGTAAATATCTGTTTAAGTTATTTTCTGATGGTCCAGCGAAGCAAGCAACTAAACTTGCTGGTTTGCCAAAACCAGCCAAATGCTTATAAGCATTTTCTATCCTGTAGCCTAGCTACAGGATATCAAAACCTGCATATGGTTTAGGCTCGATATTTTCACTTTCTAATGACTCGACGCTCGCGCTTGGAGGACCTTGACGCAAATATTGCTGCATTTCAATAATCTGACTTTCATCGCCGCAGACCAGTACTTCGACATCACCATTATTCAAATTTTTTGCGTAACCTGTGACACCCGTTTTCATACCAAAGCGAGCCGTGTGATAGCGAAATCCAACGCCTTGAACGCCACCAGTAACTGTAAATTTTATACATTGATGTACCATACCTATAACCCTCGCTATAACACAGTGTTAAGCCACCACTTTTTAATATAGCAAACTATTAATGGCGAAACTTCAGTATCCAATGAATACACCACTCAATCTCTACTGTAGGTGATTAACTTAATTTCATACATAGGTATCGCCTCTCTATCACTTATAGCCATCATCACCGCTCTTTTATTTGATTTTCCCTGCCGCTTCACTGACAATACCCGTCCTTTCAAGACAATCATTTGAGTATCGTAATGACACCAGCAGTTTACCTAGTCAAAGGTAGAGACAAATCACTTCGACGTAAGCACCCTTGGATCTTTTCTGGCGGCATCAGTCGTGTTGAAGGTGAACCACAACTAGGTGAGACAGTCGATGTCTTTTCAAATGATGGGCAATGGTTAGCAAAAGCAGCCTATTCACCAAACTCACAAATTCGAGCAAGAGTGTGGAGTTTTGAAAAACGAGAAATTGACCGAGCCTTTTTTGTTAAACGAATCCGTGATGCACAGTTATTGCGCGAAGATGTCATAGAACGAGATGGTTTAACTGGTTATCGCCTTATCGCGGGGGAATCTGATGGCTTACCTGGTATTACCATCGACAAATATCAAGATTATCTCGTATGCCAGTTGTTGAGCGCAGGAGCCGAATACCAAAAACAGAACTTGGTTGAAGCTCTTATCGAAGTGTTCCCTTCTACAAATATCTATGAACGTTCTGATGTTTCAGTACGCAAAAAAGAAGGTTTGTCTGAATCAACTGGTGTGTTACATGGTCAGTTACCACCAAAATCTGTCGTGATTGAAGAAAATGGCATTAAAATTAGCGTTGATATTGTAGGTGGTCATAAAACGGGCTTCTACCTAGATCAACGTGATAGCCGCCAGCAATCAATGAAATACGTTAAAGATAAAGAAGTGCTTAACTGTTTCTCTTACACTGGTGGCTTTGGTTTATACGCATTAAAAGGTGGAGCAAAGCGAGTCATCAACGCTGATGTGTCGCAACCCGCTCTTGATACCGCTAAATTCAACGCAGAGTTGAATGAGTTTGATATATCGAAGAAACGTGGTGTCTTTTTGAACGCGGATGTATTCAAGTTATTACGTGAATACCGCGACCAAGGCACACAATTTGATGTTGTGATCATGGATCCACCTAAATTTGCTGAAAGCAAAGCACAGCTTAACGGTGCTTGCCGTGGATATAAAGATATCAACATGCTGGCAATGCAGATCCTTCGCCCTGGAGGGACGCTATTAACTTACTCATGCTCAGGGCTAATGGAACAAGCATTGTTCCAAAAGATCATTGCCGATGCTGCATTAGACGCAGGGCGTCAAGTCAAATTCGTAGAACGGTTTGAGCAAGCCGCAGACCATCCTACTGACACGGCTTACCCTGAAGGTTTTTACCTCAAGGGCTTCGCTTGCAAAGTGCTTTAAAATAGAAAAAGGACCCTCGGGTCCTTTTTAGATCTAACGAGGGTATAATTAGTCAGGTAAATTGATAAAAATATCACTTACAAGATCATTAAATGCTGGACCAGTAATTTGTCCCGAAGAATAACCATCAAATTGATCGATGTTATCATTAGACAACGTTATGGCAACACTCTCGTTGTTCTCTAAAGGTACAGCGACCACCACACTACTATCATCTTGCTTAGTTATTTCAATTTCTGCTAGTAGCGTATTTAAATCCATGTCATCTGAAAGAATATCAGACACATCAATTTTGTCTCCGCTAAGTTGGAAATCAGTCACTGTATCTTGGTCATTTCGTGATTGCGGTTGATCGAGCCATTTAAAAATATCGTCGCCCTCCCCACCCGTGAGAATATCGTTACCTAACCCACCAATGAGTATGTCATCACCACCGCTTGCATTGATATTATCATTACCCAGACCTCCTACAATTAATTCAGCCTCATCGCTTGCAGTATCTGTCTCGCTGAGAATATCGATATCATCAGAAAGATAGGTAATGGTCTCATGCGCTGCCACTGTCAACGATATCCCTCGATTACCATCAACAGCACTATTAGTTGGCAAATATACTTCAAACTCTCCGACACTTTCCGGAACAAAGAATTGCCCTGTTCCGTCATTATTAAATGTGTAAGTCACACCATTGGTAAAGGTTAATTCGTCCAACTTTATACTATCGAGTACATCACCATCCGTTGAGGCCAGCGAGAAATTTAACGGCGTTTCTGTCAACGTTACTTTGTCTAGTTCAATCAAAAATGACAGTTCTTCACCTTCAGACAATGCTATTTCGTTCGCTATTAGGTTCTCAACCGTTGCAAGTTCCGGAGTCTCTTTCACCGACAGGTGGATAACACCCACCAAAATATTACTATTATCGTCTGTTACTTCATACTCAATGGTGCTATCGCCTGTAAATCCTACAGCTGCTTCAAATTTTATCTTTCCGTTATCAAACGAAACCGTACCCGCGTCTGGGTTGGTCAACGTACTTGCCGTTAATTGATAGCTCTGACCATTGCTATGATCCAACTGACTAAAAATGAGCGCTTCTGAAAGCTCTAAATAAGTTGGGTCATTAACATCTGTCGTTTCTATAACTGCAAATGTATTGGTCGCGCTTACTTGTATGCCCTCTAGGAAATAATCGGAAGAATCTTTCTCTGTATCCCCCTGCAAGCCAGCACTATACTCATTGGCTGAAAAGACTATTTCATCAAATGCCAGCCCATTAGTATCGATATCAAATGTCTCGCGATTTCCTCGCCCTAAACCCTCACCGTCAAATTGCCCACTGGCGACCGCTTCACCATTTAATTTCGCAATCCATGATCCTGATTCGTGGTTATTTTCGCCTTCACCTTCATTCTCAAATAAGCGAGAGATCAAAAAACTGCCTGTTGTTGCTGGGGTTGTGAGTTTCACACTAAGCTTTTCTGATGTACCACTATCGCGATCATATTGAATCTGACCTTCTGGTCCGGCTCTATCAGCTCCACCGGTAATACCTACTCGCCCAGTCACATCATTGGTGCTAACTTGCGTTGAATTGCTGCCAGCAAAGCTTGCTGCCAACGCAACATCATTCCATTGGTGATTACTTCCGCCGTTAAGAGTTATATCGCCTTGTGTTAATTCATAAGCAATATTAATGGGGTCGATAGGATGATCTAAAATAGTACCTATCGACTCGACCGTATCAATGACCTGTCCATTTAAATCGAGATTCTCAATTCTTAATGCGATTTGATCTCCATCGTCATTGGCATTATCGACAATAGTCGGTAATACGAAATCAAATTTGGCAACACCTTCAGGAACAACGAGTTTGCCATCTGTATCGATATAGACGCCATTGGTGAAGGATATCTGCGCTTCATTAATATCATCACTTGACGCGGTCAACAGTGGTATCAATGAAAAATTGAACTTAGTGTCAGTGAGTGTCGGTTTGTCAAAACTGACGCTATAGATTAAAGATTCGCCCTCATAGACAGTGTCGTCCAACAAACCAATCTCGGTTACAACTGCCGGAGCTGGTGGCTCATTAACAATAATGTTGATAAATGCTCTATCGGTGTCACCATCTTCATCACGAATTTCGTATTCTAACTGCGTAACACCCGTATCGCTGTTTGGTGTAAAAACAATATCATTACCATCAATTCTTGCTGTGCCGTTAGTCAATGTATCAATCAGCTGTGTAATCACCAGAGAGCCGCCATCTGGATCAGAATCATTACTCAATATTTCTGCAATCGGTATTCTTAACTCTTCTCCTGGGTTTGTCGCATAGTAGCCCGGAGATGACACCTCCACGCCTGCCACATAGTAGTCTGAGGAGTCGAGCCCTGTATCCCCTTGCAATCCCAAACTGTACTCATTAGCCATAAAAACTATTTGGTCAAATGCATTACCATTAGTATCTATATCAACAAAGAATTTCGAACCGCCGTCAGTCTGTCCTTCAAATGAACCGCTTGCGGCGACTACCCCATTCAAGTAAGCAATCCAAACACCAACTTCATTATTGGATTGGCTCGGGTCAGAAACCGCCCCCTCATTGCTCATGACATTAGTGACGGCGAAGCGCCCCTGTGTGGCAGCTTGCTCAAACTGAATACTCAGTTTCTCTGATTGTTGAGATTCTCTATCATATTGAATCTGGCTGGATGGGCCGCCCGAAGCTGTGCTATCTGTTACTCCGATACGGTCATGGCTTACTGCCTCCCAATTCGCGGACTGCCCATCAAAACTTGAAGT
The DNA here is from genome assembly GCF_050337565.1 of Vibrio kasasachensis. NCBI lineage: Bacteria > Pseudomonadati > Pseudomonadota > Gammaproteobacteria > Vibrionales > Vibrionaceae > Vibrio > Vibrio kasasachensis. The sequence continues at coordinate 80,465 of NZ_JAKJTB010000012.1, read as the reverse complement.
GATTGTTGCTCCGTCCCAACCTTCACTAGGAAAACTCAACCACTTTGACATATTCCCAAGAGTCAAGTTGAATGCAATAGGATCATCAACCGCATCTGGCAAAGCATTAGAAACTCCAAGCGAAAATAGGTCAATCAAACTTAGGCTTTGAGTTCTTGATAGATCGAGCTCGCTGCCAGCTTGTGTTACGAAAAGTGTTTGTGGTTGTGACTCCGTTCCATCTCGACCAATTGTCCCCGAGATACCGATACTCGAACCTTCTGCTCCACCTGCGGCTGGGGCAAGTTCTGGATCAGCTAGAGTTGGATCAACACCTTGTTCAATGGCACTAATAATAGCGTCAATATCTTGCGTAATATCGATAGGTTGACCATCAGGTAAAATTTGTTGGATATCGGCTTGTTGTACTTTATCGCCTTCTGCTTGATTCAAGTTAATCACTAACTCTCCTTCAAGAGGTTGCTCACCATCTTTAAGAAGTCTCACTTCTCCATCAATACCAATAACGAGGGATTGCCCTCCAACTGTATTAACAGATGCGAACAGATTTGTGATGCCCATACATTTAGCCTCTACTGATATTCCATTAAATTAAAATAGTGCTTACCCACTACTTAATTGAGCCATCTAGCAAATTAAATAAATACACCCCCGACTTGCGCTGAATATTGGCGCAAGTCGTTAGCCACCTAATTACCATCATGAGATTGTTAGAAGCATTATCTATTAAAGCGCGTGCCGTAAGTTCCTTCGACTCAAATTAGTCTTAGTGAGTTAGAGGTTGATCAAATAAATTAATACACATCAAACACTAAAATCTCAGGTTTGATACAGTTCACAAAACAAAAACAACCATCTCACATTAATTGAACATGTATTATGTTGTTTTAAGCAATAGTTATGTAGAATCCAAAAAAACACGTATCAGTGCTTATCAGAATAAGATTGGATTTTGCTTAGCAAAGCATTTCAAGGAGAAAATAGGTGAATATCATTAAGCTCAGCACACTCGCCTTATTTATAGGCATTAGTACTAATGCTTCGAGCCAAACATTAGAACAAGCGGTTTCACTGACGATTATTAACAACCCTGAAATTAAAGCAGCCTTCAACGAATATCAAAGTAAGTATTATGAAGCTGAAGCATCTGAAGGCGCTTATTTGCCTCAGTTGGATTTAGATGCAGGTATTGGCTATGAGTCTGTTGATCTTGCGTCAGGTATTGAGAATGACCTCACCAGAAAAGAAGCAACACTTAGTCTCACTCAATTACTTTGGGATGGTAACGCTACTATTAATGATATGTCGCGTACAGCAGCAGATGCAGAGTCAGTTCGATATCAACTCATCTCTGATGCCTCAGACATGGCCCTAGAAGTATCACGAATTTATCTTGATTCAACCAAAGCTTTTGAAGTATTGCAATTATCCGAAGCAAATCTAGCCATTCACAAAGAAATACATCGTGATATTAAAAGGCGTGTCGAGTCTGGCATTGGCTCTACTGCCGATCTGTCACAGGTAGAAGCACGTATAGCAAAAGCTCACGGCAATCTTATTGCGGCGCAAAATAACCTGTTCGATGTCCACACTCAATTTAAGCGTCTTGTCGGACAATCACCTCAAGGGCTAATTTTCCCTAGGGCAGACGAAAGCGTGTTACCGCTAACATTAACCGAAGGGCTTGCTATTGCTAATGACAATCACCCTGTGATTAAAATAGCTCAAGTCGACATCGATTCTGCTCGCTTTCAATATCAACAACGCAAGGGAAACTACTACCCGACAATATCTGTCGAGGCATCACAGATATGGCGTGATGACGCAGGTGGTATTGAAGGAAATAGTGATGAGTTTGCTGCGATGCTGCGATTAAAATATAATTTATTCAACGGCGGTTCTGATAAAGATCAAGCGGAAAGTGCAGCATACCAACTAAATAAAGCCAAAGATTTCCGCGACAGAACCTTTCGTTCAGTAGAGGAAGGTCTGCGCTTATCTTGGAGTGCTCTCGACCTCACTGTTCAGCAAAAAGAATTTCTCGCCGATCACGTTGATTCAGCGTCAGACACTGTTATTGCATATCAGAAGCAATATAAATTAGGAAAACGAACGCTGCTTGATGTACTGAATACCGAGAATGAACTATTCGAAGCTCGCAAAGGTTACATTGATTCCAAGTACGATGAACAGTTTGCTAAGTACAGAATATTTAATGCTACTGGTGTTCTGCTCGATGCCCTAAGAGTCGATACGCCAAAAGAATGGCATCAAGCGGTGGAGTATTAATAGTATGAAAACAATTATAGCCCTTTCGACTATCGCTCTGATCACCACAGGTTGTGTCAGCGGTGACAAACAATACGACTATATACCGACTCCACTACCTCAGCAGGTAGCGGATCTGATCGATCAAGACAGTGATGGTGTCATTAATGCCAGAGACTTATGTACATCAACTCCACTCGAGTCCGAAGTTGATAATGATGGATGTGGGCAGATTGCAAAATCCTCGGAAACACTAGGCATGCATATATTGTTTGAAAATGACTCTAGTGAGATATCATCAATCTTCCATGAACAGATACGCCAAATGGCAGAGTTTCTTCAACAGTACCCAGAAACATCGATAGAAATCCAAGGATATGCCAGCAAAGTTGGTCTTTCCGATTACAATTTAGCATTATCTAAACGACGAGCCGAAGCGGTTGAACTTCAACTTGAATCCTATGATATCGAGCCAAAACGTGTCCGAATTGTCGGTTACGGTGAGTCTAAGCTAGAAGATTATGGTGATGACGAATTGAGTCATGCCCGAAATAGAAAAGTGGTTGCTAACGTTATTGGATACAAAGGTGAAGTTGTCAAAGAGTGGACAATATTCACTCGATTACCAAAATAATTCAGATAATTACTATCAAAAGGAGTGAAAGCTCCTTTTTTGTTTGGTATCTATCTGGGGCGGTGCTAACCTTACGGCAATTATATCTACAAGAGAATTAACATGAGCAAACTAACAGTTGATATCGACGCAAATTTAGCTCTATTTATCGAAGAAACTCAAACTACTCAATTGGTGTGGGGCTTGCGTAACGATGAGGGTTGGCTATCTTGCGATTCTACAGAATTTGAAGAAAGCGAAGTCATGCCATTTTGGTCATCAAAAGAAGATGCTCAAACACATAATGTTGAAGAGTGGGCTGATTTTGAGGTGCTTGAAATTCCTTTAGATATCTTTGTTGAAGACTGGCTGCTAACTCTAGATGAAGATGGCGTTTTAGTCGGCACAAACTGGAATGCGACATTAGATGGTAAAGAAGTAGAGCCTTCTGTACTTGCTAAAATGTACCTATAAGCGCTTCCCATCATTATCATCAAATAAAACGCCAAAAACGGCGTTTTATTTTTATTTGTAAGCAAAATTCTCAATCTACTCACCACAAAGCGAGAGCATATTCACATTTGCTACTTTTGCCACGTCAACACGTTGTTACCGCTAATAACCTCGCTTATCATAAGCGCCTAGTAACGCGCCAATAATCAAAAATACTTACCTTTCTGGTAATCATCATATGAAACAAAAACTGGCAACATTTATCGCCATATCTAGCCTATTCACCTCTGTGTGTATAAATGCAAAAAATGATCGGGGACAATGGGAAGAAGCCTACGAAAATGCATTAAAAGGCAACGAGCAACGTGCGCTATCACTTCTTCAAGATAGATATAATGCTCTACCGCCAGGTATTGAAAAACTTTATGTCACCAGCAAGCTTCATGGCTTTATGCTGCTACATGGACAACCCTACCACGGCAATAGAAACTCGTTTAACCTTGAATTTACCCACCAAGAAGAACGCTTTGTCGATGCACTAAACAGCGAAGAGCAACTGGATTTCATAGCCGCTCGAAAAGGCTTCCTATCTTTACTGCGTTATGCAGACGAAATTGATTCACTTGATGGCAAGATCTTACTCGAATACCATTTATGCCGTGTGTTAAATCGTCAGGCACTCTTCTATCAAGCAGACGCATACTGTTCTTCTTTAAACACTCATATTCAAGATATCAAAAACCCGATCTTACCTAAATATAAAGCTCTGCGTGTTATCGCTAACAACCAAGAGTTTGTTGGCAACTATCAGGCAGCATTAGACACCTACCAAGAATTGATAAAAGTTATGCCTAGTTATGTCGATTCATCCGGGGTATATAACGATGCAGGTCTTCTTCTGGCGAATTTGGGACACTTTGAACAAGCAAAAAAATACATCAATATTGCGCTCACCATGCGCAGCAGCGAAATGACACCTTTAAAACTCGCTCAAACCCATCATAGTATGGGAAAAGTGATGTTAAAGCAGAAAAAATATGAATTCGCCACCACGCATTTTATGCAATCTAAGCTTATTTCACAGCAATCTAATTATCTTTACGGTATAACTTTCGCTCAATTGGGTTTAGGTCAAGCGTATATAGGCTTAGATAAGTATGAACAGGGTAACAGTTATTTACTCGATGCATTAGATAACGCAACCAAACAAGATAATTCACAAATCCGTGGGGAGATATACCTCACTTTAGCAACCACTCACAAGGACCAATCCAAATATATTGCTGGCTTAGAGTTTGCTCAGCAAGCCTTTAACCTCTCAACGTCAATTGGTAGTGAGCGACTTACGAGCCAATCATTAAGAATGTTAGCTGAAATATCAGAGTTACAAGGTAACTATGATAAAGCGTTAACCTATTATCGCAATTACGCAAAATCAGAACTGGATAAACGAGATAAGGAAAACAAAAATGCATTCATTGCGCTGGATTCTGCTCGTCGTAATTACTCCGATCAAATTCAAACTGAAAACCTGACCAATGAAAACCAAGAGTTACGTTCCCAAAAACGGTCATTGGAACAAAAAAATAATCTTTACGGTGTCGCACTTTTAATTCTATTAGCAGTGATATTCACTCAGTTTAGCTACCAGCGAAGAAAGACGGCACGCCTTGAGTTAGATGCATTAAGTGGCGCGCTCAATCGAGCAGCTTGCATTCGAAAGATAAAAAAACAACTCGCAACTAGCAACCCTGATAATAGAAATGTTCTGCTGATGATCGATTTAGATAACTTCAAAGCCATCAATGATTCCTATGGACACCCTACCGGTGATCGTGCCCTCAAGCACGTAATCGAAATTATAAAAAACCAAATGAATAAGCACGATTTATCTGGACGTCTTGGTGGTGAAGAATTCATTGTCTTATTTAAAGATGTTGATGAACTTGATGTTCGAGAACGAGTTATGCGCCTTCATAAAGCTATAGCGCATACATTATTTTCGTCATCATGCCGACAGTCAATTAGGCTAACTGCCAGCATATCTTACTTAGCGACAACTAAAGCACTTGATGATTTTGACGAGCTTTATTCGATATTAGATCAAGCCCTCTATCAAGCTAAAAGAAACGGTAAAAACTGTGTCGTGGATGCATATAACGACCCGATATACCTCACACCTTCTGCTTGTGTACCAGAGCAGCCATCACCGACTCTCGATCATTGATATAGTCGTTCAAGCCCATCTTTCGCAACTCGCAAGATGGGCAATCTCCACAGCCATCGCCAATAATGCCGTTATAACAAGTTAACGTATTTTCTCGTATAAGATCCAGCGCTTGAAGCTGATCGGCTAGCGCCCAAGTTTCTGCTTTATTAAGCCACATAAGCGGTGTTTTAATTTCAAAGCTCTTATCCATACCTTGGACTAAGGCATTATTCATTGCCTTAACAAAATCATTTCTACAATCAGGATAACCAGAAAAATCCGTTTCACACACACCGGTAATTACCGTTTCTGCGCCTATCTGATAAGCATAAATACCCGCTAACGTGAGAAACAGTATATTTCGCCCAGGGACAAACGAATTAGGCAAACCATTTGCCTGCAGTTCATGTGAGACTTCAATGTCATCTCTGGTTAAGGAGCTAATTGCCAATTCATTAAGTAAAGAAACATCCATCACTTTGTGCGTCTTAACACCTAACTTTTCAGCTAACTGCTTCGCCACCTCAATCTCAAGTTTATGACGTTGACCATAGTCAAATGTGATGGTGTGTACCTCATCGTAATCTTTTAAAGCTTGTACAAGGCAAGTGGTAGAGTCTTGCCCGCCGCTGAATACAACAACCGCTTTATTCATTTTGTTTCCTTATTACGCTATATCAAGGTACTTATGGGTTTGAATCGAAAGACGCCAGTTCCGTTCAATACAAATATCAATACACAACTGAGTGGCACGAGGTTTTTGGCTAATCGGTTGTAAAGAAATGATCACGTTATCAGAGATTTTCGAAGTGCCTAATAATTCATCCAACGCATCAACATCTCTTTGCATTCCAACCGGATGCTTAATCTCATTTGCTCGCTGAATAGCACTATCCAGTATTGGCAACTGACCTCTCATTGCAATTTTAGGTGACACCGTCACCCATGTATTAGCCGTCGCTTTAATTTCGGCAGTGCCACTTGTCTCTATTTGACAAGTACAATCGATCGCTTCAAATGCTGATGTTAGGGAAATCAAATCGTATTCACACGGCTCACCACCAGTGATCACAATATGCTTCGCCGAATACCTTTCCGAATATATTGACACGAGATCTTTGGCAGAAACTTGGCACCAATCTACTGATTCACTAGACTTAGTTAACACCTGACTAATTTCGCGCTCATCTTCTAAATTCACAGCCCAGGTGTGCTTGGTATCACACCAAGAACATCCCACAGAGCACTTCTGTAACCGGATAAATACTGATGGAACACCAGTGTAAACTCCCTCGCCTTGAATGGTCTCAAACATCTCATTTAACTTATACAAAACGACTGCCTATATTAAGATTCTACAAAATCAGACCGAACTTTATAAGAGAGTGAGTTCGAGATCAAATATCTGCTGAAACGCGCAATCATTTGGTTAGGTTAGATTGCTTGCTTTTCTTATTTGTGACTAAAAATTGCATATAAATCCGTACTTTGCGAGTGATTTCAATTTCTATCGTGTCAATATACGTTATTGTTCGTGGCGACAATTATAATATGCAACAAAACACTATTTTCCTACAACAACAGCCACTATTTACACGCTATTATAGCCATTGAAAATAATCAGAGTAGGTGCAACGAGATGCTGCGTAATTTGACAGTAAAACAAAAAATTTCTTTTCCACTCATCGGTATAATCATCTTATTTGCGGTAAGTTCAATCATTAATGTCGCAACATCAAGATTACAAAGTCAACTGACCTATAATCTTAACCAAGTGATCGTACCGACTTTGTTTGACATAGAAGATGCATATCGAGATCTCTACCAAGCAACCTCTGCCATTCAAGGCATTGCGTTGTCGGAAAACAAGCAAGATTCGATTGATTACAATCGCTTTGAATATGAAGACAATGCGTACAAAGCGCTCCCTCGCCTGCGAAAAGCACAAATAGCAGTAGATGAGGGAGTGATTGCACCGGCGATGACCAAAGACATTGACTTGCTTGAAGAACTGGCGAAGTCATGGTTAAACAGCTACGAGTCACTACTTGCCGAGCCGCAAGAGCAATGGATTACCATATATCAACAAAACAAAGTTTTGTATGCCGACCAGTTTAGTGCTGTTCGGGAACAACTCAATGTAGTTAAAGATCAACTCGAAGCTAAACGAAGCTCTCTTCAAGATGAAATAGCAGCCGCAGCAACAAAAGCAGAAATGGCTTTGCAATTCGGTACTGCGCTGGTCATTCTTCTTGCTTGTGCGACGTGTTGGTTGTTAATTCGTACCATTGTTAAGCCGTTAGAAAACATTCAAAACGCTATGAAAGAGATTGCTTCTGGTGATGGTGATTTGAACCAAACGATCACATCCAGCTCTAACGATGAAATTGGTCAACTGGCAACGAGCTTCAACCAGTTTGTCGCTAAAATTCGTGCGACTATCTTGCAAGTTGTCGAAACCAACACATCCGTTAAAAGCGAATTGAATGGTTTGGTAAAAATCACGCAGAGCATTGCAAACCAGACAACTCAGCAACAACAAGAGAGTGAACTTGTTTCGACCGCTGTTAACGAAATGCAGGCCACCAGCCAAGTCGTCAGTGATAACGCTAGAGATGCAGCTCATGCAAGCAAAAATGCCGATGTTGAGGTACAGTCTACCAGTAAAGTACTTGAACAAACGGTTGGCTCTATTCGTACCCTAGCCTCTGAAATTGAACAAGCCAGCGGTGTCATTAATCATCTCTCATCAGATGTAAGCAATATTGCCTCTGTGCTTGACGTAATCAAAGGCATTGCAGAACAAACGAACTTACTCGCACTTAACGCAGCAATTGAAGCCGCTCGTGCTGGTGAACAAGGTAGAGGTTTTGCTGTCGTTGCCGATGAAGTACGCTCACTCGCTAGCAGAACTCAACAAAGTACAGGCGAAATACAATCGATGATTGAAAAGCTTCAACAGGGCGCTCAGCAAGCGGTTGAAGTAATGGATTCTAGCCGTCATAGCAGTGAGAGCACTATTGAATCAGCTGGTCAAGCAAGTCAATCACTACAAGAGATCCTTAATTCAATCTCTAGCATGAGCGATATGAACACTCACATCGCTTCAGCAGCCGTACAACAAAATACGGTAAGCGAGGAAGTCTCAGAGAACATCATTCGAATTGCGAACAACAGTACTCAAGTGGTAACGAACGTTGGCAATGCCGAAGTCAAAGTAAAACAACTAAACAGCCAGTGTGATGAACTTGATCGCTTGGTATCTCAATTTAAGTGTTAACGACATGCCAAAAGGTCTAGCATCAGCTAGACCTTTTTTTTTGCATCAACAAACTGATAGCGCATATAAATAAAAGCACTGGTAGTTGCGATGCAGTAAGGATTAATGAGTGCCAATTACTCGAATCCACATATGAGTGAAGCCCAGCAAAAATCATCATGGCTAGCGCCAATATAGCACTCAAAAACACACCATCTTTCAACGATAGTTCTGAAGGTAAATCAATAAATAAGACAATCAATAATAGACAGACACAGAGCAAAACCAGTTCAAGCATCGCAGGAGTTTGCCAAAGCACAAGTAACACTATAGACACACAAGTTAGCAATATCCACACGCCCATCTTATTGAATAGCTCATGGCTCTGCTGACCAATCTTAATTTTTAAGCGAGACATATGCCATGCACATAACCAACCAAGTAGCAGCCCAGCAAAGCTATCAATAAGAAATGCACTCGCGCTGTAAAACAATGATGTCACTAACCAAAGTAATACCGCAACACTGACCATAGACACCCTATTCCATCCATTGAACCCCAGGCGGTTAATAATCATAGTCAAACTGATCGTCCATAGCGTCACTGATAAATTGGGCAAACTAAAGCCAACTTGATTCGCTAAGTTTAAGCTTGGCTGATAAACATAAGGGCGCGGCAATTGAAAACCGAGTTGACCAACTTGAACAATGACTGCACCAAATATCAAGGTAAAGATAAGTTTAAGCGTAAAGTTTCGCCCAAATTGGGCATAACAAACTGAAAGCAACAATAGCCACCAAGAAGACGTAAAAACAAGCCCGGTTAACAATACTGATTGAATCAATTCTGCCAATATCGATGGTAGATCTTGTAAAGACGCCTGAAACTCCGCAATCCAAGGCAACTCCACCTGATTAAACCTCGGCGCTGCTTCTATTAAATTCTCTACGTAACTCGTTGGCTGATCTGTCGCTAAGTTGTATAACTCATTTACAAATGACCACTGTTCCGGATAACGATAATCTGCCGGGCTAAGCGATAACGGTTCGATCAACCGCGCTTGTGAAACTTCAATGCCATAGTGCGGTGCAAACCAAATTGGCAAAATATGCCCGCCCGCTTTGTCCTGTTGACTGTAGGCTATAAGATCGGAATCTGACACACAGTCGTAATAGATAGCTTTTTCATTTCGACCTAACTCTTTCCCTACTGTGACAACTAAACCAGTCTCTTCCCAAGCTTCACGCTGAGCCGCTAATTCCGGTCGTTCACCTTCACTGATCGTGCCTGCTGGCAGAGACCATTTCCCGGTTAAAATCTCATCGACCATCACCAATTTCGACTCTGATTTTATAATGCAGACCGAGCCTTTTGGTTGTGCATATACACTTGTGATTGTGACCAGTATTAACGTAATGAAGACTAACGATTGAAAACCTAGATAGCGGGAAATATTACTCATTTAATTACTTTTCTTAGCCAATGGATATGATGCTCGAAGCCGCTGTTAAAATAAAACTGGCAAGCGGTTTGATTAAAGTTCCAGACTTCAACAAACACTTGTTGAACACCGTACTCCTCAAAACGCTGCTCTAATACCTGATATAAACATTGAGCTACTTTCTGCTTACGAAAGCTGGGTAATACATATAACTCATCCACACTACCCATTTGCACGGGTTTACTCACACTTGAAATTAATTCGCAAAAATGCCCAGTAATGAAACCTAGAATTTGACCATCTAACATCGCCGTAAATACCAAACAATCAGGGTTGTCTAAATATCTCGCGATGCTTTTCTCCTGCTCTATCTCTTGCGCTGTTTTAAAACTGTCTGGGGCTTGAAGGTGGTGCTCATGATGTAATTGATACATAAGCTCGTTGAGTTGTTCTAAATCATCAGATTTAGCAGCACGAATGGTAAACACAAAAAATCTCAACTTAAATAATTATCGTATTAGTGTGCGTTGAAGCCTGTTTTGTTTCAACAGAATTATCGTCATTACTCTTCGTTAACGCATAGAGAGTTACAATAACGATTATTCTCATTATGTCATGTAACAACAAATCCAAATTCAATTGTTTATCGAACAGCACCGCAAATATTAATCAATAGTCCATATCTTAGCGTCGTGAACAAAAAACCGACAATGGTCAATTATTCCTGTATCTCTGCTTTAAAGAGGCATATTGGAGAGTTAAGTAACCTAAAATGTACCTCCAATTGTCTCACATCGATAGTTTCACCTGTTCGCATCATTCTGGACATATGAATAATTGCCCTTAATATAAGTTTAGAAATATCATTCAACGTGTTGCATTAATGCACACGCCTTAGCGCCATGCGCTTCAACAGAAGGAACGTCAACCATGTTAAAGGGAATGAAAACTACCATCGCGGCTTCAGTGATCGCCGCTTCTTTTTCATTTGGTGCCATTGCAGCAGATATAGACAAAATCCACTTTCTCATTCCAGGTGGCGCTGGTGGTGGTTGGGATATGACGGCCCGTGGTACCGGTGATGTGCTCATAAAAGAGGATCTGGTAGAGAGCGTATCATTTCAAAACCTCTCCGGTGGCGGTGGCGGTAAAGCAATCGCACACTTAATTGAAACGGCTGAACGCCAAGAAAATACCTTAATGGTAAATTCCACACCGATCGTTGTTCGTTCATTAACCGGTGTATTCCCGCAATCCTTCCGTGACTTAACGCCTGTTGCGGCGACAATTGCTGACTATGGTGCAATCGTAACAGCAGCAGACTCCCCGTTTGATACATGGGAAGATGTCGTCAAAGCATTCGAAGCGGATCCGCGCCAAGTGAAAGTCGCTGGCGGCTCCGCGCGAGGAAGTATGGACCATCTAGTCATCGCTGCCGCATTTAAAGGTGAAGGCTTCGATGCACGCAAGGTGCGTTACATCGCCTACGATGCTGGTGGTAAGGCAATGGCTGCGCTACTTTCAGGTGAAACCCCTTTGCTTTCAACCGGTCTGGGTGAAGTACTTGAGATGTCTAAAGCAGGCCAAGTTAAAGTACTTGCGGTTACCGCTCCAAAACGTTTAGATGCTGCTCCTAATATTCCAACGTTGGCTGAATATGGCAACGAAACCATCTTCGCAAACTGGCGAGGCTTTTTCGCCGCTCCAGGTGTAAGCCAAGCAAAAATCGATGAGTGGAACGCCGCACTAAGCAAAATGTACAACACTGACCAATGGCAAGTTGTTCGTGACCGCAATGGTTGGATTGACAACTACAAAGCGGATAAAGACTTTTTTGCTTTTTTAGAAGATCAAGAAACGCAAATGGGTAACTTGATGCGCGAACTTGGTTTCCTTAAATAAGTAGAATTTTGGGCTGGTAGAATTCCAGCCCTACGTCCCGCCCAAATCTTTGATTATTATCTCTCTTCAATCTCTTTAGGATGTTTTCCTTCGAGCCGTCGTTGATAAATTAACTAATTGAAATATTTGGTTTAGATAACCTCTGCGAACATTTGGAGTTTGGTATGCCTGCTTTGCCATCTAGTTCCGCTACATCGTTATTTTCAAAAAAAAATCTGTTATGCCGCGATCGAGTTAGCGCACTTATTTTCTTACTTGCCTGTCTATGTTACGGATATCAGACCACAAAAATACCGCTTTTCCCTGGTGATGAATACGAAGCCTTTACAGCACGTACTCTACCAACAATATTGGCATTTATTGGCGCTGGGCTATCACTTTTACTTCTGCTCACCGCAAAAAGTGACGATGAAGTAACGGACGTTGCACACTTAAATTGGAAATTGCTGATTGGATTTCTGGTATTGATGGCGCTATATGGGATCGGGTTAACTTACGTCGGCTTTATGGTTGCAACCATCATATTCCTAATAATTGGTTTCTTTATGCTTGGTGAACGACGTAAGCGCGTTCTGTTTGGCGCATCGATACCATTTGTCATTGCATTTTATTTATTGCTCACCAAAGGGCTCGATATTTACCTTGAACCTGGGTTGCTGTTTTTGATCTGGTCATGAACGATAGGATTTGAGTTATGTTGGATGGAATCATACAAGGATTATCGACAGCGATAATGCCGATGAACATTATGATGGTCGTCATTGGATGTTTCGTTGGTACCTTCATTGGCATGCTGCCTGGACTTGGTCCCATTTCAGCTATTGCACTGATGATCCCAATAACTTACGGGCTTGAACCGTCTTCAGGTCTAATTCTTATGGCAGGCGTATATTACGGCGCGGTATTTGGTGGTTCAACATCATCTATTTTAATTAATGCGCCTGGATGTTCATCAACGGTAGTCACCGCTTTTGATGGTTATCCAATGGCGAAGAACGGGCAAGCAGGTAAAGCCCTTGCACTCGCCGCTTATTCTTCATTTACTGGAGGCACCCTCTCAGCGATTATGCTGCTTATCGCGGCGCCAGCGCTGGCTAAAGTTTCACTCAGTTTTCAATCTTCTGATTACTTTGCCCTAATGGTGCTGGGTTTATCTGCCGTAGCAGCGTTTGCGGGTAAAGGACAAGTACTAAAAGCATGGATGATGACTATTTTAGGCTTGATGATCTCTACTATTGGCATTGATAAAGGTGTGGGTGTTGAACGTTTTACCTTTGGCTTAACAGATTTGATGGACGGTCTCAGCTTTCTATTGCTTGCCATGGCGACATTCGCCCTTGGCGAAACTTTAATGAGTATTTTAAAACCAAATGATGATACCCGTAATGACGAACACAATAGGTTGGCTGATATAGGCAGTATGAAAATCACCAAAGAGGAATTGAAAGAAGTCGCGCCTGTCTCTATTCGTTCATCTATTGTTGGTTTTTTTACTGGCGTTCTTCCGGGAGCTGGTGCAACCATTGCCGCATTTTTAAGTTACGGTATGGAACGTAGCCTTGCGCCAAAAGACAAAAAAGAACAATTTGGTAAAGGGAGTATTCGTGGTTTAGTCGCGCCAGAATCTGCCAACAACGCCGCTTCAAGCGGTTCATTTGTTCCTTTGCTGACGCTTGGTATTCCAGGGTCAGGCACAACCGCTATCATGCTAGGAGCATTGATAGCTTATGGAATTCAACCCGGACCTCGACTATTCATCGAACACCCTGATGTGTTCTGGTCAGTCATTATCTCAATGTACATTGGCAATATTGTACTCGTGATTCTCAACTTGCCGCTGATCCCATACATCTCGAAACTGCTTGCCGTACCAAAAACAGTATTACTACCCATGATTTTATTCTTCTCAATTACTGGGGTCTACTTAGTTTCATTTAATACCGTCGATGTCTTCATTATGATCATCATTGCCATGATAGCCATTGCCCTTAGATTGGCAAACTTTCCGCTAGCCCCTCTATTACTTGGGTTTATTCTAGGTGGCTTGATGGAAGAAAACTTGCGGCGCGCGTTAATGATTAGCGACGGCGAACTGAGTTTTTTATGGCAACGTCCAATCACCCTCGTCTTTACATCGCTCGCGGCATTAATTCTATTCAGCCCATTGATCATCTCAATCGTAAAGCGCATGCGACCTAAAAAAACATCAGTGGTTGATTAACCATTTAGAGAAAAAGGGATCTCATATGAGCTCCCTTTTTATGCTGGTTGATGAGCCTTAATATACTTAGTTAGATCCACCTTATCTAACTGTTTATCCGGTAGAAATTCCTTCGCATATTGTTCAAAACCGCCACTAGTAAGGAATAACATAAACAAATCGTAATCAATATGCTTATCCAGCGCCATGTTATGCATAATATCCACAGCTATGCTGAGTGGCTTAGCTTTCTTATAAGGTCGATCAGCCGCTGTCAATGCTTCAAATATATCAGCTATCGCTAGAATGCGCTCTGGTACAGAAAGCTCACTGCCATCCAACTTACGTGGATAACCCTTACCGTCCAACGTTTCATGGTGAGTTGAAGCATAACGTGGCACTCGTGAAAGCTCAGGTGGAAATGGCAATGCCTCCAACATCTTAATGCCACTGATCATGTGCTCATTAATTTTAAACCGGTCTTCTGCCGTCAATGTGCCACGTGAGATGGTCAAATTGTATATCTCACCTTGGTTGTATTGATGTTCTGGCACTTCAATATTGAGTCGCAGCTTAGGGTCAAATTCAAGCGGTCTTATACGATGAATGATATGCTCTGGCTTATCTGCCAGCAAAAACTCTTCCGTTGGTAATGTTTCTTTAACAGGCATCTTACTGAGCTCTTCAAAAGGCGAAAGTCCTAAACGATTATCAAAGTGTCGCAGCCATGTACGTTGGGCAACTTGCTTTACTCGCTCCACTTTGTCATTACTCATAAACTCGCCACCAATGTTGGCATTAGCAATAAACTCAAAGTCTTGTTGTAGTTCTGACTGACGTTGATGCATTCGCTCAAAAGCCTCGGCTTTCGGTATATCTTTTTTTATCAACGCGTTTAGATATTCAATTTCTACGTCTCGCCATAGAACTTCAAAACGGGTTCGAATTTCATGAATGCGATTGTAGTTGGCTTCTAATTTTGTCCCTTTATCAACAATGTGATCTGGTGTTGTGATTTTTCCGCAATCATGTAACCACGCAGCAATCCTAAACTCACGTCTTTCATCGTCAGTATTAAACTTAAAGTCCTTAAATTTTCCGCTATCCGCTTTTTCAGCAATCTCAGCCAGCGTAATACCTAGCTCAGGAACGCGATTACAATGCCCTGCGGTATATGGTGATTTATCATCGATCGCTTGTGCAATGAGATAAATAAAGGCATCAATAAAGGCTTCACGTTCTTTATGATGCTTTTCTATTTCTTCAACCATCTCAAGCATCGATTCAGAAAGCTCATGAACTTCTTTTATATGGCTATCAACCAATTGAACCTGAGAGAACTTACGCTGCTTAATCAACTCCGTTTCTTCACGTAGTTTGGTAATTGGCTTGATAATGGGAGAACCAAACACCCAAGCGATAGGTAGAATAATAACCATCACTAAAACAGTAATACCAATCGAGGTAATCAGCCGGTTGAAGACTTGCGCGGTAATCACCTGTTTAGGCACAACCACAGCAAAATACTCTTTCCCTACACCACCGACCGATGTCACGTAAAGATAACTCTCTTTTCCAGCATCTAAAATCATCTGATTGTGATTGGCTTGATTACGTGCCAGCTTATAAAGTTCAGGATAAGGTACAACGTCACCTTTCTGAGTGCTAATTTGAGTACGCTCTGGCTGATTTGAAGCCAGCACCTCTCCATTTTGATTAAACAGAAACGCTTCGACGCCTTCAGCACTATTGATTCCAATTGCGTCGGCAGTAATTTTCGAACTGACGGATGACAACACAATATCAACCCCAATCACGGCTGTTTTACTGCGTGTTGAATACGTTTGTCCGGTAATTTTAAGGTGATTAAACAGATACGGCTCTGTTTTATAGACTGAGTCTTTCGCTGCCGAGTGATACCACGGTCTTTGAGATGGTAAATAGCTACTTCGTTCCGATTCAATTCGAGTTCGGGCCAAGTCCTTGGTTAAGTATTCAGTCGTCCTGACTCGGTTTTCTATATCACCACGAATCTTTATCAATACCCATCGGTCTCGCTCGGCCGCATTGATCTTTTCGCGAACAATGGGGGAAGACTCCAAATTAATTATTTGATAAAAATCTTCACGCTCGTTTCCATAATAAAGACTGTAGAACAATGGGTTGTCTTTAAGCACTTGAATGAAAATATCTCGAATTTCACGCTCACTAAATTTCTTGTTTGCTGAAGACGACACAATTCTTAAGAGCTGTGCGCTACTGGTGGCATTAACTTCTATTTGCTGAATGTATTCGCTAATTTCCGAACTCGCCATCGTCAACTTCGTCAACACGTGCTCTTGCGACATTTGACGGCTGAAATAGTACTGTAAACTAATGGCAATAGTTGCGGTAATGACTGTCGCAAAGATAAACATGCTACCGACAGTAAAGCGAATCGAAAATTTCCTAGCCGAATTTAACGATTGAGTCATCGTATATTTGCCCTCCTTTGGCATACAATTTGGGAGGTTTACTTCTATCTTTTTGATTTATTGTTATAAAAACGCAATTGTTATTTCTAAACATCCATATTAGAAACAAACTAGCAATCTAATACTAAACCAGTACTCAACATGATGCACAAAAGTTTAATCACAATCTTAAAAATATAGACATATCATTTGCCTTAAGTCGATTTTCGTTCATTGAGGCGATTGTTTGCTCATGATTTTTATAGAGTATATACTCTATTTTATTTTCCTAAGTGAATCTCAATGAAACTGCGTCCACTTTCGATACTTTTAGGTTGTATCGTGATGTCTCCTTTTGCGCACAGTGCTGCAATCAGTTTTGACGAAGCTTGGCTACTTCTTCAACAAGACAACAACTCCATCGCGGCTCAACGTGCGAATCTAGCGCGATATCAACATCTACAAGATGCCACTGACGACCTAAACCTGCCGAAAGTAACCATTGGCGCGAACTACACTCGCTTAGACCAAGATGTGACGGTTTCAGGCAAGCAATTACTAGACAGCACTAATGGATCATTGTCTTCTCTTGGACCCGCTCTAGCGCCTATCCTCGGACCAGCGTTACCTGGATTAATGCATGGGTTAGCATCAGCCACATCCACTATCTCAGAACGTGACATTTTCACTTCTTCTATCCGTGCAATATGGCCGATATTTACTGGCGGTCGAATTAGTGCTGCGCAAAGTGCAGCTGAAGGTAGAACCGACGAAGCACAAAGCCAACTGGCAATGGAAACCCAAGCCCGCTTTGAAGATCTCAGTAAATATTACTTTAGTGTTGTTCTTGCACAAGAAGTGGTTCACACACGCGAACTGGTCGAACAAGGTTTAAGTAAGCATAATGACAATGCCGTTAAACTAGAGCAGCAAGGGCAAATTGCACGAGTAGAACGCCTTCAGGCTGAAGCAGCTCTCGACAAAGCCATCGTGGAGCGGAAAAAATCGCAAAAAACCTTAGAGATCGCTCAATCTGCATTAAGCGAAATCCTCAACCAAAACACCCCGGTTGAACCTAGGGGGCAACTGTTCATTAATCAAAACTTACCTCCACTTAGTGCATTTGTTGATCAGACCTTAAGCACCTATCCCGGTCTAGATCTGCTTGATGCCAAAGAGAAGCAAGCCAAGAGCTTAATTCAAGCAGAGCAAGGTAAGTACTACCCTGAAGTTTATCTCTACGGCGATTACAGCCTACATGAAGACGACTCACTAGCCAGCGAAATGAAACCAGACTGGATGGTTGGTGTTGGTGTGAGCGTACCGCTCATTGATAACAGTGGGCGCAGTGAGCAAGTCCGAGCAGCTCATAGTGCAGTAAGTCAGGTGCAATACCTCAAAGCACAAGCCAAACAAGATTTATCAGTATTAGTTAAAAAGACCTATCTTGAAGCGCAACAAGCGCAAGAAGAAGTGACGGGGCTTGAATCAAGTATCGAGCTCGCCAAAGAAAACCTAATACTGCGAGAAAAAGCATTCTCTCAAGGGCTATCCACTTCAACTGATGTCGTTGACGCTCAGTTGTACTTAGCCAGCATTCACACACAACGCGCTGCAGCAAGCTTTAACTACCTAATATCGCTTGCCAAGCTTTTAGCACTATCCAACCAAATGAATAGCTTTGCTCAATATCAACACAATGCAATTGCAACGCACAGCTTGTAAGGAATAAAAGTGAATAACAAAAAGACTCTCATATTATCAGCTGCGGCAATTGCGCTTATCTCTTGGGTTGGATACAGCTTCTATCAAGCCTATCAACCGAAGCCTGTCCACTTACAAGGACAAATTGAATCTCAGCAATACAGTATTTCCTCCAAAGTCGCCGGACGAATTGATCAAGTATTAGTACGCAAGGGTGATCAGGTTGAACTTAATCAATTGGTCTTCACCATACACAGCCCTGAAATTGAAGCTAAATTAGAGCAAGCTAAGGCCGGTGAAAAAGCAGCCGATGCACTAGCTAAAGAAGCGGAAAAAGGTGCTCGTACACAGCAAATCCAAGCTGCGAAAGATCAATGGCAAAAAGCCAAAGCAGCGGCTGACTTAATGGAAAAAACCTTCCTTCGCGTCAACAACCTCTATAAAGATGGCGTGGTTGCAGAACAAAAACGCGATGAAACCCAAACACAATGGCAAGCGGCTAAATACACCGAAAGCGCAGCCTTCCAAATGTACCAAATGGCAAAAGAAGGTGCCCGTTCTGAAACCAAACTTGCTGCAGCTGAAAAAGCACGCATGGCAGCGGGCGCAGTCGCCGAAGTTGAAGCTTTCGCGGCAGATACACAGATAAAAAGTTGGTTTGATGGTGAAGTGTCTCAAGTCCTGCTGCAAAGCGGAGAACTCGCGCCACAAGGCTTCCCTGTTGTCACTGTTGTTGACAGACAAGATTCATGGGCGGTTTTAAATGTACGCGAAGATTGGTTAAAACACTTCAAAAAAGACGCGACATTCACCGCTTACCTGCCCGCTCTAGATAAGAACGTGGAATTCAAAGTAACGCATGTTGCGGTTATGGGTGATTTTGCTACTTGGCGCTCTACCGATGCCTCACAAGGTTTTGATCTGCGCACCTTCGAAGTAGAAGCAAGACCGGTAAGCAAAGAAAGCGAATTACGCATGGGCATGAGCTTGGTGGTTGAACTGTAATGCAACCAGGCGAACACCCAATAAGCCAATGGCAAATCATAAGACGAGATAGATGGTTACTCTCTTGTCTTACTTGGTTGCCTATTGTGCTAGCCCTCTCAATCTGGGGGGTATTTTCACAAGGTATTGCTCGGGATGTTCCCATTGGTGTCGTCGACCTTTCACATAGTGAAATGTCACGCACCTTGTCACGTTACTATGATGCGACATCATCAATGGTAGTTACCCAGCAATTACAAAGTGTACAGCAAGCCGAGCAAGCGCTCATTCAAAGTGATATCTACGCTTACGCGGTGATACCTGCCAACTTTGAAGAAGATGTTTACAAAGGTCTGATGCCCCAAGTCTCTGTGTTTTACAATAGCCAAACTATTTTGATTGGTAAGGTAATCAACTCAGCATTTGTGCAAGCACAAGGTACCTTCAATGCGCAAATAGGAACCATTGCCAACCTTTCTCATGGCAATCAAACCTTAAGCAGTGCGATGGGAAAAGCAGTGCCAATTCGCACCCAAGTCACGCCATTGTTTAATAAAAACAGCAACTACGCGCAGTTTTTAGTTTCAGCGATAATCCCGGCGCTGTGGCAAATAGTGGTTGTTGTCAGCACCATTTTGATTTTGGCGGCGAATCATCGTCATCGTAAGTTACAAGCTTGGCTAGAAACACAACCTGCAAAAAGTATCGTTACAACTCTTGCGCCTTACTTATCTGTATTCATGCTACAAGGCTTCGCGTTTCTTTGTTGGTTCTATTTGGGTTTCGAATGGCCAATGAATGGCAGCTTGCTCACATTAGTTATCGCACAATTCGCGACAAGCATAGCCTGCATGATTATGGGTGGTTTTTTCTTTTTCATGACTTTAGACCCAGCCAGAGCAATGAGTTTTGCAGGTGCATTTACCGCACCAAGCTTCGCCTTTATGGGTATCACTTTTCCAGTAAACGATATGAGCAGCCTCGCGCAATTTTGGCGTAGTTTGTTACCTATCAGCCACTACATCGAGTTGCAAGTAAGCCAAGTGAGCTACGGTGCCGATTGGACAACGTCAATCCAAGAACTCATCCCTATGCTCGGGTATATATTACCGTTTGTTTTGATGCTACTACTGGCGGAAAAACACCTCAAACAGGAACAAACATTATGAACCTGTTCGAATTAATTAAAGCCGAACTAAAAGCGCTATTAACCAACCCAGTGGTAATACTCACGGTTTTTGGTGGCGTTGTATTCTACTCGTTTCTATACCCATTGCCGTATAGCCATCAAACCCCTCGCGAACAAACAGTGAGCGTGGTTAACTTAGATAAAAGCCAAACCAGTTATCAGCTAGAGAGAATGGTTGATGCCACACCACAAGTACGAGTAGTACAGCGAGATTCATCCATTGCAGCGGCAAAAGAAGCGTTTCTCGATGGAAAAATTAGCGGCATATTAGTCATTCCTGAGCATTTCTATAAAGATCTATTACTGGGAAAAAGCCCTACTCTTGCCTACGCGGGTGATGCCTCTTATTTCCTTGTATATGGCACGATTGTCGAAGGCTTAGCGCAAGCAGGAGGCACGTTGGCAGCAAAGACAACGATAAGTAAACTGATCGTTGAAGGAGCACCAATAGGACAGGCGATGAAACAATACGCGCCAACACAACTCAATATGAAGCCTACGTTCAACCCACGTATGGGCTATGTTGACTATGTAGTTCCCGCGGTGTTTGTGCTAATCCTTCAACAAACCTTAGCGATGGCAGCAGGTTTGATGGGTGGCACTCAAAAACACGGTAGAGGTTACTGGAGCCAAGTTTCTGCAACCAAATTGGTTACCGTGCGCAGCTTAGTATTGGTTGGGATTTATTACATTCTTAGCATGTACTATTTTGGTGCCAGTTTTACTTTTCATGGCATAAACCAAATCGCTCATGCCTCCGAATTGCTAACCATGTTACTGCCATTTTTACTTTCATCTTGTGCGATAGGTATTTGGCTTGGCGCGATACTACCAAGACGTGAACTGGTCACCCTATTAGTATTAATCAGCTCGATGCCGTTGGTATTTAGTGCCGGATTTATCTGGCCAACTGAATCTATCCCTTCAGTGATCGTATGGTGTGCCAACCTATTCCCGAGTACCGCTGGTATCCAAGGCTTTTTAGCGTTGAACCAAATGGGCGCAAGTTGGCAGCAAGTAGCGCCACACTATACACAATTATGGCTTCAGGCTATTGGATGGCTCCTGATTGCAACGTGGACGATTCAAAGACAAACAAAACGTAGTGTAGTGAATGGTTGAAACGAACCATTACTTCGTATCGCAATATAAGAGCTAGAACAAACCAGCTATCTTACAGCTCACTGAGATTTAAGATGGCTGGTACATTAATCCGTGGCTTTTTGATCACTTAATTACCACATCTAAGCCAAGAGACAGTAAGGTCCCTATCATTGTTGTCACCACCACTGATAGCAACGAACCAATCAACACATACTCTGTCATACTACGGTCGTCTGATTTATTCAAATCACCAAATCTAAATATAGACTTAGCGGCCAATACAAAACCCACCGCGGCATAACTCCCCAAGAGCGTAAACGTCAATATTAACACTCGCTCTAAGTAACCGATCAGCTCGCCACCAGCGATAAGACCATTCGTGCTAGTATTATCCTCTGTTCCAGATATTGGATACTTTCTTAAGACGCTGCCAATGACAATTGAAGTTGGCTTGAGAATGAGCAAGTAGCCAAAAACCACCATAATACCATCCGAGAACTTCTCATGCTGCAGAACGGCGCTAATCGTCACACCCTCTGTTATATAAAAAGCGATAACCGCTAATACTGATACATGTAATGCTTGGTCAATAACAAAGTAGGCGAACTGATCACCATTCGATACCGTTACCTTCCACAGATCGATCACAAAATGGCTGACCACGACAATAGCGACGAGATAAGAAGTTAAGCGCCAATCAATGCCTAACGCTATCGCAGCAACGAGTATCGCGAGACCGTGTAAAAGTGAGTGTAAATATAATTCAGGTGAACGGTAAGTGCCCTTTTGCTTTGCATCTACCCATCGATTGGGTTGAAGGTAAAAATCACAAATAATGTGCATCAACAGGAATAATATTAGAACACCGATAAAATCAACCATGCTTTAAACCCGCAATTTGTTTTATGAATCGCCAATTTAGCTCACTGACTAGCGCCCAACCAGAAGCTTTAAGTGATTTGCTCACCGTTGCAGCAGCAACATCGAGTTTTTCTGCTAACTCATTAACCGACAAACCTTCATTTGTTCGAAGCATCGGAAGCATCACTTCACATTGACGTGAGGTTAATTCCGTTATTTGTCTATCGAGGTACTTAATGAGTAAGTCAAAGTATTCGGTGAGTTCGGTACGGTCAGCATTAAAAAATAACCGACTGCCTTTCATGGTTTTTAACCCTCGCCCAGAAAGTACAAAGGCTTCACCCATTGATTCAGCGACCAATTCACGCAGTTCAGTATTAGAAGCTATCGCAAAGCTAATGCGGCTATCAAACTCTTTTCCAAGTGCTTTAATGCCAATCCGATAAATGAGGGTGTATCTCAGAGCACATTCAATATCATGCACCACGGTCTGAAACTCATCACCACGTTCAATACTATGCGCATTTAATGGATTGCTGTTAGTGATCCACTTTTGAATATCTTTAATTCGTTGAAGTAGTTGTTCAAATTGTTCAGAAGTTAGTTTTGTCGAGTTGACAATATCGCCGCTGATCACTGCGATGGGTTTATAGTTAGGCTCCATATCAAAGCTCCTTTTCGAACGCAGGCTTTAATTTAGCCAATTGTGGCTAATAATGCAAATTTAGCTAATTATGGCTAATAAATCAAAACTAGCCGTTTAGAGCTAAACGATATAACGAGCTTGTCGTGACCTTAGTTTGCTGCGACTAAATTCTACCTAGCCATAACATCCATTTGACTTCACTTCTAACAAACCTATTGACCAAATTATGTTAATTGATAATATGGACGTCTAGACTTCCGATTGTCTTTTGTTATTTAAATGGAGTTATTATGAAAAGCTATAAACAATTCACAACGTCACTTGTGGCATTAGCACTCGTATTCGGCATAACAGGATGTGGAAAAAAAGACGAATCGGTGATTAAAATTGGCGCTACGGTTGGTCCACACGCACAAGTTGTAGAGGCAGTTGCCAAAGAAGCGGCAAAGCAAGGAATCAACATTCAAGTGGTTGAGTTCTCAGACTATATCACCCCTAACGCCGCGCTAAGCGATGGAAGCATCGACCTGAATAGCTACCAGCACCAGCCATTTCTCGACAATTTTAACGACAATCACAACAGTGAGTTAGTCTCTATTGGTCGTTCGATTTTGATGCGCATGGGTGTTTACTCGAACAAGTACACGACGCTTGATGCTCTCCCTGAGCATGCTCGAATTGCGATTCCAAACGATCCAACCAATGGTGGTCGTGGGCTATTACTGCTAGAAGACGCCGGATTGATTTCGTTGAAAGAAAACGTTGGCTTTAGTGCTTCTTTGAAAGATATTGTCACCAACCCAAAGAATATTCAATTTGTCGAAGTCGATGCAGCTCAACTGCCACGCACACTTGATGATGTAGATGCTGCGGCAATTACTATGAACTACGTCATGTCTTCTGGGCTAGATCCTAAGAAACAAGGTATTTACTTGGAGCCAAAAGACGCGCCTTTAGCCGTAATGGTTGTTGCCTCACGAGCTGAAGAGAAAAACAAAGAAGTATTTGAAAAAATTGTCTCGATTTATCACTCTCAAGAGATTAACGACTTCTTAAACACCACCTTCAAAGGCACCATAGAAGCGGCAAATTAAGCACACAATTTACCTTCAATTTGGTATTGCTAGTAAGTTCATTAATCATTGTGAACATTGGTTTTTCTTTACGCTGTTCACAGTAGTAAAAGACCAAATCTCTTTTTTCGCTTAAGTCAGCGCGAGAGATATAAGCTTCAAATGCTAGGATATCGAGAGTTCTAGACAGTTACCCAGAGTTAGGTCTCAAGTAGAATACGGATCTTACTCTGAGTAACTGTGCATCATCTAGGCAATGTCACTCTACTAACAACCGCGCTTTGTGTTAATCACAACACGAGCTAGATGATGCTGAGCAACCATTAGTTTTACACTCCGAGTCATCACCGTTCATTAAACTTGCGAGGTATGTGTTTTTTAAGTAAAAGCCGCTGAAAGTAGATACAAAATCTTGTGGTACCGTTTTGTCGGCAAGACCTGACTTTATAAGAGCAGCTTGCCACCTTTGAACTTTTGGAAACTGATTCAACATATCAAACCCAGATTGATCTTTAATTACTGCAGCACGGTGTAGCAATGGAAGCCATGCAATATCAACATTAGATATATAATCTCCTTTGAAAAATAGTGATTCACCGAGCTTACTTTCTGCTTTTTCGAATGCCTTGGAGAGGTTTGCTAAACGCGTTTCAAATGTCTCTTTATCTTTACTTCCCATGGTCCCACATTGTGGCATGTAGTGTTTACTAGCTTGATATGACCATGCACGGTCTAAGGCTTTTTGTTCAGGTGAAACCTCTTCAATCGGCGCATATTTGTCATCCAAATATTCCACAATTGCATCTGATTCAAACAATACTGTGTCATTTTCAGTAACCAACACGGGTACTTGACCGTTCGGAGATATATCTAGAAACCATTGTGGTTTGTTACTTAACTCTATGTATTCGATTTCAAATGGTACATTCTTCGTTACAAGCGCACCCATTACACGTTGCACAAATGGGCAATTTTTAAAGCTAATCAGTTTAATCATTGTCTTTTTCCAAATTGGTTTATCGTTCCTACTTACACCTAATAAGACGAATCACATTTAAAAAAGACGAAAAATATTATTTTTTGTAGAAACTCTATTTCACGCTAAGCAGCAATATAGAGAATCCGCTTTGGAACCATTGAAAGTGCCTCGGGTGATTAGAAGGAATTTGCGTCAGGGGAAATGCATGCCGTTTAACTAGCAATAACAGTTGGTACCATGAATACCAGAAGAACCAATTATCTTGCTGCCACCCCAATATTAAAGCGTTTATACAGAATATTGGACTCTATTTAAAAACGGTGCAGAGCAGGCTCCGCACCTAAATTTATTCTTCAGCACCAAATACGATATCGCCTTGTAATACCGTCATTAAGATTTCAGTGTTTGCTATATCGTTGGGTGACAAGCGGGTAATATCTTGCTCTAAGATAGCAAAATCTGCGGATTTCCCCACATCGATAGAACCTGTAATATCTTCTATCCCAAGGCTTATCGCAGCGTTAATAGTGTATGCATCTATCGCGGCTTTTACATTCGGCAGCCCCGTGTTCCCCATTCTTACACTGTTCGCGATGCCAACAAGCGGATTTAACTCATGGACATTCCAGTCGCTACTTAATGTTAGATTTGCCCCCGTATCAAAGATAGCTTTAAGGTTCATCAATGCCTGAGCTCTCTTTACTCCTAGAAAAAGCTTAGCCCATGAATGATCATGCTCAACAACATACTCAGAACCCACTTGAAAATCCGCTGTAACATTCAACTTAGCAAAGCGATTCACATCTTCTGGATCTACAAGCTCAACATGGGTCAGCGTGTACGGCTTAATCGAACCATTTCTACGAGCATGTTCAACCGCGTTGAGCGATTCACGAACAGCACCGTCTCCAATAGCATGAATATGTGCGCCATAACCGACTCTATCCAATGCTTTCAACCAAGTTTTCATTTGGCTAGGTGGAATATAATTAATGCCGTAAGGCTCGTCTGGTAGGTAAGTTTCTAAATACGGTGCTAGCGTTTTCGCTGTGCCATTGATCGTAATACCATCGCTGTACATTTTTACCTGATCGACCAGTAGCAGGCTTGATGTATCACTTGACTGAATTTTCTTTAAGAAGGCCAACTGTGGCTCTAAGGAGTCGGCAGGATAAATCCATGGGCGCAGTGAAACTCGGGCGGTTAAGTTGCCTTCTTTTTCCACTTGCTTCCACACCTCATACCAACCACGCTTCCAATAGAGGCGACCGTCACCAATGGTTGTAACGCCATATGCTGCTGATTCTTCAAGGCCGGCTATTAAGCCGTCATAGCTTTGGTCAAATTGATCTTCTAGACTGTTCCACGCTATTTCCATCAATATATCGCCCGCATTATCCAATAAGATGCCGTTAAGCGTACCGCTGTCTGGGTCTTTAAGAATCTTTCCGCCTTGAGGATCAGGTGTATCCTTGGTAATACCCGAAAGTTCAAGCGCTGCAGAGTTGACCCACATCGAATGCGAAGTGTGCTCCATGATCACAACTGGACGAACAGGGAAAATACGGTCAATCACTTCTAGAGGTGTTTGGCGATTATCTTCATTGAGAATAGCTTCTAATGAAAAACCATAACCCATCAGCCAGCCTTTGGACTGACTATTTCTACTGCAAGTATTTAAGTACGGGATTTGATCTTCAAGCGAGGCGTCCATACTAAGCTCACAGTTACCACCGGCTTCAGAAGCAGCTTCAAATACATGATTATGGTTATCAATAAAACCCGGCATAACATAAGCTTGTTCAAGATCGATAACTTCAGTGTTTTTATTACGATATGTTTTTGCTTGTGCAGTTTTACCAATAAACAGGATATTTCCATTACGAATTGCAATTGCATCGGCATTTTCATGACCATAAACGTTAGCGTTTGTTAAGATCATATCTGCATTTTCAACAGCCAATGCATTCGAACTCACGATTAAACTCGCTATCAGTGCCAAAGGGGAAATTCGGTTCATCATATACTCCTTCCATACCCCACAATAATTATGAATATTGGGCGAGATCTGTTTTCCGTTAGACAAAGACCACGGCAATACAGAAATAAAAGAAAAATAGTGGGTATAAAAATACTGGGATAGCCTCTGTAGTGGTCAAGTAATATTGACCACTACATTCTTCGATTAGATTAAACGCCAAGTGCTGGCATCAATTGTTGCAATTGCGCTAAGCATTCCTTATCTAACACTGGATGAGGCTCAATGCTGGTAATCAAGACTATATCTACCGCAGGTAATGGAGGCATATCATCAAGGATCTTAAGATCGCTAGTCACACTGATTCCTCCCATTGCACCAATTGCCAAACCTGAACGAACAATGGCGCGTTGTGCTGAAGCGGAATTACAACAAGCCAGCAATTGATAAGGAGTGCCTCGTTTGGTTAAGCAATCAATAGCGGCTGCGTGGTATTTACAGTCGGCTTGAAACAAAGCGAGAGGCAAAGGTTGGGACTCACCTATTTTAAAATCTGGATGGCTGATCCACACGCCTTTGTCGCTGGTAAGCCAGTAACCCTCTTCACTGCCCGGAGCACGAGTAACGATGGCAGCGTCCAGCTTTCCTTCATCAAGCTTTTCTCTCAGGTTGATGCTGGGTTCACTAAATACGTGGATGGAACAGGTAGGCTCGGCTTGCTGTAATACACGAATAACATTCGGTAAGATGTTGTCGTTGTAATCTTCTGGACACCCCAAGCGCAAAGGGCGTTTATTCTCATATCGTTTGACTTGTTTGAGTGCTTGATTATGTAAGCTGACTAACTGCTCGGCATGGGAACGCAATGCCAATCCTGCCTCACTCAATACGAGGTTGCGACCGTCTTTTTCAAACAAACTAATGCTAAGTTCATCTTCCAACTTACGCATTTGAGCACTAAACGCGGATTGGGTGCGGTTGATTTGCTTGGCGGCACGAGTAAAGCTGCCAGTTTCCACAAAAGCAAGAAAGCTGCGTAGCGCATCGATATCCATATCAAAAAATCCATCTATCGTTTTTGTTGAAGTATTCCATCAAAACTATCCGTTAGTCCAACAGAAAACAATCAGATATTGTGATTTCAAACCTTATACCCAATTAACTTGAAGATGCAGGTAGGCGGCAAGTAAGAAAGTCACCTGAGCATAGGTGAACTATGTGATTAGGGCGCACGAACACAGCCAGCAACGCTGCAACTTTAAGTATGACGAGTATAGTTAATCACAACACAAACAGCATGGAGGCTTCAATGCAACTCTTTATTGGCAACCAAAACTACTCAAGCTGGTCACTTCGCGCGTGGCTAATCTTCTCTCAATATAATTTGGACGTGGAAGTCACCAAGCTAAAGCTATTTACTGAAGATTTCTATAAAACTTTAAAGAGCATCACACCAACAGCCAAAGTGCCAACCTTGGTGCATCACGGCATAACAGTATGGGACTCGCTCGCGATTTTGGAGTACGTAAATGAACAACATCTACAAGGAAAAGCATGGCCTAGTGATGCGGCTGAGAGAGCTAAAGCTCGTGCGATTTCAGCTGAAATGCACTCCGGTTTTTTCGATTTAAGAAATGAACTGCCAATGAATATTCGCGCTCGCAGAAAGGTTGATTTAAGTGATGGTGCACTGAAGGATATCGCGCGTATCGACGCTATTTGGTCGGAGCAAGAAGAGCAGTACCCAGATGGTTGGCTGTTTGGTGAATGGTCAATTGCCGATGCCATGTACGCACCTGTCGCGCTGCGTTTCCTAACCTACGGGATTGAGCTGTCTGAGGGTGCGACAGCGTATCAACAAAAGGTATTAGCAAGTGCTTCATTGCAACAATGGTTGGAGGAAGCGAGCTTAGATAAGGACATTGTTGAAGAGGATGAGGCTGGCGAAGTGGTTTAATACCTCATAACGGAACTCAACATTACATCATTCTATACAGGAAGGAACGAGCGTGTAGTGAACCACTCTACACGCTCTAGTTGCTGCATGCTCAATACTAGATAGCAAGCAAAGCGACACTTCCATATTAATTTAATTTATTAATTGCTAATTTAGCAAAATCCGTCCGTAACCAGAGCAAATTAGCCAATGCAATATCATAAGAACCGCTATCTTGGATATTAACTGTAAAATGCGCCTTTAATCGCTGCCCTATAGATTTTTCTAAATTACAAAACAAATTTCGATAACAATGCCTTCTTAGTACAGTGAAATTATTGTTATCGCTGACAATTAATGACCTATTGATACAATTAGTTTTTTAATCTGGGTTATAGTATTTGCTGAAAATACACACCGGTTTAGGGTAAAAAATGAAATATCGTATAGGTTTGTTGTTTTTTGTAAGTGCATTATCGACAGCCGGAGAGTTTTCTCCGGTAGACTCACCTGTAGAGGGGTGTCCGGGCAATATCTTTACTCAGAAAGCACAAGTTTTTGATATCGTGACGATTTGCGCGACTTCATCGGTACCCACAGATAAACTCAAGCATGCAGCTAATGTGGCGGCGCAATGGTTGGACAATGATCAAAATGGACAGATTGACGAACCCAGTATTATCGAACCGTTACGAAGCAATCATGCCACTTTGTTAATGAGTAAATCAGGGTTTGACGATGAAGCATTTGAGAGCTTTGAACCTTACCTTGACCAAATGGTTGGACAAGATTTATCAGCTGACGAAACAGCACCCGTTTTGGGGCGGGACGCGTCACAAGAGGAAATTCATCATCTGATAGTAAATGCGGGGTGGCAGCCTTACTTACCTTCTGTTTTTAGTGATAAAAAAGCCAAACAAAGCGAGCTATATAGACAGTGGCTAATTGCAGAAAAACAGGGGCTGTACAGCTATGATGATCCGACCTGTGATGATGCCTGTAAAACAATAGAGTTCTTTTACTTAGCGACGGCGGCTTATCTAGGTTCAGACGCAGATTTGGAAAGTGATGAAATGCGAGTAAAAAATCGCGAAGAGCTAAAATACTCATTACCTGATTTGGTCTCAATAATAGAATCTAGTCGCTATCATTATCCAACACATATATGGCCGGATGGTAATTATCGTTACTCAGGGAATATTACGCTGACGTCGGTTATAGATTAAACATGAATGAAACGGCAGCTAATATCGGTGGACAATAGAGTTTACTACTTGGTGTAATGGGGCAGTTAAAACACTTCTGCCCCATTACTGGCTAGACTTTTTACTCATTTACATCCTGTTCATGGGCTTTTGCAATACTAAAAGTTATCCATTCTTCTCATGTTGTTAACCCCCATGATGTATCACGGGGGTTAATTCTACCTTTCTTTCAGCGTTAGCTAGTCTCAAGTTCTTTTTCGATCTGTTTGTAGATGTTTGAGGTAATCTTTAATTTCATCAAGATCGGCTACGACTTCATCGATCGTTGGACAAGGACGCATACCGGCGGCTGTGTCGTGACCAACAAAGTCGATACAGCATTTATCATACGCAAGGTGAATACGCTCTAAATCAACATTAGTAATATCATCTACTCGATTTAATCTTTGCAGATGCACACCTCTTTCGAACCTATTAACGACTTTATTCAATAGTTTCTCTTCAACTAATCGCTCCCATGCTTCACGCAGAAAACTATAGAAAACCGCAGCAGCTTCTCTAAATTCAGTCTCTGTTCCTGCCTCATCAATCTTTCGGAGCTTTTGGAGCTTAGTCGTTAAAAATCCAATTCGCTTCGATGTAGGAAGCGCGTCCCATGGAGGATTGGTTCTTACAAGGCCTGAGTTACTTCTAGATCTTTCGAGGCAGATGCTATTGACCTTATCTTGCTTTAGGCTATCCGCAGCTTCAAGTAGTAGCTTGTAGAATACTATGTCGTGAGTAAACACAATGACTTGGCGTTCTAGTGATTCCTCTATTAGCCTTTTGGCGACTTTTGCACTCCATTGATGGCTAAGCGAGTTCACTGGATCATCAAATAGAACAGCAGATCTTCTAGAATCAGCTTTCATTTCTGATAAAAAGCTCGCTATTGCGATACACCTTTGCTCACCTTCACTAGCAACTTTACCAA
This sequence comes from Vibrio kasasachensis, assembly GCF_050337565.1. Taxonomy (NCBI): domain Bacteria; kingdom Pseudomonadati; phylum Pseudomonadota; class Gammaproteobacteria; order Vibrionales; family Vibrionaceae; genus Vibrio; species Vibrio kasasachensis. Next base: position 49,035 of record NZ_JAKJTB010000012.1, on the reverse strand, counting down.
CAACAGATTCGTTTGAGTTTGCTAGCTCTAATTTAAATTGCTGTTGTCCGGCTTTATTTCTTGTTTTAACGTTGATGTCAAATCTATTAAAACCAAAGGATTTAAGCTCTTTCACAAAAGACTCTTTTAGTGGCTCTATAACACCTTGTGAATAAATCCTAGCTGACAACGTTGATATACTTCTCGTAGAGCACTGACCTGAGATCTCATTTAACTTAGCTACTCTTTTTGACCGTCTTACATTAGTTATGATGTTTGCTTTGTGTTTGGCAATGTAGGCTCTATCTGTTAATTCGGTCAGTCTTGCTTGTTTCTTAGCCACAAATTCGTTGTTACTGCTTTGCTGTTCAAGTTCTCCGATTTGGGTGAACAGATCTTTATCTATTTCCCGCAATGCTTGGAAATAAGACAAGCTAATTTCGTCTAACGACTCGGGTAGCGCGGAACCTGATAAAGCAGTCTGTCTGTTTGTTAAACTCTGGTTTAATTCCTCAAGCCCAACTTTTAACCCAGGTTTTATTACTTCAAGGTCGTTCAATACACCTTCAAATTGGGCAATGTTCAAACTCAAAGACTTAACGGCAACCTTAGCCAGAGTTAGAACTTTCAGTGCTTCAGCTGTATTTTTTGCAGCCCTGTCATTAAGAAAAGCTTCGAGATCTTGTAATTTGTCGGCCGACGTCTCTTGGATATCTTGTAAGCATAACGGACAGGAGTCACCTTTTGTTGGAGGGAATTGTGGACCTTTATTTTCTTTTGCCAAGAAGTCTTTTGCTGCTCTCCAAAGGACAGTCCATTGTGTATCACCAATATTATCAAACGGTAGATCACTTAGTGTCTTTTGTCTCAACGCGTCAGATACTTGTTTCTTTTCTTGATAGTCGAGTTCTAAACCTTTTAACACATCGAAATTACTAGGTCCGAGTACTTCGATAGGTTTTTTGTATGACTCAAGTAAAGGGGCAATATAACTACGCTGCTTAATTAAACTGTTTCTGATTTGTTCTGGCGATTTGGCCATGTCGTTAACCAGCTCGTCCTGCAATGGTTTTATAGATTCAATTTCTTCCTTAGTTGCGCAGTGCAATTCAATATCAGCTTCATTTGTTAACTGTGAAATTTGATTAAGGAATAATGCAGCTTTACTTTGTGAATTTAACGATGGAATAGCAACAAAACCGTTCCCACCCATTACATCTTCACTTATTCTATTTTTTATGCTTTCCACAACCTTTGTAAGCTCTGTGATTAAGTTCAAACCTACGGGTTTATAACCTAAAGCATCTTCATTGGATAAATAGTGGTGTGCTGAAGATGTATCGAATACACGAATAGACTTGGCAGCATTATTATTTGATGCCCCGTTACTCCAAGTTAATTCTGTCGGTGTTTTATCAATTTCGAGTGTGAGTAAAGCTTGAGGAGGTTTAGGTGAAGAAGTGAAAACATTACCTGCAATAGGTTTCAATGCTCCCCGAGTCAAACACGCGTTTTTCAAAATGGACGTATAGCTAGACTTACCGGCCCCGTTGTCACCATATACGATAGTTAGTCCATCTTTTCTAAATTCTAATGTTTGACCTTCAGCTAACGCAGCAACACCTTCAACTCGAGACAAGCTGATCAGTCGCACCGAGTTTTCTTCCGTCATGTAGCCCGATATATCAATCGGTAACAATAACTGTTCATGGTTTGGATGTTTCGGTTCTAAGCCCTCAACACTCTTCGCAAAATTAAAAATAAAATCGATATGGTGTTGGTTTAGCTCTCCTTCTTCAAGAGCAATCTTTAGTGCTAGATTCCACCATACGGGCTTATCCTTGGACCACTCTACTATTGATTCTACAGCATTCATCTTCGTTTACCTTAACATGCCAAATAAGAGCCTAGTATGATAGAGCCCAGTTGCATTTGAGGATATAAAGAATTGGTTTATCGTCTAACAACATGCGTAAAATCAACAAGCAATTGAATTATTATTAACACTTATTATCTTCACGAATAGTTCCTTTGATAACCTACAGAGCTCAGACGTAAAAAGCCGAACCATCTTGATAAAGGTTCGGCTTCTTTCTCCTTGGTATGACCATATAAAGGAGGACTGGCTAATTGCAGTGGCTAAGTAAATTTGACCACTTGATTGGAGGTTTGCAATACCTGTAGTTATCCGTTAGACGCTAATTTAGGAAAGCAACTGGCATGGAAATGTCCAAAAGTGAGTCACACTCTCCTGCGTTACCTACTTCCACTCTTGCCAACGGTTGCGCATCCTATCTATAACGCTTTGCTCAACGCCGTGAATATTGCCAAACTCCCCTTTGCACTCCACGATTTCAAACTGGGCTCCTAGCCTCTTCGCCAGTTCAAAATACGGCTTAATTTCCCAACGGCGTACAAAGGTATTCGACACAACGACATCTTCGCCTTTACGCAGCGCGGTTTCCGTTTGTTTTTGGCACCAACGATGCGCACTCTCCAATTGGTTAGCGTCAAAGCAGTATTCGCCCGCCGAATTAACGAAATACATATCGGCTTCAAAATGATGCGCAGAATAGCGCCTTGCTAACGTGCTTTTCCCCGAGCCGGGTAAGCCTCTAATCAGTGTCAGTTTTGCCATGGAAAGGATGATTAACAATCAGTCTAAATGGATGATTAAAGATTATACTTAAAATTGCTGTCGACATCTCAAATTGATTGATGTAAGTTTGGATGTATAGACGTCCAAATAATACGCTTTAGGGAGAAAGCCGTGCCGATTAAGATACCCGATCAACTACCCGCTTCTGATGTGTTGCGCGAAGAGAATATCTTCGTCATGCCAGAAACGCGTGCTGCGACTCAAAATATTCGCCCGCTGAAAGTGTTGATCCTCAATCTTATGCCGATGAAAATTGAAACGGAAACTCAGTTTTTACGTCTGCTATCTAACAGCCCGCTTCAGGTTGATATTGAGCTGTTACGCATAGACAATCGACCAAGCAAGAACACGCCCACTCAGCACCTAGATACCTTTTATCGCCAATTTGAAATGGTAAAAGAACGTAACTTTGATGGCATGATCATCACTGGCGCACCGCTAGGCTTAGTACAATTTGAAGATGTGATTTACTGGGAGCATCTACAAAGCATTATGAACTGGGCAAAAGAGCATGTTACATCAACGCTCTACGTGTGTTGGGCTGCGCAAGCGGGTCTCAAACTGTTATATGATTTGCCAAAGCGCACTCGAAAAGAAAAGCTTTCTGGTGTGTATAAACATCAAACACAGAATAATTACCATCCTATTTTACGCGGGTTCGATGATGAGTTTTTAGCACCACACTCCCGCTACGCTGACTTTTCATCTGATTATCTAGAGCAACATACTGATTTGGATATTTTGGCGACTTCTGATATCGCCGGTGTTTACTTGGCATCAACCAAAGACAAACGTAACGTGTTCGTCACCGGACACCCTGAATATGATGCCAATACATTGCACACTGAGTACGTTCGTGACTTAGGTGAAGGAATGGAACCGGTTATCCCAGTCAATTATTACCCAGACAACAACCCAGAGAACCCGCCACGGGCAAGTTGGCGTAGTCACGGGCACCTACTCTTCTCCAATTGGCTCAACTATTGTGTTTACCAACAAACGCCGTTCGATTTAGAACACTTTAGTGAAGCCAATTTCACTAAAGATGATTAAACTCTCAAGGTCATGTTAAGTGACCTTTTTTTTCATCTATTGCTGCCAGCTTCCTCGCATTCGTTCCAAGCCACATTCTATGTCGCTCGTGAGAAACATATACTCTCTAGCGAGAATAAAAGGAAGGTGTGATGAAAACACGGATACTAGCCATTTATCTGACTCTTTTTCTACCTGCTTGTGTAACCGTGGATGTCGGTAACAAACCGGTAATTGAAAGCCATTCCGAACAGAAAGCCGAGTCACGAATTGCCTTAGGTGTTGGGTATTTACAGCAAGGGAACATGATTAAAGCGCAAGAAAACCTGCAAAAAGCTTATCAATACGCACCTAACTTCTATCGTTCACAAATCGCCTTGGCACATTACTACGAACAAGTAGACGAAAACAGTAAAGCTGAAAACTTGTACCGAACCGCGTTAGCTCAGCACCCTAACAATGGCAATGTCCTCAATAATTACGGTACTTTCTTGTGTAAGCAGAAGCAGTACCAAAAAGCAGATAAACTCTTCAATCAAGCCATCGAAAAACCCGATTACTACTTAATCTCTGACAGCTACGAAAACGCAGCTTTTTGCGCGTTAAAATCGAAGAATAAAGCAAAAGCGATCGGCTACTTTGAACGGGCGCTAGACTATGACCCAACTCGATATCGTTCATCGCTCAATTTAGCCAAGCTACAAATAGAGCAGAACAAATTGGCGGATGCACGAATCCGCTTAGTACGATTGACCAAACATCATGGCGCTCGCAAAGAAGCGATCAAGCTGATGATTGAACTGGAAGAAAAAGCGGGAAATCAGCTTCTCGTTGAACAATATCAACGTCAATTAAACACACTGATTTAATCAAGGTTAGAATCAAAATAGCCCGCGATGGCAGGCTATTTTGTTATTTAGATTTTAGGCTTAACCATTTTGCACGCTGCGCTTTGTCTTTAAAGCTCCACGCCACAAATCGGCTTATCTTTTGTCCTTGGCTCATCTCAACCACGACAGCCTGTTTTGCCCCAGCTTTTTCTAGGTTCTTACACAGCCAGCGTACATTGTCTTTTTTAGACAGCAGTGTGGTAAACCAAAGCACTTGTTCCGCAAACTCTCGGCTCTCTAACGCCATATTCTTAACAAAGGTTGCTTCACCACCCGGACACCAAAGCTCCGCTTTTTGCCCGCCAAAATTTAAGGTTGTCGAGGTTGTTTTTGCTGGTGCTGTTCTATCAACACCAAGCTGACCACGCTTTGCTTTATGAGCATTGAGGTTACTCAACTTACGCTCGGTACCCTGCTGCGCTTCTTGTAAAGAGGCATGAAATGGTGGGTTACACGTGGTTACGTCATAAAACTCACCCGGTTTGATTATACCCTTAAAGAAATGCTGACTGTTGTCTTGCAAACGGCACTCTACCTGGCCATTAAGCACTGAATTAGCCTGAGCAATATGGTTCGCGTTATTGACTGAATCCGCATCAACATCGCTACCTATATAGCTCCAGCCGTATTGCGTTGCACCCACAATTGGGTAAATACAATTGGCACCAACACCAATATCTAACGCCCGCACCAACTTATGGTTGAGCCTCGGCGCTTCATTGGTGAGCAGTTCCGCAACTCGGTGGATGTAGTCAGCACGTCCTGGGATCGGCGGACACAAATATCCTTCCGGAATATCCCACTGAGTGACACTGTAATGCTCAGCGAGCAATGCCTTATTTAAAAGCTTCACCGCGACAGGATCATCAAAACGTATGGTTGCTTCACCATTCGGGTTCTTAGTCACGTACTTGGCTAATTCAGGCAATGCCTTCACTAGGCGAAAAAAATCATAACGCCCTTGATGTACGTTGCGTTTATGCAAGCCTGCATTACCCGAGATTTTTATCACTGGCATTGAGCTTGGCGATGGGTTCTTTGCCGCCTTCGCTTTATTCGGTTTTGCTCTAGGCTTACGCTTGGCTTGCGCCTTTTCTTTATCACTCATACTTAATTCGTTATTTCAATTCTTGGTAAATCATAAACAAGCGTGCATCCAACTCGAGTTGGTGATACTCCGGCTCCATATGGCAGCACAGCTGGTAAAATGCTTTGTTATGATCTTTTTCTTTTAGATGAGCCAACTCATGAACCACCAACATACGCAATAATGGCTCTGGCGCGTTTTTGAATACACTGGCAATTCGGATTTCGTTTTTCGATTTGATCTTACCGCCATGCACTTTCGCTGTATAAGTGTGAAGACCAAGCGCATTATTGATTAAATGAATCTTACTGTCATAAATCACTTTGCTCAGTGGCGACGTTTTCTTCATGTACTGGTTTTTTAAAGCCATAGTATATTCATACAGGGCTTTCTCACTTTGAATAGAATGACGCTGCGGATAACGCTTTTCAAACCACGCACAGAAACCACCAGACTCAAGCAATTGCGAAACTGGTGTTAAGATATGTTGAGGGTAACCTTTGATAAAACGAAGAACGGGATTCATAGCGAGTCGATAATCAATCAAATTGGCGCTAAGTTTACCCTAATCGCAGTGAGGCTTCACGGGATTCGTTGGACAATTCGTCCTATTCGCCTATACTCCAGCCACTTTAATACTCCACCAGAGCGCAGACCTAGAATGAAAAGAGTTGTTTTATACGTCGCTGATAAGTGTCCACATTGTAAAGACGCTCAACGTTACCTTGATTCTAAAAAAATCATGTACAGGCTTACGAACGCAAAAATGGAAAGAGGTCGTAAGGAACTGCAAGCAATGGGCGCGCGCTCCATCCCTGTATTAAAGATTGGCGATCAAGTGATGGTCGGTTGGAATCAGAAGAATTTCGATAAGATGTACAATAGTAAGAACTAAACTATACCCTAGAAACTTGAAGATGCAGGTAGGCGGCAAGTAAGCAAGTCCCCTGAGCATAGGTGAACTATGTGATTGGGGCGCACGAACACAGCCAACACCGCTGCAACTTCAAGTATGACGGGTATACATGCTTCAAACATTAAACAGGGGAATGCTATTTCACCCTGTTTCGTTGCAATGATTTGTTTCATTACAATAATTAGCTACGAAACCCCCACACAGCATCGATGAGTTTGATCATCAGTTCTTTAGAAATACCTTTTTCGTCTAACTCTGGTAGGTATTCAACGAAATCAATACCAACAAACTTAGGGTGATTAGCAAGCCCATAGATTAAGTGCAACGCCTCTCTCGCATTGAGACCGCCGACATTTGGAGTTCCACATGCGCGGAATAAACTACCGTCAAGCGCGTCATAATCAAAAGAGACATAAACACAATCATAGTTATTGTTGATGATGTCGGTCAGTTGATTTAGCACGCCGTTAATACCCATAGTTTCGATACTCGTCATATCAAAATTGACCATAGAGTGCTGCTTAATCAACTCATCTTCGTTAGGCATTAAATCACGAACCGCGACGTAGTAGACATCTTCCGGCTTGAGCACAATGTCGGCTTCTACTGTCCATCCGTTGTGTGGGTATTTATCCATTAGCATTGCGAGTGGCTTACCGTGCAAATTGCTCGCGATGGAATCATTACAATCTGCGTGGGCATCAATCCAAACGACAGCAACTCGCTTACCCTGCTGCTTTTGATAATAATCTAAGGTAGCTTGAACCGTTCCGATAGCAATGGAATGATCACCACCAAGAGTGATGGGGATTCGTTGATTTTGATAACTTTCTAACAATTTATTTCTAAGGGTATCGGCATAGCATTTTAATGCCTTCTCCTTGTATGTTGAATCCTTCAACTGGAGGACTAACGAATCAGGCTCTACATCACCAAGGTCCTTGATATCTGCTTTCCAGCGGTTATTTCGCACATCAATCCAATCGCTGAGCCCTTGCCAATTTGACTCATCTAATCGTCGTAATCCATCAACAGTATTATCATTGGTCGGATAGCAACCAAATTGGTTGAATGGCGCGCCGATAATGTCGAAGGATTTGGACATACTTTTCCTCTTGCTGTTAAAGCGATAAACTCAATTATTGTTCTTCGTTAATAACGTCAAGCTAGCGCCAATCCTAGCTAAGTAGCGTCAAACATCGACAAACTGCACAACTTTCAATCAGATTGACCACATTTCCTCTGCATATAAACAAATTCTTGGGTTTCGCTGGTGATGGTAAAACCAAAACGTTTATACAGTTTACCAACCCAGTTTCCTTGTAAATAACACAGAGTAATGGGTAATCCGACCGCTTCTGATTGAGCTATCACTGATCGAAGAATTGTATTGCCTAAGCCCATTCCTTGATATTCTGGTAAAATAAAAAAACGAGCGAAATACAGCTCTTCACTTCTTTTTTGTATCAAATAGCTACCAATTGGCTTATTTTCGACGACGATTATTATTGGGCGGTCTTCAATCCATTCTTGTTGATGGATTTGCCTTTGAATTGCTTCATCCCAACCGAAAATACGCTCTACAGGGCACTTTAAAGCTGCTTTCTTCAACTCAAATAAAAATTCATAGTCGTCCTGTACAGCTGATCTCGTTGTAAACAAAAGGCTCATGGTAATTCTATTCCCAAAGAGTTTGTTGACGGTTACACCACGTTATTCCAAACAGGATAATCCATCAAATAGAAATTTATTGCCCATCAACTATTGACAACTGTGAGCTAGGTCTTTAAAATCCGCCGCCAACAAGTAAGGTTTTTTTAGAAACTACTTGTTTTACAAGACATTACAAGCACAAATTCAGCTGATCCCCATCAGTTGTCTTTCTATTTTTTTAAAGATAGAGACACAACAATTTTGGGATTCGGCATGACCACACAAACTTCTTCAGCGACAATCAACGCTACAGCTCCTATCGATAACGAAATCTCTTGGCAGAAAAAAGCCATCTTGAGCGTTGCTTTCCTAATGGCGACCACTTCTGTGGGCCCCGGCTTCCTGACACAAACCGCCGTTTTTACCAATATCTACAAAATTGACATGGCTTTCCCTGTGTTCGCATCGATGTTTATCACCTTCGGTATCGTGATGAACTTATGGCGAATCGTCGGTGTATCTGGCTTACGCATTCAAGATATTGCCAACAAGGTTGCTCCGGGCATGGGTTACTTTGTTGGTATCCTGCTTGCCTTAGGTGCCGTAGCATTTAACTTCGGTAACGTCAGTGGCGCTGCACTGGGTATCAACGTACTAACGGGCGTTGATACCATGTGGGGCGCACTGTTTACTGGTCTTGTCGGTAGCTTACTGTTTGTTGTACACAACGCATCCAAACGTATGGACCAAATGGCGCGCTACCTCGGCCTATTTATGATAATTCTAATCGCATATGTGGCGATGACTAGCCTCCCGCCAATGGGGGAAACGCTAGTAGCTGCTGTCGCACCAAGCGATTTTGGCAACCTGCTGCTTCCTACTTTGACTATTGTTGGCGGCGCTGTTGGCGGCTATTACACTGGTGCACAACGCCTAGTTGATATCGGCTTACAAGGCAAAGAAAACGTCCCAACAATTAAAACCGCTGCATGGGCGGGTATCTCAATCGCGGTCGTAATTCGCATTCTTCTTTTCTTGGCGATTTTTGGAGTTATCTCTGCTGGCGCTGTACTTGATGCTTCAAACCCAGCCGCTGACGCTTTCCGCCAAGGCGCTGGTGAAACAGGTTACTTCATCTTCGGTCTGGTTCTATTTGTTGCTTCAATCACTTCAGTGGTCGGTAACTCATACATGGCTATCTCGCTAATTAAAACACTATTCCCTGTGGTTGCTCGTAACGAAAAAACATGGTGTGTAGGATTCATTCTGGTAACAAGCTTAGGCACAGTAACTATGAACATGCCGATTCTATTACTTATGCTTGCTGGTCTGGTTAATAGCATCATCCTACCAATCGTTCTAGGTATCGTTTTAGCAGCGACGCGTCGTAAAGACATCATTGGTGAATACAAGCACCCAATGTACCTCACGGCTATCGGTTCTCTAATTGTGGTAGTGATGGCTGGGGCAAGTGTGACTAACATCGGCAATTTCGTCGCCAAATTTATCGGTTAGTGAACGAATCCACAAACTAAAAGAGCTGCTTATGCGGCTCTTTTGCTATTTAACCCAAATAGGCTTTTTATCTGAAGCTTTTCACAAACTCTATAAAGGTTCGCTCAGCTATCGATAGGTAGCGATCTTTGCGCCAAGCTAACGCTAAATCCAATTTGACCGGTTCTTCGAACGGGATGCCGATAATATCAGCCTCGTGCTGCGTGACTAATTCAAGTAATGCAGTAATCGCAAATTCATGGCGAACAATACTCAATATCAATGGTAGTAAATTGGTTTCAAATGAGCATTCAAGCTCAAGCTGATGCTGCTTAGCTTTTGTTTCTATATAGTCCCGATGGAAATATCCATCTTTGAACATAACCAAATCTTGCTGAAAAAATTCTTCAAATCGCACGGTCGATTTACTAGCAAAAGGATGATCTTTACCAACCACCGCAACCATTTCGCAATGTAAAAGGTGTTCGGTTTCCAGATCGTCAGGCACCTTCTCTAAATTGATGACGCCAATATCAAGCTCACCGCTAAGCAGCATTTTTCGAATTGAACTTGTTCCGGCATCAACCAAGGTCAACTTTAGCTTTGGGTAGCGGCTTTTGAACGCCATTAAAACCTGCGGAAAAAAGTACGAGCCAACCATGCTTGGCGCACCTAGTCGCACCTCGCCTTTCTCAAGACCTTTCAGTTCATCCATCGCCAGTTTGGCGTCATCAATTTGTTGCAACACGCGCTTCGCATGCTTAAAAAGCACTTTACCTTCATCTGTCAGTTCTACTTTGCGCTCAGAGCGCCGAAACAGTGTCATTTCTAATTTTTGTTCAAATTTTTTGATCGAAATACTGAGTGCTGGTTGAGCTATATGCAATGCCTTCGCGGCTTGAGTAAAATGCCCAAACTCAGCGACCGCGACAAAGTGTTTTAGATGCTTTGAGTCCATGATATGAAAAATATATTGAGATGATATCTTTAATATATTTTATTAATTCAACATTCGCTGATAATTTGATCACAGTAGTCACTATTTTAATGATGTTAACAATGATCGAGTTTGGCACTCCGCAATATAAGCGTGTCACCTTAAGCCTAGCTTTAGGCTCTTTTTTGGTGTTCTGTAACCTATACCTGTTTCAACCTATGCTGCCATTTATGGCAGAGTACTTTGCTGTATCTGAAACCCAAATCAATTGGGTCTTTGCAGCATCAACTTTTGCGTTATCTTTCTCGCTTCTCCCTTGGGCAATTGGCTCGGAAAACATCGGCCGACGATCTGTCATGCTCGCGGGTTTATGTGCTATGCCTGTGATCGGGGTATTAATGCTACTGACGGATTCATTGGTCAGTTTGGTATTGCTTCGCGCACTAATGGGGGTCGCATTAGCCGCGTTTGTCTCAGTAGCAGTGGCATACATGGTTGAAGAACTCGATGAAAAAGCATTTAGCAAAGCTATTGGTACTTATATCGCTGCAAACTCACTCGGTGGCATTAGTGGTCGAATTGCTGGCGCAACTTTGACCGATGCGTTTGGCTGGCAACAAGCGGTATTAATCATGGCGGGGTTTACCGTTGTCGGTGCTCTCGTCGTTGTATGGCTTCTTCCACAACAACAGAATTTTAAACCACAAAAAGGTCTGCTGCGTTACCACAATAGAGCACTGATTTCTCATCTCAAAAACCGCACTATCTGGCTTGCCATGTTAATCGGCAGCTTAAACTTCGCGCTATTTGTAAATCTGTATTCCGTTATGGGATTTCGCCTTGTCGCTCCTCCCCATCAACTTCCTATCGGGCTGGCGTCACTGATCTTCCTTTGCTATTTAGCTGGCACACTCAGCTCCACACTTACCTCAGTATGGAATAGCAAAAATGACCCTATCCAAGGCATGTTGCTTGGCACCACAATCAGCTTAATTGGAATGTTGGTTGCCTATTTTGATCACCTCGTATGGATGACACTTGGTTTATTATTAATTAGCTTCGGCGCCTTCTTCACCCATACTTTGGCGTATGCATGGGTGAGCCAAAAAGCAAAACGAGCCAAAGCAACAGCAACGGCTTTATATTTAGTCCACTACTATGTGGGAGGCAGTCTTGGCGGATTCTACTTAATCTATTGTTGGCAGCATGGTGGCTGGGAAACGGTCATACTGGGCGGGAGCATTCTCTACGCTGGTCTCTATTGGCTTTGTTTCCGATTAGACGGAAAAAGCAGACTGACTCAAGCGAACTCTGTTATTATTGACAACAAAAAATAAAACTATACCCAAGAAACTTGAAGGTGCAAGTAGGCGGCAAGTAAGAAAGTCCCCTGAGCATAGGTGAACTATGTGATTGGAGCGCACGAACACAGCCAACACCGCTGCAACTTCAAGTATGACGGGGATAACGCGTCAATATTTTAAACATTGTAGTACGTTTCAGGATGCCTTATGAACTGTCCACACTCAACAACTCAATCTGATGACATAGCGTCTCAAGTTAACCAATGGTTGAATGACGTCGTCATCGGTTTGAATCTATGTCCATTTGCCGCTAAACCACAGCGCAAAAAGCAAATCAAAATTCACGTTAGCCAAGCTAGCGACGACGAGTCACTATTAGAAGACATTTTTAATCAGCTTTTGCACCTCGAACACACACCAGTAGATGATCTAGAAACGACACTCGTTGTCGCACCGAAGATGCTTGACGATTTTTGGGATTACAATATGTTCATCGATTGGATTGAAGCCATCATCGATCAACAAGGATGGAATGGTATATTTCAAGTGGCTACATTCCACCCAGATTACTGTTTCGCCGACAGCGAACCTGGTGATAGCTCAAACCTAACAAATCAGGCTCCCTACCCAATATTCCACTTAATTAGGGAAGAGAGTATGGAGCGTGTGCTTAAGCATTATCCTAACCCTGAGTTGATCCCAGAAACGAATGTGGCTCGGGTTAACGCCCTAACTGCTGAAGAACGTAAACAGCTATTCCCATATTTGTTCGGCTAATATTTGACGACAAATCAAACAACAACGAGGATGCGTGGCTTTAAGACGCATCCTATGTGTGATTTATTACTCGAACACTCGACTATTTCGAGGCTATGCGTAGCGAGCAAAGCTGGGCTTTGCTAATATTGCGCGATATACAAATTTAGCGGATAAATCGCATGTACCTATCAAAACTCACTCAAGAAATTTTCGATCACCTATACCGTGATATTAATGAATTCCGTAGCACTTTCGATCTTCCTGTTTCCTCTCCTGATAGCCTAGATAGCAAAGCGGATACGCTGCACACTTCACTTGCTATTGAAGAGTTGACGGAGCTGGCAGAAGCTGACAGTAAAACTGAGCAAGCGGATGCCATTGTCGACAGTGTTTATGTATTGATGGGACGCCTCGTTCACCTAGGTGATGACAAAGTCGAAGATAACCTAGCTATCAGCTACCTTATTGATTTATTGCTTAACGTAGCAATTAACCGTGGTATTGAGTTTATGCCATGCTGGGATGAGGTTCACTCGAGCAATATGAGCAAAGTTTGCCGCAGCGAAAAAGAATACGCGGATACCGAAACCTATTATGCAGAGCAAGGCATCAAACTGATGGCGGTTCAAAAAGGTGACTACATCATAGCGAAATGTGCTGAAGACTTTGTTTCAGAAGCAAAAACCATTCGCCAAGGCAAAGTTCTCAAATCTGTGTACTACCGCCCTGCGGATCTAGCGCCGCTAACTCGCTAATCCCCCCCTACAAAACCGCCTTTAGGCGGTTTTGTTCTATTGCTGCAAAGGAAACTCACATGAGGCTCATCCCGCTTTCAATACGACATGCGCCTGAGCTCCTTCTGTTTGAACAACAAAATCGCGCTTGGTTCGAGCAACATGTAGAGGCGCGTCCAAATGACTTTTATAGTTTGCTTGGTGTACAAACTCACATTGCTGAACTGCTCATGGACAAAGCACTAGGTAAAGGTATTCCCACGCTACTTGTTGATCAACATCAGGTCATAGTCGGTCGTGTCAATTTAGCCAACATTGGCAAGGGGAAAGCTTTTTTAGGCTATCGCCTAGCCCATTCTCAAACAGGTAAGGGATTGGCTAAACAAGCGGTGAGCATGATGATTGAATTAGCAAAACAGTCAGATATTCAAAGAGTGATTGGGCTTACGTCTGTTGACAATATCGCCTCACAACATGTGCTCACTTCTCATCGATTTGTTAAGAAAAGACGCTTAGAAGATTTTACTGTGGTAAATGGCGATACGAAAGACTGTATAGAATTCTGGCTCGATTTAATCAAATAGTAAGATGTTCTTTTCGCCTATTTTCACTCGCTGAACTGTGGTTTTGAACACAGAGGAAAGCTGCACTGGAGTCAGCACTTCGTCGACACACCCAAATGCCTTCATTACACCTTTATCAAGCAGAATAGCGCGATCAGCGTGCCGAATTGTCCGATTAAGATCATGGTTAGACATCAGCACGGTCAAACCCATTGCGGCAACTTTATCTATCAGTTGGTAGAGCAAGGCTTCTTGTCCAATATCTAATGGTGCCGCAGGCTCATCCAAGATGAGCAGTTTTGCATAGGGGTTTAACGTAGGCCAAACTTGCAGACAAATTGCACACAATCGCACGCGTTGCCATTCTCCACCTGATAACTGATGCACACTACGATGGAGTTTATCTTTTACTTGTAGCGTTTCAGCCAATTCAGTGACGACTTTTTCAACTTCCGCAGCATTGTTTTTCGCATGCGCGGGAATGGATAGCGCAAGATAATGCGCGACTTCAAGATTAAATGCAGGTCGATCAGATTGTAGTAAGAACGCGCGGTAATCGGCTAACTGCGCGATAGAGACATCCCTCAGTTTTACACCTTCAAGTTCAATATCACCATCACACTCAAGCAAACCCGCAACAGCCGAAAGCAAAGTGCTTTTTCCACTACCATTTGGACCAATTACATGAATAACTTCACCCGCGTTTGCTTCAAAAGAGAGGGGTAACAAACGCTCTCCTACACTAAGTGAGTTAACGTACATCATGATTTTTCACCAGCATCCAAACAAAAATCGGCGCGCCAATTGTTGTTGTTACCACACCTAATGGAAGTTCGGCCGAATCAAGCGCTGTACGAGCTACGATGTCAGCAAAAGCCAGCAGTGATGCTCCAGCCAATGCCGAAATTGGGATCAGATATCGATTCTCACTCCCCAGTGCTAAACGCAGTAAGTGAGGCACAACCAAACCAACAAAGCTAATCACACCACCGAGAGCAACCGCACCACCTACTAATACCGACACCGCAAGGATCAGTTTCCAGCGAATAGATTCAACATCTAACCCAAGTTGTTTGGCATGGGTTTCACCCATCATTAACTTATCGAGCGTTGAGCCTTGGCAACACAGCCAAATCATTACAGGTAGAGTCATTAGTGTCAGCGCATGTTGATACCAACTCGCCCCACCAATACTGCCCATTAGCCAATACATCAAAGTTCGTAAGCTCATGTTGTCACTGAAGTAAAATGCCCATGTCACGACTGAACTGGCAAGAATACCAAGTGCAACACCTATTAGAAGCAAGCGTGTCGTTGTTAAGCGCATTGCTCTTGTCATAGCGACTAATATAAGTGTAAACAGCATTGCGCCAATAACAGCAGCAATCATATAGCCAAGCGGGGTTGCAAAAGCAGGCAAGAAGAATAACAACAAAACCATCATGACACTGGCTCCACCAGATATACCCAGTACGCCAGGTTCAGCGAGAACATTACCAAGTAACACTTGCAGTACAGCGCCAGATACGGCAAGTGATGCACCAATAGCAATGGCCGCCAATAGTCGCGGTAATCGTAGTTGTGTAATGAGTTGCTGCTCTAACGTGGAAAGATCACCTAGTGGATTAATAAACAATTCGCCAACCATTAAGTATATAGCGCTAATGACGATCAACGCGGCAACCATCCATCCTATAGTTCGCTGCCATCGCAAATGTTTTCGGGCTATAAGTTGGGCAAATTCCATAAAGCGATAACTATCTTATAAATTAAGGGGTTAAAACAAAAATAATGGCTCAACGATACCGTTAAGCCATTATAATAGAAAGAGAAAACATCATTTCGACATCAATCGTACACGATTTGTCCGTCTTCATAGCGCACCTGAACAGGGCAAATCATCAGTGCTGCTCGCTGTCCAATTTCCACATTACGATTAGGAAAAACAATCGCTTCACCTTCATTTTTTGCCATTAATGGCTTTTCACCATCGTGACCAAACACTTCACCGTGTTTAAATGATGTAAAGTTTTCGATGTTATCATCAAAGATGAAATCAAAATCATCATGGATGCGCACTATACTGCGACTAACACGATACAAAAGCGGCTTGCGAGGTAAATGTTCCGCTTCGCTTTTTGAAATTAGATCGCGAACGGCAAGATCAAACGCCACAAATTTGTTTAAATCGTTTTCTCCAAACTTCGCCACTCTACCCAATTCAATCGTCAACGCTTGAGCCGAATGTGCCTCTGCGGTATACCAACTGAATGTGCTTGATGGTGCATTTGAAAAAAGCATCGCTTCCATATGGGCACTAGAGATGAAATCCATCAACCCTTTACTACGTACCGGATGACGAGATTTTGGGCTAACCGCAAAAGTATAGAACTTCGAGTCGCGGATTGCGCTATGCAGATCAAAATGCCAGCGTTGAGACTCTGGCGTATCGACAAAAAACTCAGCCACACGCTTCTTGAGCATGGTCGCAATTTCTAATTCTTTACTTGGTTCATGCGTTTTCTCATCAAACAACCGATTTAGATTGGTTTCAAGATATCGCTGATGTGCATTGGTCGCTTCTGGATGTGCGACAATTAGCAGTAATCTCTCTCTAACAGGTTGAAAACCGGTTTCAATGTCTTCGAGAAGTTTATCTACTAATTCCATTGGTGCGGTTTCATCACCATGGACTCCACACGAAATCACAATATGTTTGCTTTCGTCAGTCAGTTTAGCGGGAATAACCTCTAAAACACCACGTTGATGCAATTTCAATCGTGTGCCTAAGGCTACTGTCACTTCCCCCTCAAGCATTTTTTGACTGAGGTCTAAGCTGTCCAAAAGAAAAGATTGGCGAAATAGTTTCTTCGTCATGCGCTACTCCTTTATTGCACAGCGGTATGTTAATAAAATGTTCAGACAATTTTTGTTGTTATGATCGCACTTACGAATACTAATCATGTGCTTTATCCAAAAATCAAACATTGTCACACTACGTAACCTATTGGTATACGTAGGAAAGAAAGCGAAAGCCGCACAATTCTCTCCGAGAGGATCTCGGATACGAGATATTATCACAAGATCCATCGGATGTTTTTTGATTTAGGACGAAATAGCACGCTACTTTACTGCTCTTGCGAGAGCAAAGCCTCAAATTGCAAAAGTTTCTCATCGAGCATTTGGATACTTTGCTGCCAAAAGTCCACTTGAGTTAAATCCATGCCTAAATGCCTTTCGACCACATCTTCTGCCATCATTGAGCCAGTATCGCGTAATAATTCGACATAATCAGCATAGAAACGTTCACCTTTGCTTTCACGTTGAGCATACACTCCCTTACTGAACAAATAGCCAAACAGATATGGGTAATTATAGAAACTAACTTCTGAAATAGAAAAGTGAAGCTTACTGGCCCAAAAGTATGGATCGGTTTCGCTCATTGAATCACCATACCATTCTTGCCAAGTGTCACTCATTAGCTCACACAATTGCTCGGCGCTAAGCTCGCCCTCTTGGCGCTTCTCGTAAAAACGTTTTTCAAACTCATATCGTACGGGGATATTAATCAATAAAGCATAAGCCGATGACAACTCTTCCCACATCATTTCAAGCTGGTCTTCACGAGTTTCAGCATTTGAGAGTAAATAATCACGGACAATATTTTCAGCGAAGATCGAAGCGGTTTCAGCCAAAGTCATTGGGTAACGCGTTTGGCACAATGGCATATCACGCATAACCCAGTTGTGAAACGCATGTCCAAGCTCGTGGGCAAGTGTCAATAGATCGGAGCGGCTTCCACCCCACGTCATAAACACCAACGGCGTGCGCGTTGCTGCAAACTTAGTACAGTAAGCGCCTAATCGGCGATTTGGTGTTGGCTCTGCGTCTATCCACCCGTTTTGTACCATCAAGGTAACAAAATCAGCCATTTCTTGATCAACTTGTGCAAACGCTGCTTTTATCACTTCAATGGCATCATCAAAACTGTAATTTTTGGCTGCTTCATTAGTTAAGCTTGGCATACCAGCCATGTAATTCCATGGTGTCATACCACTTAAGCCATGTGCTTTAGCCATCAAGCGCCCGGCGGTTTGCCCTACGGAGCGAAACTGCTTAGTTGTATCCATCATTGCATCAAGTGTTGCAGGCTGAATGCGGCTTTGATGTAAACTAGCATCAAGAAAATGCACATTTTTCTGATAAGAACGTTTCTGGTATTCAGTGTGACGCCAACCCGATAATGCATTTAAGATCGCTGCAAAGCTCTCTTGATGGATGCTCATAGCTTTTTGAATACCACGCCAAGCGGATTCTTGTTTGTCAAAATCAGTGCCATAGAGCAAGCTTGCCGCTTGAGAAAACCCTATCGACTTGCCATCTTCCATCTCAATTTGCAATGCACCAGTGATGTTGTCATACATGCGCCCCCAAGCATCACGCCCATCCACTTGCATGGCAGACAGCAACTGTTCTTCAGCAACACTAAGTTTGGTATTTACGATTTTCCTGTCACATGCAATCTGAAACGCTTGACCATACACATCACCACTTTCATGATCGAGTACGTCTTGTATGAATTCTAAGGGTGCGCCAGCTAATGTATCTTGATATGGCGTGTAAGCCTGTGATAACTCTGAAGTAAGTTTGGCGAGTTTACCAATCAATGCTTTGGCTTGATTGCTTGTCGCGTCGATTGAAGCGTGGCATAACGCAAAGGTGTTGATTGTTGACAACAATTTGCCCGCAGCTTCTTTGGTTTGAATCGCGTTTTGCATCACACAGATCATCTCTCTGCGTTCGACATGTTGAGTCAACACCTTGATGCATTGCTGTATAAGCTCAATATCCTGAACAATTTTATCATCATCAAGAGATTGGTAAGCGATTGATAGATCCCAATTTGGTGCAGTCATAGCCTTCCCTTTAGCAACTGTTATGGCATCGGTAACGGTGTACCGATGGAACACACTTGCGGATAGATGTTATCTGAAATAGTAATTTTAATATGAGTGAGCGATTGATTAGCAACCTGTAAAACAGAAAACAGCGCCGGATTCGCCCAGTCCAAACCGAGTATGGATGCTAAAATCATGCGAATAGTGCCACCATGGCAAATCAGCAGTGTGTCACCTTCAGTTTGAATGACAAATTCTTGCCAAGCCTGAGAGATGCGATCATAGAAGCATTCTAATGTTTCAGCTTGTGGTAACGGATTTTGTGCCGGCTGCTGCCAAAATTTTTCTAATACTGACCATTGGGCAGTAAGATCATCAAATGGCACTCCGTCATACAAACCAAAGTTCATTTCCTTAAAGCCTTCACACTCACGCAGCGGTAACGATTGATTGATTTTGTGTAATTGTAACGCTAAGTCTGAGCATCGTTTAAGTGGCGAGGTCACAATATATTCAATCGGTAGCATTAATTTGAGTAAAGCATGGCAGATGGCGCGTTGTTTTTCCTCCGATACCGAAACATCAGTATGCCCATACAGGGCTGGTGCACCATCAACTTTCCCATGTCGAAGCAAGTAAACGTTCAATGTTCGCATTCCGATTACCCTTTGAGCTTCATCGGTAAACCTGCGGCAACAAAGGTGACTTGATCTGCTACTTTTGCAATCGCTTGGTTCATCCAGCCAGCATGATCAACAAATAAACGCGTAACTTCCCCCATTGGGACAATACCTAGCCCCACTTCATTGGAAACGAGAATAACGCTCGCTGGGCACCTCTCAAGAGCAGAGATCAGCGTAGTGACATGAGCTTTAATCGCTGGCTCATCCGCAGTTTTCCCATCTTCAAAAATGACATTGCTCATCCAAAGGGTTAGGCAATCAACTAACACCGTATCTTGCTGACCAAATTGGCTAAGCAATTGAGCAATATTCAGAGGGCATTCATGCAATTTCCAGCTTTTATCTCTGCGAATTTGATGATGAACGATACGCTGCTGCATTTCATTGTCTGTTAGCGTCGCAGTCGCTACATAATGACGGTTCAAACGATCTTTATTCAAGACTAATGACTCAGCAAAGCTCGACTTACCTGAACGAGCTCCGCCCAAAACTAAATGAATACTCATAGTGAATGTAAAACCCAAGCCAGCATGATTAAATAGCTTAATAATTCTAATAACTGTTGTGCAGCTCCCAAGCAATCGCCGGTAAAACCGCCAATACGCTTCATCAACCACGCTTTAAATAACCAACGAAATACCAATGCCGATACCAGCAATGAAGCGGCAACGCCAGCAGGTAGCAACAAACTCACTAGTACTGCTGTAGCAATCAAAACCATGAGGTCAGCTTTACTTTGTCTGCTTGCGAGAGGCTTACTTTTACTACTATCTAGATCGCTTACATAAGGCATATCGTAGATCAATGTCGCCGCCACTGCTCGACTCAGCGTATACGCGACCACAAAAACGGATAGCATTTGCGTTGAGGAGGCGAGCTCAGTGAGCAAAACATATTTACTCAGTAACGCCATGATTAAGGTTGCCGCGCCATAGGTGCCAATACGGCTGTCTTTCATGATCGCAAGACGACGATCTAGTGTCATGCCACCACCAATGCCATCAGCCATGTCGGTCAGACCGTCCTCATGAAATGCGCCGGTTAGCATCAAACTGAATGCCATAGAAAGGAGAATCGCAACCGTGGCAGGAAAAATCATTGCGAACAAAAAGAAAGAGCCTGCAACAGCAAGCCCTAGTATCACTCCAACCAAACCGAAATATCGTCCGGCTTGGTTCATTCGTTCTTCACTGTATGGTGTTCTGCTCGGAATTGGTAAGCGCGAGAAAAACCCCAACGCTAACCAAAGTAGTTCGAGTTGATATTGCGCAGCTTTACGCATTACATATCCACTCCTAAATCTTCAAAACTTGCCATATTATTATAAACTTCAACCGCCGCTTGAATCAGTGGCACAGCTAATACTGCGCCTGTCCCCTCTCCCAATCGAAGAGAAAGATCAAACAAAGGCGTTGCCGCTAATTCTTGTAGCATAAATTTATGACCTGACTCATGGGATTGATGAGCAAAAATCATGTACTCGCGACAGTCAGGGTTTATCTTTGCAGCGACATAGGCTGCCGCCGTTGCAATAAAACCATCAACTATCACTGGCGTATTGTATTTTTCAGCAGCAAGAAATGCACCCACCATTTGAGTTATTTCAAAACCACCAACTTGGCGTAAGATCTCTTGCGCGTTCAGCCCTCGGCAGCGGTTAATACCCAACTGAACAAGCTGACGTTTTTTGCGTAATTGCTGCGCGTTAACACCAGTGCCTAAACCGACACACTTTTCTACGCTACGTCGTGACAACGCTGCTAATATCGCCGCCGCGCTGCTAGTATTACCAATACCCATCTCACCAAGCATGAGTAAATTTGAACCTGAATCAATAGTTTGTTTAACGATCTTCTCGCCAAATTCCAGCCCTTTTTCGACTTGCTCTTTAGTCATTGCTGGCTTTTGAGCGAAATTCTCTGTCGAAGCGCCCAGCCTTTGCACAACAAGTTGCTTAGAATTGCTTTCAATCGGCTGTAAAATCCCAGCATCAATGACCTTCATATCAACATTATTGACTCGGCAAAAACAGTTGATCGCAGCGCCACCGGACAGGAAATTATGCACCATTTGCTGAGTGACTTCTTGCGCAGCGATACTCACACCTTCTAGCGCAATACCGTGATCACCAGCAAAGACCAACACAGTCGGCTTTTTTATTTCAACATTAGTGACCGCGTCACTACGTTTTTGGCTTTGAATAAGAGCTAGCTTATGGGCAAGGTACTCTAACTTACCTAGTGAACCCAACGGCTTAGTCTTACGATTTATACGATGCCATATCGCTTCTGAATGAATTTTATCTAACATGGTACTACTTATTTCGGTCGTGCAACGGAAAACGTTTTATCTAAAACGGCGTACTCTGAGCCTCCAAGGCGACAAAGTGGATCAATCGCCATCGCGTCAATTTGTAATCGATCTTCGCGATTTTTGATTATTTTAGGATCAATATAAACTTGTTCAATTTCGGCAAAAACAAGGCGCTGAGGCGCATCACCAATTTCCTTCACTTCAAACAACTTGCAGCCAAATGCAATCGTACACGCTTCTACTCTCGGCAGTTCAAAACCTTCCATCTCGACCAATGCAAGATCCGCCATTGCCACTTCTGATTTACCATGAGGTAACGTGGCTGAAGTGACCGTCACTTGCTCAGCAAGATCGACACTTGCAATATGGATTACCATTTTACCCGTTTCTAAAACATTCCGAACGGTATCTTTAATCATTCCGTCTGGCTTATTCCCTACGGAGAACATCAATAATGGAGGCTGGCTTGAAATCGCGGTGAAATACGAAAACGGGGCAAGGTTAAAGCTGTCATTGCCTGAATCAGTCAGAACCCATGCAACTGGTCTCGGTACAATGGTTTGAGTAAGCAGATGGTACACCTGTGTTGGCGCAAGTGCACTCATGGTGATATTCATACACGTCCTTGTTCTAAACGATTGAATTGCTATACCTATTGTTATCAGCAATTAGGCAACAGTGTAACCTTTGCGCTAGATAGTTTTCTAGTGACGCATCGCAGTTCAGCCCTTAACTGGGCAAATATTTCAAAATTGTTGATCTCAATAATGTTCTAGGTAATGTTTTGTCTTCTCAATGTACACTCTAAATCACAACCACTTTATAACTTTGAGTCGCTTCATAGATTTCTTGTACAAAATGTTCGATCCTTTAGCTGACAGTCGGAAAGAGGTAAACCAAGTGGCTACAAAACAAATCATCATGGTTGCAGGTGCAACCGGTTTAATCGGTACTGAACTGATGAAATTGGTACTTGAAGAAAGAGCAATTGACCATATTTATGCCCTTACGCGCTCAACCTTGCCATTTTCCCATCCAAAACTTCAAACGATTGTAGATTCTCAACTACGGATACTAGAATGGGATGATGCTCATCCAGTTCCTGACAAAGGGTTTATTTGTCTTGGCACAACCCGAAAAGTTGCAGGTTCAAAACACGCCTTAGAAGCCGTCGACTATCACCTAGTTTGTGAAGTAGCGAACACTATGAAGCTAATAGGAATTAAAAACCTATGTGTTGTTTCAAGTGTTGGTGCGAACCCTCGCTCCCCTTCTCACTATCTACGCTGTAAGGGAAAAATGGAAGTTGCGCTAGAAAAAATGCACTTCGACAGTGTTACTTTTGTGCGTCCGGGACCACTGGTAGGAATGCGCGACACCCCAAGAACAGATGAAGCCATTGTACAAAGCTTGCTAAAAATCGCTCGCCCGATCATGCTCGGTCGTCTCGCGCGCTTAATTCCTATCCCTGCGGAGCTAGTAGCAAAATCTATGCTCTATTATTCTTTCACTACACACCCTCGCCCTGTGCAAATTTTTGATAGTATTGATATGAAAGAATTGATTAAAAAATACCAGAATTAGCGTGAAAAAAATGTTTTTGCTCACATTTTAATCATGAAAATCAACTAACTATATACTTCAATAAACCATAGCGCTGCGAGGATTTAAAAAGAATGCAAAAAAAATGAAAATTTCTTTTGTCATACGCAGAACTCCGTGTATAGTGTCTGCGGCTCTTAAGAAATGAGCTATTAAAAAGATTTAGAAATTTAGAAAAAGTGTTCTCTCAGTCATCTTTCGATACCTTTCGTTTAGCTCCTGCGATTGCTTCTCTAGAAAATCAAAACAATAGCTTTTGTTATCAGCTTTAATATTCATCCTAATTTATAAAATAGAGGTATCTACATGTCTAACAAAATGACTGGTTCAGTAAAATGGTTCAACGAAACTAAAGGTTTTGGCTTTATTTCTCAAGACAACGGCGGCGCTGACGTATTCGTTCACTTCCGTTCAATCGCTTCTGAAGGCTTCAAAACTCTTACTGAAGGCCAAAAAGTTAGCTTTGAAGTAGAACAAGGTCAAAAAGGCCCTCAAGCTGCTAACGTAACAACTCTATAATTGTTAACGTTAAAGACGCGATAAATATTTCTTTTTAAAGCGTATCTATTGAAAGCGACCTCTGGTCGCTTTTTTGTTGTCTGAAATTTGTGTTCCTTATTAATCTCCCCTCTGCGCCGTTGCCTGCTTACTCATAAGCATATTCTGTTGTTAATGTAGCCTCAATCATAAATTCATCATTCAGATTAGAAATATCTATCTCTTCATCTAACGATCAAGTGATCACTAAACTCGTCATGTCCAAATACCTAACATATCTGGTTACCCTTAGCTTTATTGACGATATATTGCTCGAATATGCGGATTTTATTGAAATACAATAACAACTGTTTATTTACACAGTCTTCATCTTAATTTGGAGGGGAATTCCCCCTCTTGAGCTACTTTGGTACGTTCTCAGCCAACTAATTTCACGCTAGATTATACAATGGGTTATAAATTCAACTAACGCTGCATCACTGCATTGCTTACAACTCAGTGCAATGGTCTAATAGCCAGATAGTTTTCATGTATTTGGTATATTCAATGCAACAAGATCACCAGCCTACGTTCTTCTTTTTCGACTACGAAACGTGGGGAACCAGTCCAGCCAAAGATCGACCTAGCCAGTTTGCTGGGGTACGCACGGACATGGATTTCAATATCATCGGTGAACCTCTTGTTATCTATTGCCAGCCACCTTCCGATTACCTGCCCTCACCAGAAGCGGTACTTATTACCGGAATTACACCACAGTTAGCCGCAAGCAAAGGGTTACCTGAACCTGAATTTATAGACCAAATTCATCAACAATTGGCCACACCGAATACCACAAGCCTTGGCTACAATAGCATTCGTTTTGATGACGAAGTAACTCGTTATACTTGTTACCGTAACTTTATTGACCCTTATGCATGGAGTTGGCAAAACGGTAATTCTCGTTGGGATCTACTCGATGTCATGCGTGCTTGCCACGCACTTCGTCCCGAAGGTATTGAGTGGCCAAAAAATGATGAAGGGCACATCAGCTTCAAGCTTGAACACCTTTCCGTCGCTAACGGCATCGAACACAGCAATGCACACGATGCGATGGCGGATGTGATTGCTACGATTGAGATGGCGAAGAAAGTGAAAGCGGCCCAGCCAAAGCTGTTTGATTACTTTTTAAACATGCGTCATAAACGCAAACTCAACGAGCTGATCGATATCGTCAACATGACACCGCTAATGCACGTGTCTGGCATGCTTGGTCGTGAATGCAGCTATACCAGTTGGATTGTGCCTGTCGCATGGCATCCAACCAATAAGAATGCTGTTATTGTTGTTGACCTTGCTAAAGATCCACAAGCATTGTTAGATCTCGATACCGAGCAGATTAGAGACCGCCTCTATACTAAACGAGCAGATTTGGCGCCAGACGAACTACCTGTGCCGATAAAACTTGTTCATATCAACAAATGTCCAATTCTTGCACCAGCGAAAACGCTGACGGCAGAAAACGCCGATAAAATCGGTATCAATCGCGAACAGTGCCTACAAAATTTACAAATACTTCGTCAACATCCCGAGATCCGAGAGAAACTGGTTGGTGTCTTCAATGTCAATCGTGAATTCGATGGAAGCCAAGATGTTGATAGCCAACTTTACGACAACTTTTTCTCTCCAGCTGATCGCGCCGCGATGGATATCATTCGTCAAACACAGCCAGAACAACTCGGTGGATTAGATATCACCTTTAAAGATTCACGTATCGAACCTCTGCTTTTTAGATACCGAGCTCGACATTTCCCATGGACGCTAGCTGAACAAGAACAACAACGTTGGTTGAACCACAGCCGTGACTACTTCCAAAGTCGTATAGACGACTACATGCTAAATCTTGAAAACTTAGTGTACGAACATGAAAGTGATACAAAAAAAATTAATCTATTAAAATCTGTGTACCAGTACGTCGAGAAACTTGTCTCTTAACTCATCTTTGAGTACGACTTTTCTCGGTGATATTTCGCTAATGGCGCACCAATATGGCTCAAATTTTACTTAAATATGCAGTGTCTATGGGACTGATCCTTCTCTGTCTCATGGCTGGCGTTAACATTCAAGATTTATTGGGAACTTCAATTCCTGGCAGTATCATCGGTATGTTAATTCTGTTTGGATTAATGGCGGGAAGGCTCGTTCCCGCTGAATGGGTGAGACCCAGTGCTAACCTATTTATTCGCTACATGATTCTTTTGTTTGTTCCTATCAGTGTCGGGTTGATGGATCATTTCGACTCTCTCATTAGCAATGCGCTACCGATCTTGGCGGCGGCGGTAGGCAGCACATTTATCGTGCTCATCGCACTGGGCTTGCTGCTTGACCGTTTATTAAAGCGAGGACATAAGTAATGTGGATGCTCGCTACTATTGTCGTGTTTTTCTTGGCACGTTGGATTAGTCGAAAATGCAATACGCCGATCATGAACCCATTGCTGATAAGTATTTCAATACTGATCCCACTACTGACCTATTTCAAAATACCTTTCGATGCTTATTATGCAGAAAACGAATGGCTCAGTTTTATGTTGCAACCAGCAGTGGTTGCGCTCGCCTACCCTCTATATGAACAACTTCCTCAAATTCGAGCCAATTGGCGTATTGTGATGCTGGCTTGTGGCGTGGGAAGTATTATGTCGATGCTAAGTAGCACTCTAATTGCTGTTGCATTGAAAACAGACTTATCCCTTATTGCAAGTTTACTGGGCAAATCCGTCACAACTCCAATCGCGATGGAAGTCTCAAGAAACTTAGGCGGAGAGCCCGCGATTGCGGCCATTCTTGTATTGCTAGTTGGACTGTTCGGTGCCATTTTGGCCTACCCAATCTACAACATGCTAAACATCACCCACCCTATTGCTCGAGGTTTAACCATGGGCACGGTTTCTCATGCATTAGGCACGGCAACTTGTGCAGAAAAAAATGGTGAAGATGCGGCGTTTAGCTCATTAGCACTGGTTCTCTGTGGTGTCATCACATCGATTATCGCCCCAACGTTCTTTGGATTTGCGCTTTGGTTAAACACATAGTTCAAAATCTGTTCTAACACTATCTTAAAAGGTCACCAATCTTGTGTGACCTCACTCTAATTATGTAATAATGAAATCCATTACATTTTATATATTGATTTACATCACAGTTTAATCTTGATGCCACCATAGAATGTAAACATAAAGATAAATAGAGCTCAGCCTCTAAATATCACTACCGCATTACTAAAGGATTTCTTATGAGAAGCCGTATCAAACTGGCATTAAAAAATTTACCTTCAACAGTTGAGCACTTCTTAACACCAGTAGTAATGGCTGATGAGTTTGATGCAACACTTAGCTCTGAGCAATATAGCCATCTTTTGGAAGTTTCGGGTCTTACAGACGCCGAATTACGCGTTGCTTTACTTCCTCTCGCAGCAGCATACTCCTATGCATCCATCTCCAACTTTTACGTTGGCGCGATTGTACGTGGTTTATCTGGCAGGCTTTACTTTGGCGCTAATCTTGAGATTTCAGGTGCGCAACTTGGTCAAACGGTTCATGCTGAACAATCGGCCATTAGCCATGCATGGATGAAAGGTGAGCACGGGTTGTCTGATATCACTATTAATTTCAGCCCATGTGGTCATTGTCGTCAATTCATGAATGAGCTAACGACTGCGGATAAGCTTATTGTTCAGTTACCAGAGCGCAATGAAATGACATTGCAGCAATACTTGCCTGAGTCATTTGGTCCCGCCGACCTTGGTGTTGAATCTGGATTAATGACGCACACTGACCATGGTCAGACGACACAAGATGAAGACCCTCTCGTCATTTCTGCTCTCTCAGCCCTAAATCGTAGCCATGCTCCGTATACAAACAACTTAAGTGGGGTTGCTATTAAACTGCGCAATGGTAATGTTTATCAAGGTGGTTACGCTGAAAACGCGGCATTTAACCCTAGCTTGCCACCGTTGCAAGTCGCACTGTGTCAAATCTTGTTAGCCGGTCAAACATTTGAAACTATCGAATCAACTGCGTTAGTCGAAATGAGCAATGGCAGCATTAGCCACCTTGCTGATACACAAGCAACTTTGGAAGCGATCAACCCTGATATTCCACTGGCTTACTTAGCGATATAGTGGCGGTATAATTCGCTCGACTATTTTCAATAAAAAAAGGCGCCATTAAGCGCCTTTTTTATTAGAAAATGGATAATTACAGATCAAAAAATGGGGTCGGGTCTACTTCTAAATTGTGCGGCGCAATTGCTTTTAAAATTTTTACCGCGCTGTGCTTCAAATCGAGGTAGCTCACTTCAACATAACGTTTGTATTTTCGCGAGTAGAAGCATTTCACTTCTGGCTTCAACGGCTCGTCAGTGTTTGATGTCCAAATAATTCCCACTCGTCCATCATTGAGCTCCACCACCGAACCCACCGGAAACACACCAATACAGTTGATAAACTTATACACTAAATCTTTATCTAGATGATTGGGCGTCAAGCTTAATAATATTTTAAAGGCTTCTGCCGAACTCATACCTCGTTTATAACAGCGGTCAGCGGTTAAGGCATCGTAGATATCAACGATACTACTCATCCGCCCATGCATCGGTAACTGATCAGCCGTCAAACCCGAGGGGTAACCTGAGCCATCAAGCTTTTCGTGGTGCATTAAGCAAACATCTCGAGAAACATCACTTAAGCCTTTGACATTGGTAATAATTTGCTTCGCATACACTTGATGAAGCTTCATATGCTCGAACTCTTCTGGTGTTAAACGAGCAGGCTTATGTAGAACTTTGTCATCAACTTTAATCTTACCGACATCATGAATAATGCCACCAATAGCCATTTGCTTAAGTGTTTCTTTAGGCAAGCCTAAATGCTTGCCAAAGCTCACCAATAAGCACGCTACGTTAACTGAATGTTCAAGCAAATATTTATCTTTATTGCGAAGTGCTGATACACACTGTAGTGCATCCGAATCAACCGCCACAGAGTCAATCACATCGTCAGCCCATTCTTCTATTTCATCAACGTGTATTACTTTACCTTCAAAGGTTTGGTTGATGAGTTTCTGAGCTAACCCTTTAGCTTCACGAATAATTTTTGATGCACGTTTTTGCTGAGTAAAACGGCTTTGCTTCTTGGGTTTTATATCAGCTATTTCACTCACTTCTTGCTGAGGCGTTTCTTGTATTGTCGGAGAGACTGGTTTAAAAATACATCCTTTCGCTGACAGTTCTTGATCGACCCAAGCGTACCTCACTCCACTTTGCTTCAATTGCTCAATAGCGTCATTGTTTGATACACGTCCAGCATTAGTAAGATTGACACGTTTGCTATGTTCAATAGCAGTAACGAACATACCTGTTCTTAACGTATCAATGGCAATTTTTATAGATTTTTTTGGATCGTACTGCATCGTAATAACAAACTTCGTATCCGTTCAAAAACTACTAGTAGTATATTACGCCTGATATGACATTTCCTTACTGAATGTAGCAATTGCTTTAATTTCGTTCATATTTAAGCCACAAACTAAATTCGAGTAAGCACAATTTTCTTAAATGCGTCGCATTTTCTCCTAATATATAAAACCCAATATAACCTCACTAAATATTGGGTTTTATTTGTACGATCATTAATCAATAATAATTAATTATTGTGTGGATACGTATTATTATCTCAATCGATCTAACACAACCTGCTGATCTAAAAATGCATGGTACGGCGTATAATCTAACCCAGAATCAAAAATATATTCAGTAGCTAAACGTGTAATCGATTCAACAAGAAAATCCGCTTGCCATGGTTTTTCAAAGTATTGATTTATTCCCGCAGTATTAATCGCTTGAATTGTATCTGTATGCGTAGCTTGCCCTGTAAGCAGCACTTTTTTAGTGTGTGTGAAGCGGCGGTCTTGGCTCACTTCAGTTAACAATTCAACACCCGTTTTTCCCGGCATAACGTGGTCAGAGACCAGTACAGCAATATACTCTCCTTCTGAGTCAAGCTCATCCATAAGTGCTAACACCTCGTCCGCTGATTCGCAGTCTTCTATATTCAACCACTCAGCTAACGGTTCAAGATCGTGCAATACCGCGCTCAGAACCTCTCGCTGGTCGTCGACACAAATTACATTTAACTTGTCCATGTTAATCCTCGATAGGTAGTTTAATTCTAAATATTGTATGCTCGCTATCA
This sequence comes from Vibrio kasasachensis, assembly GCF_050337565.1. Taxonomy (NCBI): domain Bacteria; kingdom Pseudomonadati; phylum Pseudomonadota; class Gammaproteobacteria; order Vibrionales; family Vibrionaceae; genus Vibrio; species Vibrio kasasachensis. Next base: position 18,809 of record NZ_JAKJTB010000012.1, on the reverse strand, counting down.
CTCTTAACCGCAATACTACCGCCATAACCAGAAATTATACGGCGAACGATGGATAGACCAAGCCCCAAGCCGAAAGATAACCCACCTTTCTTGGTGGTAAAGTTCGGGTCGAAAATTCTTCTTCTTGTATGAGGTTCTATTCCGGGACCATTATTTATTATGGTAACAAATATTCGATTTCGGTTTTGCCGAGTTCTTATTTCAATCTTCGGCGATTGCATTTCGATCATTGCGTCACATGCATTCTTAATAATGTTAACCCAAACCTGTACCAATTCTGTTTGTGAACCTTTAAATAACGGTAATTCTCCCGGTCGCACTCTCACCGCTACAGGGCGTAGATCGCTGTGCAACAGTGCCACAGCGCGGTTAATGCTTTCATTCACATCGACTTCTTCGACCGTATCAATATCCGATCGCCCCAGTTGTTTTACCGATCGCACAATACCAACTGTATGTTGTGATGCAGAACGAAGATCATGAAGATCTCGCCCCATTTTCCAATATTTCACCGCTTCTTTGGGGGTTTTAAGCCAATGCGCGGATATTGCTTCACCCGGTAGCGCCCGAGCTAAATCTTTCGCCGTGGCTTTATCTAACCCATAACGTTTTTCAAACTCTTTGGCTCTAACTCTTGCATCACTTGAGGAACTCTTCTGTCCGAAGAGTAAACCATGGTCAAAAAACTCGCTCGCTTCAGGGTGGAGCTCTTCTAATAGCGTTACAATGATTTGTTCTAAACGTTCAGATTTACTACTCACAACGCCTATCGCATTATTAAGTTCATGCGCAATGCCGGCAGCGAGTTGCCCCAAGGTGGTCATTTGCTCAGCCAAATTTAGCTCGCGCAAAGCCTTCTCTTTCGCCATTGCTTCTTGCGTAGCACGCCACTGCCGACGCGACAACTCATTAACGATCACTGGTGTAAACTGAGCAGTCAAAGGACCAAATGTCGCTTCTTCTACTGCCGGGATATTACGATCAATCCACGCCAATCTGGCGTCCGTTTTTGCTATCACTTTTGACGACGCCATTGATGTGCCTGAAAAAAAACTATGCACTCCAATAAATGCTCCTTGGCTGGCTGAGAAAACTTTGGTTGAATTTTCCCCTCTCTCGGAAACATAACCCTCAAGTTCGCCATCCAACACATAGTAAAGTCGCTCGTTGAAGCCGTGCTGTTCAATGAGCGTCGCACCCGACTCCACCAGCAACGTTCGCTCCGGTTGGCTAAAATAGCGGCTAATTAGACTTGTTAAATCAGCTTGATACATCGTTATCCAATATGTCCTACAGAGTGGAGAACCCACACAAGTACAAAACTCAATACAACACCAATCACACCAAGAATCACACCTACACGTGCCATTTGGCTACTTTGTACGTTACCCGTAGCGTGTGCCAACGCATTGGGTGGCGTACTGATAGGCAATGACATACCCAGTGATGCGGCAAAAGTAACCACTAGAATTAACGTCACTTCCCCTCCTAATGGAGCAAGCGATGTCATTGATGAGCCTAATGCAGCCATAATTGGCATCAATAAGTTAGCAGTCGCGGTATGCGACATAAAATTCGCCATAATTAAGCAAAGAAATGCTGCACCAAATAAAACCACATATGGCGAATACTCATCAAACGGAATACTGTGGACCACTAATCTGGCAAGTCCTGTTTTGTCGAGCGCCAGGCCTAACGCAATACCACCGGATACTAACCAAAGCACGTCCCAAGAAATCTTTTTTAGATCTTCTCTATTAATGATGCCAGTAAGAGAGAATACCGCTACTGGGATCAACGCAACCGTATAAGAGTTCATACCGTGGGCTGAGCCCATTAACCAAAGCAAAATTGTTGAACCAAAAGTGATGTAAACCATAATTGCTTTTGGTGTTTTAAGAAACTTGCCTTTAATCGATAAATCGATACTTTTTTGATCCGCAGTATAGAGCGCGTTAATTAGGAACCAAGCCAATGCCATCATCACAATCACAAATGGCACGCCAAACACCATCCACTCACCAAAAGAAATGAAGTTTTCCCCAACTAGGTATTTAAGCGCAATCGCATTTGGTGGTGTACCAATTGGAGTACCGATACCACCGATATTAGCCGCAACCGGAATACACAGCGCAAATGCCACACGACCGGGATCTTTAGGACCAAATACCGCGATCACTGGCGTTAATATAGAAAGCATCATCGCAGTCGTTGCAGTATTCGACATAAACATCGAAAACGTTGCTGTGATTAGCATCAAGCCTAACATCACATATTTAGGATCATTACCGAAAGGTTTAAGCAATACACGAGCTAGGTTGACATCTAAACGATATTTGGTTGCAGCCATCGCAAGAAAGAAACCACCTAAGAAAAGCATGATAATTGGGCTAGCAAACGTCGCCATTATCTCGTTGTATTTAAGCAGTTCACCAAAGTGTGCTTCACCTTGGTCTAAACGTAAAAAGATAAGCCCTTTGTCGGAAAGCATCAGCAGTTCAAGGACGATAATCACTACGGATGTGGCATAGATAGGAATTGGCTCAAAAACCCAACATAAAGCAGCCAGTAAGAAAATCGCTATAACCCTTTGCTGAAGGATAGTAATACCTTCAAACGGGAAAGCACTTAATGGCATGAAAAGAATTATCAGCGGTATCCCCACCGGAATGATGTATTTTAAATATGCTCGCATTACGCCACTACTCTTCCTGAGATTGTCTATTTCTATCATCCACTGATTGTTCTTAATAGATTTGGTGTTAGATCAAGGATATTTAATTCACAAATCATACAGTTGAAAAAGTGTGCTTCATGTCAGCTTTTGTTATTAATCTAGCTTTGATTACACTCGCGCAAACGTTTGCTTTTTGTGGTTATTCCAGTATGATTCTGGACAGTTTTCAATATCTTTAGACGAAAGGTTTGGTATGTTTGGTACAGCAACTAGTGAAAATTCTACCCGTGTTCTTCTATTGGGCTCAGGCGAACTTGGCAAAGAAGTTGCCATAGAATGTCAGCGTTTAGGTTTAGAAGTGATCGCATGTGATCGTTATGAGAATGCACCAGCTATGCAGGTTGCTCACCGAAGCTACGTACTGGACATGCTTGACGGTGATGCCTTAGAAAAGATTATTGCCCTAGAAAAGCCGGATTACGTTGTACCTGAAATCGAAGCGATTGCCACTGATAAGCTAGTAGAGCTTGAAGCCAAAGGGCTCAATGTCGTGCCAACCGCTAACGCAACCAAACTCACCATGAACCGCGAAGGTATTCGTCGCCTAGCTGCGGAAGATTTGGCGTTAACCACATCCCCTTACCGCTTTGCTGATACCTATCAAGATTTCACCTCCGCAGTAGAAGCGGTGGGTATTCCGTGTGTCTGCAAACCAGTTATGAGTTCTTCAGGTAAAGGACAAAGTGTCATCAAAAGTGCTGACGACGTTGAGAAAGCATGGCGCTACGCTCAAGAAGGCGGAAGAACGGGTGCGGGACGAGTTATTGTCGAAGGCTTTATCGATTTCGACTATGAGATCACCCAATTAACTGTCAGAGCTTCAGACGGGGTCCACTTCTGTGCGCCTATTGGTCATCGCCAAGAAGACGGCGATTATCGTGAATCATGGCAGCCACAAGTGATGTCTGATGCAGCACTTAAAGCAGCGCAACATGCCTCAGAAAAAGTCGTCAATGCACTTGGCGGTTACGGAATTTTTGGTGTTGAGTTATTCGTAAAAGGTGACACTGTCATTTTTAATGAAGTCTCTCCTCGCCCGCATGATACTGGGTTGATTACTCTTTTATCGCAAGATATGTCTGAATTTGCTCTCCATGTTCGCGCCTTTACTGGCATGCCTATTTCGGAAATCACTCAATACGGTCACTGTGCTTCTGCGGTTATTTTGGGGCAAGGAACCTCAAATAATATTCGCTACGACGGCGTTGCCGATGCGTTAGCTGCACCACAAACACAACTGCGTTTATTTGGTAAACCTGATATTGACGGACGTCGTCGACTTGGCGTTGCTATCACTCAACGCAGTACGATTGAACAAGCGATTGAAGATGCGGTAAGTGCGGCAAATAAAGTAAGAGTCATTTACTAAACGCCACTTCGTCCTATCTCAATTAAAAAAACGCTTGCAGCCTTTGTTACCCAAATAGCGTTGCAAGCGTCTTTGATTGTCTATTTCCGATCAACTCTCGATCAAATATACTTCTTCAGCAAACCTACTCAGACCTTTCTTCGCAATTTTCGGGTGTGTATCATCTGCTTGATCACAATAGAGTTTAGTGATTTTGTACTCACCAAAATGACGCTGCACTTCTTGCTCATGAATAGAAAAAGGAGGTCCCGCCATTTCTTGCTGTGGGTAATCTAAGGTTACCAACAAAATACGGGCACCTGGGTTGAGCAAAGATTTTAATCGCGCGACGTACTCGTCACGCATTTCTTCTGGTAACGCGATCAACGCTGCTCGATCGTACACAATATCAACTGGTTTAATTGGTGCTGTAAAGTAATCACCCACATAGATAGAGAGTTCATCAAATTGAAACAGTTCATGTTGCCCATTAATAGGTATCACCATTGGGGTATAGAAATGCTCCGCAAAGAATGAACGTACTGCTATGTTACTTAACTCGACACCTTGGACATCCTCATGTTTGGTTGCCAACCAAACTAAATCTTCCGATTTACCACACAGCGGAACAAACACTTTATCGCTGAAAGAAGGTTGAGTATTTTGCCAAAATTTAAGCAAAAGCGGATTCACATCTTCTAAATGAAAACCGATGACGTTAGATGCCCATTTGTTATGCCAAAATTCTGGATCTTTCATGTTACTTGTCTCTGCTGACTTTTGAGTGCTAAGACTATCTAAAAGCACTGCAAATATAAACAAACCATTCACATTGTGTTCAGTTTAATCCGATATACTTATTTACACTTTCTGGATGAACTTATTCGGATCGATTCAATCCAAATGATTACTAATGGGAGCCAGTTAAAACTTTTGCATCAATACTATTTGATAGGATTGAGTTTGCTCAAACAGCCCCAATGATTAATGTAGATAGTTGATTTGTTTAGGTGTGATGACTTCTAGTTCCCCTTTTTCTAAACAACGACAATCCTGAGGAGAGTGAATGAGCTTATTCCTACGCACTACGGCACTTATGCTTTTAATGCTAAGCCGTTCTCCAGCTTTTGCCGCAATGCCAATGCCTGCGCCAAATAGCGATGGCAACCGAAGTGCAAACCAAGATCAAGTGTGCTCAAAAGCCTTCAAGCACAATTTAAGTGGCTTGTACGGTATTTCATCCACTGATACGACCCCGCTTCAGCCCTATTCAGATTTCGATGTGCTTTATAGTAAAGCGCACCAAGCTCAATATGAGCTAGAGACTATCTGTAAAAGTACAGCTCTTCTCACCCGCACTAATGCCTATTTTGCAGGCGTGAAATCCTCTCACCGTGCGCAAGAAAAAATTGCCCTTGAACTGGACAACCAAGTAAACCGTATTACTGATTTAGCACGAGCAACTATTGTTGCAGACGATGTAGCAAGTCTAATGGAGGTTTATGAAGTACTCGATCGCGAAACGACCATCGTAAAAGTAAAAAACCGCTTTAAAAAACCAGCCGCTTCAGGCTATCGCGATCTAAACCTGTTAGTTAAGCTACCTAAAACTAATTTAGTAGCGGAAGTGCAACTGCATTTAAAAGCAATTGCTGATGTTAAATCGGGTCCTGAACATGCTTTATATGAAAGAATTCAGCGCATTGAACGCCATGCTGATACTGAAAAACGCATACAAAATGAATTTGAAACTGCGCAAATCGAAAACATGCGTCGTCAATCACGCCAACTTTACCAAGACGCTTGGCAACCCTACATTACCACCAACTTAAGTGCCGCTTAACTACAAACAGGCTGAATTATCAGCCTGTTTTTATTTGTATTTATTTCTCTAACCTTTAATTTCTAAACTATAGTCTTATCAAGAATAACTAGAAGAAATGTGATATGAATAAGACTATTTTATTGGCGGGCGCGCCTTTAATAACCGCACTGACCGTACACGCGGCACCGCCGCAATCGACCAACTATGGACCGTTACAAACTTACGCACAATCACCCTTCATCACTAACGGTCTCGCACCACAACTACGCTCTGGCTTTTCAATTCCGGAAAACAATGTCGAACTTTCCGCCTCATTAACGGCTGCCAGTATTTGGGCTAAAAATGGTCTCTACGAACTCGATTACTACCAAAACCAGTTACAGCTTGGTGGTAAATGGCAGCTAAACTCTTCTTGGCAATTTGAGCTAGGTTATCGCTGGAATTACGCCGGCAATAATAGCCTCGACTCGCTGACTATTGCCTTTCACGACTGGTTTTCCATTGACCAAAATGGTCGAGATTTGGTTGAGAATGATCGTTATGTTATCGACATACCAGGTTATGATATTAATCAACGAGATTTCCGCGGCGAAATGCTGAGCCAAGGTTTATACAGTTATCTGCAATATCAACTCTATCAAATTGAACGACACGGTTTATCGTTCGGTCTAAGCTTATATTACAGTGATATTGGACACGGTTTTTTTGCTCACAGCGATTGGGAGCAAGGATTGCAGCTCAATTACGGTTACCTTAATGGCAATCATGGCTTTGACCTTACTGCCAGCCAAACTTTTCGGGACACTCCAAGCAATTTTATCCAAATGCCCTACGTGTCAAACAACTGGTTTGTCGGCGCGAGTTATCGTTATCAATGGTATCAAAACCATTACCTCATCGGACAGGTCGGGTTTTATGAAGGCATTTCTACGGCGAATGATGATTTTGCTAAGATCGCTACCGAAGTCACGTTAGGCTATCGTTACCAAATGCCACAATCGGCTGTCGAGTTCTCAGTTGTGGAGAATATGATCACTGCCGATAACAGCACCGATATCGCATTTTCGTTTGCTTACCGGTACCGCTACGGCGCAAGTAATTAAATTGCAAGCACGCGAGAAACAGCAGATTGAACTTCACCGTCTGATGCTTCGCGCGACAGCGTGAAAGAGGTGTATTGATCACCACGCATACCCAGTGAGCGATCCACCTCAGCTAAGCAGTGAACTAAACTGCCTTCAATAACAAATGACAACTCAATCTCTTTCTTATTGATAAAACCACCGTTTCTAAACTCAATTTCCTGATAGCAGCCTGATTTGGAACTGAAGTTTCCGCCACGCAGATACCCTTTCTCAACATCGGATTTAACCAATTCAAAGCCACCACGCTCTATTGCATCAATCACTTTAGCCACCACAGGTAGCGGACGGACATCAATATAATCGCGGTCTTTTGGGTCTATTGCGAAATCAATATCAAGTGTCGTTTCTAACCAGACATGACATTGATTTTTAATCGCGTTCAACGATGTTATTGGCGTTTCGTCATGCAACTGCAATTCAAATGGAACTTGCTTGGCTTGGTTTGCTTCAATCACAAACGGCTGCACTGCCTGTAGTTGACCCAAGATGAACTCTTGGTAGCTCACCCCGTTATCTGACTCAACCTTAACTTCAGTACAAATTTTCAAGGTAATGGCATCAATCTGTTGTTCAACATCACCACCTTGAATGTGCACAACGCCTTTCACTCTCTCACCTTGGAAAACAGCCATACTCTCTATCACTGTGTCCACTTTGGCTGATCCAATTCCCATTGAAGCTTTTAACTTTCCAAACATCTTGTTCCCTTTATCTATTCTTATTGTAACCAAGTAATCGCAAGAGACTTGGCGAGAATTTGTATCTCATATCCTTTAGCAACATCGCAAGTTTTTTCCTTATCGACTGAGCCTTATCTCATTCGTTTGATTGATTTTTATCCCACACTTGCATTTGTAGTGTCACAACCATTACATTTGTATAGTCAATTTAATTAAGTGTCTGTTTATGTCTCAATTGCCTTTATACCAACAAATTAAACGCTATATCCTCAGTCAGATTGATTCTGGAACTTGGACGATTGGTCAACGCATTAGCACGGAATTCGAACTCACCGAGCAGTTTAATGTCAGTCGTATGACGGTCAATAAAGCCATTCGAGATTTAGTCAGTGAAGGTCGGCTTCAGCGCACCCCTAGGTTAGGAACGTTTGTCTGCCAAGTATTGGATAAAGCCGAATCCCCATTAATTGATATACGAAACATCGCCGTTGAAGTGACTGAGAGGGGTAAGATTTATAGCAATAAGGTGCTGGCTCAATCACAGATTACCGCCGATGAAACAACAGCCACCAAATTGGGTATCATGCGCGGTAACCCGGTCTTCTTCAGCGAGATCATTCACTACGCAGACGACATGCCTATTCAACTAGAATTGCGCTGGGTTAACCCTGAATACGCCGCCGATTACTTAAAACAAGACTTTAGCCAACAAACACCCACTCAATACTTGTTTGATGCTTGCCCTCTTAGCGCAATCGAACACAGTGTAGAAGCCGTTACCATTGACGCAGAAAAGCGCAAGTTACTCAAAGTGACGGACAACGAACCTTGTCTACTACTTAATCGTCGCACATGGAGCGGTAATAACCTTGTTAGCAGTGCTCTACTCTACCATCCGGGCTCAAGATACAAATTAAGTTCCACAATCAATTTACGATCACGTTAATTATTCCGTAAATTGATCACATTTCGATTACATGTAAGTTGATCAAACCCAGCGTTAATACCATTATTTGTATATACATTATATTCGAGTGATAGGTATGAACGACAGAGGTACAGAAAAAGGCTCGACATCAGGCAGCTATGATCTGCTATTAGAGAATGCTCGCCTTGTCACGCTAGTGGCAAGCCCTCAAGGGTACGAAGTCATTCACGCGAACCTATACCTGCGTGATGGTAAAATTGCCGCCATCAGCCCAAATCATCTTATCGCTTCTGTTACCGACACCCTCGACTGCCAAGGAAGATTGGTTACACCCGGATTTATCGATTGTCATACCCATCTGGTGTATGCGGGTAACCGAGCAAATGAGTTTGAAATGCGCCTCAATGGCACTCCTTACCAAACCATTGCTCAACAGGGCGGCGGTATTCTTTCCACGGTAAAAGCCACTCGTCAAGCAAGCCAAGAGCAACTTACTCAGCAAGCATTGATAAGATTAGATGGGCTAATTCGCAGCGGTGTCACCAGTGTGGAAATCAAATCTGGCTACGGATTAAACCTGAATGACGAGCTAAAAATGCTGCGCGCAGCTAAAGCATTAGAGCGCCATCGGCATATTCGTGTATCCCCAACGTTATTAGCAGCGCACGCTGTGCCACCCGAATACAAAGGGCAAGCTGATCGCTACATTGATTTGGTGTGTGAAGAGATCATTCCAGCTGTCGCCGATGAAAAGTTGGCAGATAGTGTCGATGTTTTCTGCGAGTCAATTGGCTTCAACCTTAAACAAACTGAGCGAGTGTTTGCCAGCGCACGGCAACACGGATTAGCGATAAAAGGTCACACCGAACAACTATCCAACCTCGGGGGTAGCGCGCTCACTGCTCAATATAACGGCTTATCTGCCGATCACATCGAGTATCTCGATGAAGCTGGAGTGATAGAGATGGCAAAGTTTGGCACCGTTGCCACCCTACTACCCGGCGCTTTCTATTTTTTACGGGAGACACAAAAGCCTCCGATTACGCTGCTTCGTCAGCACAAAGTCCCTATGGCAATCTCAACAGATCTCAATCCCGGCACGTCACCTTTTGCAGATTTGACTATGATGATGAATATGGGCTGCACTATGTTCGGCTTAACGCCTGAAGAAACTCTGCGCGGAGTCACGTGTCATGCAGCTCGAGCACTCGGTGTGGGGGCAAGTCGCGGACAAATCGGCGTTGGATTCGATGCGGATTTGGCAATATGGGACATCGATCACCCCGCTGAATTTAGTTACCTTCAAGGCGTAAAACGTTTATACGCCAGACTTGTTCAGGGAGCGGTAAGTTATGCCTAGTCCACCCATCACCCAACAAGAGTTTCATTGGCAAGGGCGCATTGATGATGAAGATGGCGCAGCAGGAAAACGCGTTCACAGTGTCATTAAAACCATGCAAGTGAGCGAGCTACAACCCGACAGCAATGCCGTTAGTATTCTTGGTTTCGCATGCGATGCTGGTGTTGCCCGCAACAAAGGACGTGTTGGTGCACGTAAAGCGCCAGATTTAATCCGTCGCGCGTTGGCTAATATGGCATGGCATCAGAAAAGCCATATCGTCGATTTAGGTACGGTAGTTTGTGACGATGATCTGCTAGAGCAAGCGCAATCCAACTGTGCCGATGTAATCGCAACTGCGCTACATTCAACACCGGTGATTACATTGGGTGGCGGGCATGAAGTTGCATGGGCATCGTTTCTTGGTTTAGCTCGTTATTTAGAACAGTTGAATTCCGCGACCTCTCCGAGGATTGGCATCATCAATTTTGATGCCCACTTTGATTTGCGCGCCTTTGAACACCCGAGCATGGATGTAAAAACCAGCTCCGGAACCCCCTTTAATCAAATTCAACAATATTGCCAAGAGAAACAGTGGTCATTTCATTACGCTTGTTTGGGCGTTAGCCGTGCAAGCAACACTCCTGCGCTATTTAAACGAGCGGATGAGTTCAAAGTTTGGTATGTCGAAGATAAAGATCTTTCACATCTTAATCATGTATACCACCTAACCCAATTGCAGCATTTTATCGATAACTGTGACTACATCTATCTCACCATTGATTTGGATGTATTCCCCGGAGCTATTGCGCCCGGAGTCAGTTCACCAGCAGCTCGTGGCATCAGTTTAGACACAATAAACCTCTTTTTAGAACGAATTCTACATTACAAAAACAAGTTGATTGTCGCCGATATCGCCGAATACAACCCAACCTATGATGTCGATAGCCAGACGGCTCGGCTAGCCGCTCGGCTGTGCTGGGATATCGCCAACGCTTTCTCAGAGAAATAGTGAACACAAGGAGTCTTCTTATGACGGAACGCAGCAGTAACGATACGCGTCTCGATACTCAACGCACCATTCGATCCCCACGCGGAACCACGCTGCGCGCGCGCTCTTGGCTCACCGAAGCGCCACTGCGAATGTTAATGAATAACCTCGATCCTGAAGTTGCCGAACATCCTCATGCTTTAGTGGTTTATGGCGGTATTGGTCGAGCAGCACGAAATTGGGCCTGTTTTGATAAAATCGTTGAGGTATTGGAGCGGTTAGAAGAAGACCAAACACTGTTAGTACAATCAGGTAAGCCTGTCGGTGTCTTTGCCACACACAAAGATGCGCCACGAGTACTGATTGCCAATTCAAACCTTGTGCCACACTGGGCAAATTGGGAGCATTTCAATCAACTCGATAAGCAAGGGTTAATGATGTACGGTCAAATGACCGCAGGTAGCTGGATTTACATAGGATCACAAGGCATTGTACAAGGTACTTACGAAACCTTTGTTGCGGTGGCAAAACAACATTTCGGTGGAACAAGTAAAGACCGCTGGATTTTAACTGGTGGACTTGGTGGCATGGGTGGTGCCCAACCACTTGCCGCGACAATGGCAGGCTTCTCAATGCTCGCCGTTGAGTGTGATGAATCACGCATCGATTACCGTTTACGTACAGGGTATGTTGATAAGAAAGCCACCAACCTAGATGAAGCACTTGAGCTGATTAACCATACCGACAAACCGATTTCAGTTGGCTTACTCGGCAATGCAGCGGATGTGTTTACTGAATTGGTCGAACGTAATATCACCCCTGATGTGGTCACAGACCAAACGTCTGCCCATGACCCTCTTAACGGCTATCTACCGCAAGGTTGGAGCATGGCTTTTGCTGAAGAAATGCGCCAAAAAGATGAGCACAAAGTCGTCGCTGCCGCCAAACAATCAATGGCGGTGCAAGTACAAGCGATGCTCAAACTACAAGCTAGTGGTGCGGCAACGCTTGACTACGGTAACAACATTCGCCAAATGGCGCTTGAGCAAGGCGTTGACAATGCCTTTGATTTCCCGGGTTTTGTCCCCGCCTATATTCGTCCACTCTTTTGCCAAGGGATCGGACCATTTCGATGGGTAGCGCTTTCTGGTGATCCAGAAGATATCTATAAAACTGACCAAAAGGTCAAAGAACTGATCCCTAACGACCCTCATTTACATAACTGGCTCGATATGGCGCGCGAACATATTCAATTCCAAGGCTTACCGGCGCGTATTTGTTGGGTTGGGCTGAAAGACCGTGAACGTTTAGGGCAAGCTTTTAACCAAATGGTCAAAGATGGTGAACTTAAAGCCCCGATTGTAATTGGTCGAGACCATCTTGATTCTGGCTCTGTGGCGAGTCCCAATCGCGAAACCGAAGCCATGCTTGATGGCTCAGATGCAGTATCCGATTGGCCACTACTCAATGCTTTGCTTAATACCGCTGGCGGTGCCACTTGGGTATCACTGCACCACGGTGGTGGAGTGGGGATGGGTTTCTCACAACACTCTGGCATGGTGATTTGTTGCGACGGCAGTGATGATGCAGGCCGACGCATTGCCCGTGTACTTCAGAATGACCCTGCCACTGGCGTGATGCGTCATGCCGATGCAGGCTACGATATCGCCAAACAGTGCGCCGCTGACCAACGCCTCGATCTGCCAATGCTCAATCAAGAACTCGCTCAGCTGCGTTAGGAGAGTAACGATGTTAAACCTACGACTTAAACCCGGTTACCTAGATCTCAAACAGTTACGTCAAATTAGCCGCTCACCAGTCAACCTAAGTTTAGATCCCGATTCATTTGAAGCGATTGAGCAAAGTACAGCGGTTGTTGAACAAGTCATTACCGAGAATCGTACAGTGTATGGCATCAATACAGGGTTTGGATTACTCGCCAATACCCGTATCGAACCACAAGATCTAGAAGTACTGCAAAGGAGTATCGTCTTATCGCACGCAGCTGGTATCGGCAAATTTATGTCTGATGAAACGGTTCGCTTAATGATGATTCTAAAGATCAACAGCCTCGCACGCGGTTACTCTGGTATTCGACTCTGCGTGATACAAGCTCTGATAGAACTCGTCAATGCACAGGTTTACCCATGTGTTCCCAAAAAAGGCTCTGTTGGCGCTTCAGGTGATCTAGCCCCACTCGCTCACATGAGTACGGTATTACTTGGGGAAGGTCAGGCTCGCCACAACGGTAAACTAATTTCAGGTAACGAAGCGTTAGCCATTGCGGGCTTAAGCCCTATAACACTGGCACCAAAAGAAGGGTTAGCCCTGCTCAACGGTACACAAGCCTCGACTGCTTTTGCGCTTGAAGGGCTCTTTGCGGCCGAAGATCTCTATGCTTCTGCAACTGTGTGTGGCGCGATGTCGGTTGAAGCGGCTCTAGGCAGCCGCAAGCCATTTGACCCACGCATTCACCGTGTGCGTGGTCATCGCGCGCAAATGGATGCAGCAACGGCTTACCGTCACATGCTCGCGGCTAGCAGCGAGATAGGTGAATCACACACCGAATGTGAAAAGGTTCAAGATCCTTACTCATTGCGCTGCCAGCCCCAAGTGATGGGTGCATGTTTGCAGCAACTTCGTAATTCTGCTGAAATTTTGCAAGTTGAGGCAAACTCAGTCTCAGACAACCCACTGGTATTTGCCGACGATGGTGACATTATCTCTGGCGGTAATTTTCATGCAGAGCCAGTCGCAATGGCGGCAGACAATTTAGCACTAGCGATTGCCGAGATTGGCAGTTTATCGGAACGACGCATGGCGTTATTGATCGACAGTGCACTGAGTAAACTACCGCCATTCTTGGTTGATAATGGCGGCGTAAACTCTGGGTTTATGATCGCTCAGGTAACTTCAGCAGCGCTGGCTAGTGAGAACAAAACCCTCGCCCACCCCGCTTCAATTGATAGCTTGCCAACCTCTGCAAACCAAGAGGATCACGTTTCAATGGCCACCTTTGCCGGGCGACGTTTACGTGATATGGCGGAAAACACACGCGGTATCTTGGCGGTGGAGTACCTTGCATCTGCTCAAGGGTTGGATTTTCGAGCACCTTTGAAATCCTCCAGCAATGTGGAGATAGCCAAGCAAATGCTACGCGAAAAAGTCGCTTTTTATGATAAAGACCGATACTTTTCGCCCGATATTGAACAGGCCAATTCTCTGCTTAAACTGGCGATACACAACGAACTAATGCCATCTGGCACCTTGCCAAGCATTTGATTTATTTGACAACATAGAATCGCTAGCATTAGAGGTGCCACCATTTTGGTGACACCTCTCTTTTATCACACAGATATGCAGATTTCACTGTGGTGACTGGATTGACCAGTCAAATCAATTCCTCATATATAATCGCAGGCAGTTTTGGCTACTAAGCGTAATATATGTTTCTATCACCGTACTTTTCTACACAAGATCATCAATTCCAATTCACTCGTCTTCAAGCGAGCCATTTTGCCAAGAAAGTGGCAGGCGACTTTAACCCAATTCACGATGAAGACAGCAAGCGCTTCTGCGTGCCTGGCGATTTGCTCTTTGCTGTTCTACTAAGCAAGCAAGGTATCAGCAAAAAAATGCACTTTAAATTCTCTGGAATGGTGAGTGATGGAAAAGCGCTTCATATCGAGAACAAATGCTCGAACGAATCAGCGGTGGTTGACGAAAACGGTAAAGAATACCTACATATGAGCCGCGATGGTGAAGTAACCCAAGACGCTGAGTTAATTGAGCACGTGGTGGCGAACTACGTTCGTTTCTCTGGTATGAACTTCCCACACATTATGGTACCGCTAATGGAAGAAAAGCAGATGATGATCAACTGCCAACGCCCGTTAGTGATTTATGAAAGCATGGAAATTGAATTTGAGCGCCTTGATCTAAGCGATCCTGAAGTCACATTCTCTGGCGCAACTTTCGATGTTGAAGGCAAACGCGGTCTTGTTACTCTTAACTTTGACTTCATCCAAGATGGTGAAGTAGTTGGTAAAGGGATTAAACGTATGGTCGCAAGTGGGCTTAAACCATACAACCAAGAAGATATTGATGACTTGGTAAACCGTTTTCACGAGCGAAAAGACGCCTTTCTTGCGCAGTTTGCTCAAGCCGCCGCTTGAAAGTAACTCGTTCAATCAAGCCTCGCTAATTTAGCGGGGCTTTTTTATATCTCCTCCCCCCCTTTCTCATCAATTCTCTCTGTCTGTTTCTCAATAAACTGCTTTTTTACCCGATTTAAACTGTGGTCTTTTATTGAAGCTCTATTCACTGCCAAATTTCTACGATGATGTCGTATAGACTCGCTTACTCTTTGACTTAGCTCAGTGAATTCTATTATTTTGCTGCTCATTATTTATACATAATATTAACAAATCAAATTTATATACATTTTTATTGCATAATTTCTCAGCTTTAGTAGTATGAATGACATGTGGTAATTAATGCAGTTTTTAAGCATGAGTATTCAAGTAAAACAAATAGATAAATCTTACGGCACTACCCAAGTTCTTCACGATGTCAGCTTCGAATGCAACAACGGTGAAACCCTCGTATTACTTGGTCCAAGTGGTGCAGGAAAAAGCTCATTGCTTCGTATTCTTAACTTGCTTGAAAACGCAGATAATGGCCAATTAGCGATCGCTAATCACCAATTTGATTTTGCTTCTTCAATCACAGAAAAACAGGAGCTGCAGCTACGTCGTAAAGTGGGCATGGTATTCCAGCAATACAATCTTTGGCCCCATATGACCGTGATGCAAAACTTAATTGAAGCGCCGGTAAAGGTTGCAGGGATGACTGTTGAAGCAGCAAAGCAACAAGCTTTAGAAATACTGACCACACTGCAATTGGCAGACAAAGCTAACACATGGCCTTTGCAGCTTTCTGGCGGTCAGCAACAACGTGTTGCGATTGCAAGAGCTTTGATGATGAAACCGGAAGTGTTGCTTTTTGATGAGCCTACGGCGGCACTCGATCCAGAGATCACCACTCAAGTAGTCGAAATCATCAAAGAACTGAGCGCAACTGGTATCACTCAAGTTGTCGTAACACATGAAGTGGAATTCGCTAAAAAAATTGCTTCTCATGTGTTGTATTTGGAGAAAGGACGCATCGTTGAACACGGTACGAGTGAAATATTTTCCAATCCGCAAACCACTGAGTTTGCCGATTACCTAAGACATTAATGATTTAAACAGTCACACAATTCAAACTTTCGCTGCCCATTGACGGAGTCAGCCTTTGTAATTTATGGAGTAATACAATGAAAAAAATCCTTCTAGCTTCGTTAATCGGTGTTGTTTCCACTCACGCTCTTGCACAAGAAGAGATCAAGTTTGTGATGGAAGCGACTTACCCTCCTTTTGAATACATGGATGAAAGCAACCAAATCCAAGGTTTTGATGTCGATCTTGCCAACGCTCTTTGTGAAGAGATGAAAGCAAAATGTACATTCCATAACCAAGCCTTTGACAGTTTGATCCCTGCACTTAAGTTCAAACGTTATGACGCAGCTATTTCAGCAATGGATATTACCGATGCACGTTTAGAGCAAGTTAGCTTTAGCAATGCATACTACGACAATGCCGCAGCATTCATTGCTCTTGAAGGTAAAGTTGCAGATCAAGCCGCGCTGGAAGGCAAGCGTGTTGGTGTGCAAAATGGTTCAACGCACCAAAGCTTCTTAATGGATCAAATGCCAGGTGTAACCACTGTTCCTTACTCAAGCTATCAAGATGCGTTCATTGATATGAAAAATGGCCGTATTGATTCAGTCTTTGGTGATAATGCAGTAGTAGCAGAATGGTTCAAAGACACCGACAACAAACTTGCTTATATTGGTGAAAACATCACTAACGCAAAATACTTCGGCAATGGTTTCGGTATCGCAGTAAACAAAGACAACCAAGCGCTGGTTGAAAAACTGAACAAAGCGTTGGTTGCGGTAACTGGTAACGGTACTTACCAAGATATCCACACTAAGTACTTCGGTAACTAATATGGCGCTAACGGGTTATTCTTTATCGCTCGTTCAAGCTAGTTGGATGACTGTCCAACTAGCTTGCGCTAGCTTAATGGTTGGGCTGGTATTAGCGGTGATTTTCGCTACGGGTGAAATGTCTCGCCGTATCGCTTTTAAATGGCCAACCACTGCTTTTGTTACTGTGGTCCGAGGCTTGCCTGAGCTTTTAGTGGTTCTATTTATTTACTTTGGCTCGACTCAAGTGCTGTTTTTGATCACAGGTGAGTTCATTGAAATTAGCCCGTTTATCTCCGGCGTTATCGCGCTATCGCTGATCTTTGCTTCATACGCATCACAGACTATTCGTGGTGCGCTTAAAGCGGTCAATAGAGGTCAGCGCGAAGCCGCTAGTGCACTAGGCATGAATCGCGCTCATGCATTTTTTAAAATTATTTTGCCTCAAGCCGTTCGCCATGCTCTTCCAGGTTTAACCAACCAATGGCTTGTTTTGCTCAAAGATACGGCGCTAGTTTCACTGATTGGAGTAACCGATCTACTTAAACAAGCTCAGCTAACGTCGGCATCTACCCACGAAGCATTCACTTGGTATGCCACAGCAGCCGCTATCTACCTCGTCATCACTTTGATTACTCAGTATGTGGTGAAGATTATCGACAACAAATTCTCCATCAAAGGTATGAGCGAACTCAAAGGGGCTAAAGCATGAAGCAAGAACATTTATGGCAAATGCTTGATGGACTCGTAGCCAGTTTTCAACTAACCATCGCCTCACTCTTGGTTGGCTGTATTCTTTCATTACTGATGACCGTAATATTAATCATGCGTACGCCTATTCTTCATTGGCTAAGCCGCGGCATTATTATCTTATTTACTGGTACACCATTATTAGTGCAAATTTTCTTGATCTACTATGGTCCGGGACAGTTTGAGTGGATTAGAGAAAGCATTTTATGGAATTGGTTAAGCCAACCATGGTTTTGCGCCATGTTCGCCCTTGCTCTGAATACGGCTGCGTATAGCACACAGCTGTTTAAAGGAGCATTTAACACTATCCCTTCGGGGCAATGGCACGCATGTAAAGCGCTCGGTATGAGCAAAGCGCAAAGCTTAAAAGTGTTGCTGCCTTATGCGCTACGTCGCGCGATTCCAGCCTACTCGAATGAAGTCATCTTAGTCTTTAAAGGCACATCTCTTGCCAGTACCATCACCATTATGGATTTGATGGGCTATGCGCAAAGAATCAATGCGCAAACTTACGATACGCTTACCGTGTTCGGCATTGCTGGCTTATTCTATTTACTGGTGAACGGCATACTGACTCTGTTATTCCGTCAACTTGAGAAAAAAGCGCTCGCTTTTGAAGCCGTGTAACGCCTCAAATCACGCTTCTGAAAATGAAAAAGCCGCAGAATAATGAAGTGACCCCGTAAAGTTGGACATTTCTGTTAAGCGGCTTTCAAGGTCTGAGTTCGATATTCTATCGGAGTCAGGTCTTTTAGTTTCACTTTTATACGTTTGGTATTGTAGTACTCGATGTATTCTTTAATTTGCTCTATCAAATCATCTGCATCTTCAAAGCTTTGGTTGTGATACATCTCTGTTTTGAGTAAAGCAAAAAAGTTTTCAGCAACAGCATTATCCAAGCAGTTACCTTTTCTCGACATGCTTTGCGTTAACCCACTCTCCGCTACCTTTTTCTGGTACTGTCGATGGCGATATTGCCAACCTTGATCGCTATGTATAATTGGCTTTGAGTTGGGTTCAAGCGTTGATATAGCT